>JBBRDH010000083.1:0-23121 GCA_038204125.1 Mycobacteriales bacterium
GCGGGTAGCACTCGTGCCCTGGCAGATCCTGCGTCGGCTGTTGATCGTCCTCGGCAGCCTGGTGGGGGCGTCGATCGGCGTTTTCGCCCTGCTCTCGGGGCTGGGCGACCCGGCCCGGATCGCGCTCGGCATCGGGGCCACCGAGGAGTCGATCGCCGCCCTGCGGGTGACGATGGGGTTGAACCGACCGCTGGCCGAGCAGTACCTGTCCTGGGCCGGTGGGATCCTGCACGGTGACTACGGCACGTCGTTCGTCAGCAGCACCCCGATCGGCCCCCAACTCCTCGACCGGTTGTCCGTCACCCTGTGGCTGGTTGTGGGCGCGATGATCCTGTCGCTGCTGATCGCCGTGCCGTTGGGCACCCTCTCCGCGCTATGGCAGCGCCGGTCGGCGGGCTGGATCCTGTCCGGACTCACGCAGCTCGGTGTTGCGGTGCCCGCATTCCTGGTCGGCATCCTGCTGGTTGCGGTCTTCGCGGTGGGGCTGGGCTGGGTCCCGGCCAACGGCTATGTGGTGCCGGCAACCGACCCGGTCGGATTCCTGAGACACATGGCGTTGCCGTGGATCTCGCTCGGCCTGGTGCAGGGTGCCGTGCTGACCCGCTATGTCCGGTCTGCCGTCCTGGACGAGATGGGCCAGGACTATCTACGTACCGCCAGGGCGAAGGGGCTCACCGAGGGACAGGCGCTGGTCCGGCACGGCCTGCGGAACGCGGCGATTCCAGTGCTCACCGTGATCGGCGTCCAGCTGGTGACGGTGCTGGTCGGGGCGGTGGTGGTGGAGCGGGTGTTCGTCATCCCGGGCATAGGGTCGTGGCTGGTCGATGCGGTCGGAAGTCAGGACATCCTGACCGTCCAGGGGATCGTGATGACCTTGGTGGCGATCGCGCTGGCCGTCTCCTTCGTGGTCGACGTCCTCTACACCGTCATCGATCCGAGGCTGCGCACCCAATGAGCGAACGCAGTGAGCGACCATCCGGAATGAGCGAACGCAGTGAGCGACCATCCGGAATGAGCGCGCCTGGAAACAATGATGGCAACGCGGTCGGTCGCCGGCGCCTGCCGCCGCCGTTGGTCTTCGGCGCGGTGGTCGTCACCCTGATCGTCGCCGTTGCGCTCGTCTCGTTCTTCTGGACGCCGTGGTTGGTCATCTACACCGACGTGGACCACGTCAGTGCGCCGCCGGGGACCGCCGGCCATTTCCTGGGAACCGACCTGCGGGGCCGGGACATCGCGTCCCTGCTGATGGCCGGCGCCCGGACCACGCTGTACGTCGGCATTCTCGCCGTGGGTATCGCCTCTGTGCTCGGTACACCGCTGGGCATTCTCGCGGCCATGATCGGCCGCCGGCCCGCGGAATGGATGCTCCGGATCACCGACGTGCTGCTCGCGTTCCCCGCGCTGCTGCTCGCGCTGGCCTTCGCGACCATCTGGGGCAGTTCGCTGACCAGCGCGATGACGGCGATCGGGATTGCGAGCATTCCTGCGTTCATCCGGGTCGTCCGTTCCGGGGCTCTGGTGGTGATGCGCACCGACTACGCCCTGGCCGCCAGGGTCGCGGGGCGCGGGCGGGTCGGGATTGCCGTGCACCACGTCCTGCCCAACGTGATGGGGCTGGTGATCGTCCAGGTCAGCGTGTCCTATGCGATCGCCATCCTGGCCGAGGCGGCGCTGTCCTACCTCGGCCTGGGCGCCGGACCGACAACCGCCTCCTGGGGCCGGATGATCTACGAGAACACCGCCGAGCTGTCCGAGCACCCGATCAGCCTGCTGTGGCCGGGGCTCGCGATCGCGCTGGCGGTGCTCGGATTCAACGTGCTGGGCGACGGGCTCCGGGATCGCCTGGACCCGCGCCTGGTGGGCCGGTGAACGATGCTGCGGCGCTACCGCCGCTATCACCGGACGCCGGCCCGGTGTTGACCGTGACCGACCTGTGCGTCCGGGCGGGGCGGGCCGACCTGGTCCGCGGCGTGTCGTTCGAGATCGGCGCCAGGGAGCGGCTCGGGATCATCGGGGCATCGGGCTCCGGCAAGACCTTGACCTGCATGGCCGTGGCCGGGCTGTTGCCGGAGGGGCTGCACGCCGCCGGCTCCGTGCGGCTGGCGGGAGTGGCCGAGGATCTACTCGGCGGCTCGGAGCGCCACCTCGCCGCGGTGCGCGGTCGCCGCGTCGGCATGGTGTTCCAGGAGCCGATGACGGCGCTGAATCCGACGATGAACATCGGCCGGCAGGTCGCCGAGGGGATGATCCTGCATCACACCCGGGGTTCCAGGTCCGCAGCCAGGGCCGCCGCGGTGGACCTTCTCGCATCGACGGGCCTGTCCGACCCGCGGCGGATGATGCGTTCGTATCCGCACCAGCTCTCCGGCGGCCAGCGGCAGCGAGTCGTCCTGGCGATTGCGATCGCGAACAACCCCGACCTGCTGATCTGCGACGAACCGACAACCGCCCTCGACGTGACAGTCCAGGCCAAGGTGCTGGAGCTGATCGCGGAGCAGAGCCGGGCAGTCGACGCCGCCCTGTTGTTCGTCTCGCACGACCTGGCCGTGGTGGCCGCACTGTGCGACCGGGTGCTGGTGATGTTCGACGGGCAGGTTGTCGAATCCGGTGCGGTGTCCCGCGTATTGACCGCGCCGGAGCACGAGCACACCAGGCGGCTGCTGGCCGACTCCGACCTCTCCCGTGGTGCCCTATGACGTCGGACCCGGTGAAATCGGACCCGGTGGGGGGTTTGCTGGGGGGCGGTTCGGCGGGCAAGGCTGCCGTCGAGGTCCGCGGGCTGTGGCGCACGTTCACCCGGCACCGGACCGCGCCGTGGGACCCCCGGGAATCGGTGGACGCGCTGGCCGAGGTGAACCTGCGGATTCCGCAGGGCTCGCGGTTCGGCATCGTCGGCGAGTCGGGCTCCGGTAAGACGACCCTGCTTCGGCTGATCGCCGGACTGGACCGGCCGACCTCGGGCACGGTCTCGGTCAGCGGCGTTGACATCTCGCGGCTCGCCGAACGCGACCTCGGATTCCTCCGGCGTACCCTGCAGATCGTCTTCCAGGACCCGATGAGCTCTCTGGACCCACGAATGTCGGTGCGCGACATCGTGGCCGAACCGCTTCGGGTACAGGGGGTCCGGGGTGTCGACGCAGCCGTGACCGCAGCGCTGCAACAGGTCGGTCTGGACGCTTCGGCCGGACGCCGCTACCCGCACCAGTTCTCGGGCGGCCAGCGGCAACGGATCTCGATCGCCAGAGCGGTGGCCCCCGGCCCGGAGATCCTGCTGGCCGACGAGGCGGTTTCCGCGCTGGATGTGACGGTCCGGGCCCAGATCCTCGACCTGCTCGACGAGATCGCCACGGCGCGCAGTCTGACTTTGATCTTCGTGTCCCACGACCTCGCTGTGATCCGCCGGGTCTGCGACCGGGTTGCGGTGCTGCAATCGGGCCGCCTGGTCGAGGAGGGCACTACCGAAAGCGTTTACTCGAACCCCGCCCAGCCGTACACCCGGGAACTGCTGGCAGCCGTGCCGACCCTGGCCAAGGGCCTGGCCGCCGCCAGAGCGCGTGAAGCTCAACTTGGCCCGCGCGGCTGAAGACTGCTCGCGCTGCTCAACTTCGCCCGTTCGTGACGGGTGGGGCGGAAGAGTCCTATTTGATCCGCGCGGGCCGGGCCGGTCCTCCGCGGGCCGGGGCCGCGCCGTTCCTCCCGACCGGGCCGTGCTACCTGGCCTGATCGGGACCGAATCCACCCCGAGGATTTCGGGGGCGCTATCTTTGGCCCATGGCAGACCCGGACATGGCAAACGGTGCGGTCCCGGCTCCACCGACGAGAATGGTTCCCGCCGAGCACGTTTCGGCCGGGATGCGGCAGCAGGAGGTCAGTCCGCCGGTCCCCGGCCAGACGGTGTTCGACGAGTCTGCGGTTCTCGGGTTGGCGCAGGCGCTGGTCCGGCTGCCGACGGTGAACCGCGGCGTCGGTCCGGATTCGGCCGGCACTCCGGGGGTGGTCGAGGAACCGGCCGCGACCCTGCTGGCCGAGCTGATGACGAGCTTCGGGTGGGAGGTCACCGTCGAGGAGGTGGCACCGGGCCGGCCGAACGTCATCGCCGTCATCCATGGTCGTGGACCTGGCCGGACGCTGATGTTCGAGGGTCACACCGATGTGGTGACCGAAGGCAACCCGGCCGACTGGTCCTTCGATCCCTTCTGCGGCGACATCGTCGGTGGCCGGTTGCTCGGCCGCGGCTCGGCCGACATGAAGGCGGGCGTGGCCGCGATGGTCCACGCCGCCCGGGCGGTCGAACTGGCCGGGTTCGACGGCCGGATCATCGTCGCCGCCCTGGTCGACGAAGAGCACATGATGTCGGGCGCCAAGCACTTCGCCGCCACCGATCTCGCCCGATCCGGCATCGACGGGGTGATCGTCTGCGAACCCGAGGGCGGCGAGGTCTGCCCGATGGCCAAGGGCGCGCTGCGGATACGGGCCGACCTGCGGGGCGTGATGGCGCACGGCGCGATGCCGCACCAGGGCCGGAACCCGTTGCCCGCGTTGGGTTCCCTGTTGATGGGGTTGGCCGAATTGGAGCGGCAGATCGGCCAGTCGGTCGGCACCCATCCGCTGTTGGGCGAGTTCTACCTGACCCCTACGGTCATCGAGGCCGGGACGCCGAGCCAGCTGAACGTCATCCCCGCCACGGCTTCGCTCTACCTGGACGTCCGGACGCTACCCGGCATCGATCACGGCGGGCTCGTCCACCTCGTCACCCGGTTGGCCGAGCAGATCGCTGCCGATGCCGGTTTGACCGCTTCCGTCACGGTGGTCGACGACAGGCCACCGGTGGACATCCCGCTGGACGCTCCGGTCGTCACCGCCCTGCTCGGCGCCCACCGATCGGTGACCGGCAGCGAGCCGGCGATCGGCGGCGTTCACGGCACCACCGACGGCACGATCCTGGTCCGGGACGCCGGCCTGGCCGCGGTCGTCTATGGCCCCGGGGGCAAGTGGATCGCACACCAGTGCGACGAGTTCGTCGAAGTCGCAGACGTTCTCACCGCCACCGCGGTCTACATTGCCGCCGGTCGCGCTTTTCTGGCCGGCCCGACGCCGTGACCGATCCAGAGGCAGCGACAGATTTGACAGCGACAGATTTGACAGCGACACCTTTGACAGCGACACCTTTGACAGCGACACCTTTGACGGCGACACCTTTGACAGCGCCGACAGCGGGCGGACCGGACGCCGTCGGGCAGGCCGGGCCGCTCAATTCTCTCGCCGACATCGAGGGCCTGCTGATCGGGCACCACACGGCTACCAGCGACGGGTGTTTGACCGGCACCACGGTGGTTCTCGCCCCCGCCGGCGGGATGACGGCTGGGGTGGACGTCCGTGGCGGAGCCCCGGGAACCAGGGAGACCGACCTGCTGCACCCGATCGCTTCGGTGCAGCGCATCCACGCCATCGTGCTGACCGGCGGCAGTGCCTACGGGCTGGCCGCGGCCGACGGCGTCGCCGAAGCGCTCGGTCGGGCCGGCATCGGGTTTGCGGTCGGCGGGCCCGGCGAAGTGGTGCCGATCGTGCCCGCGGCGGTCCTGTTCGACCTCGGCCGCGGCGGTAGTTTTGCCGCCCGGCCGACAGCTTCCTTCGGTGAGGCGGCGGTGGCAGCTGCTCTCGCAACGGGCGGGACGGCGACAGCCACAGCGAACGAGGTGCCCGCTGACCCGCCACAGCCTGGCCGGCTACCCGGCCCGCTCGCCGGCGGCCGGGAGAATGGGCTGATCGGCGCCGGAACCGGCGCGGTGAGTTGCGGGATCAAGAGCGGTCTCGGCACGGCGTCGGCAGTCCTGCAAAACGGCACCATGGTGGCGGCGCTGGTCGTCGCAAATGCTGTGGGTTCACCCGTGGACCGACGGACCGGTGAGTTGCTCGGCGCCCGGCTGCTGCTGCCGGCCGATTCACCGCCACTCCGCCGGCCGGCGGAAGCCGATCGACTGGCTCTGCTGGCGGTCCTGCAGCATCAGCCGCGGCGCCCCACCGCCCCGGACTCCGTGACCACAGAACTCCTGGACGAGCCGGCGCCGCTGCTGACCAACACCACGATCGGCATCGTTGCGACCGACGCCGCGCTGACCAAGGCCCAGTGCACGAAGATGGCCGGGATCGCCCAGGACGGGCTGGCCAGGGCCCTGAACCCCGTACACACCCAGTTCGACGGCGACACCCTGTTCGGCGTGTCCACCGGCCAGGGACCGGCACCGGATGACTTCGAGCTTTTCGATATCCTCTGTGCCGCAGCTGATGTGGTGACCAGGGCACTGGTCAACGGCTTGCTGGCAGCGGCAACCGTCAGCACCCCGGCCGGGACCTGGCACAGCTACACCGATCTCGCACCCAGCGCGCTGGCCTTGGTGTCCGAGCCAAGAGCACAAGGAGACGGCGACCGATGACCGACGAGCCGGCAACCAACCCGTTCACCGCTCCCTACGAACGGCTGTTCGACCTGACCGGCCGCCGGGCTTTGGTGGTCGGCGCCGGGGGTATCGGCCGGGAGATTGCTCTGGCCCTGGCCGCGCACGGCGCGCTGGTCACCGCCGCCGATGTCGACGAGGCGCCCGCCATGGACACCGGCCGCGACTGCGATGGCGACCGGACCGCCGGGGACAACTGGACCACCGTCGACGTCACCGATACCGCATCGGTGGCAACGCTTCTCGGTCAGGGCTGCCCTGACATCCTGGTCACCACGGTCGGGCTCAACGTGCGCAGGAAACTATCCGCCTACACCGACGAAGATTTCGAGAAGGTGATCTCGGTCAACCTGCGCGGTGTCTTCACCCTCCTCCGGGCATTCGGGCCGGTCATGGCGGAGCGGGGGAGTGGCTCGTTCATCGCCTTGTCGTCCATCCGTTCGCTGACCGTCGAACCGGGCCAGGCGGCCTACGCCGCGACGAAAGCCGGCCTGGTGCAACTGATCCGGGCCGCCGCCGCCGAATACGGGCCGGCCGGCGTCCGGTTCAATGCCATCGCCCCCGGCGTGGTCGCCACCGAACTGACCGGCCAGATCAGGGCAAACGAAGCCTGGTCGAGGGCCTACGCCGACAGGTCAGCGCTGCGCCGTTGGGCCGAGCCGGCCGAAGTGGCCGGCGCAGCGGTGTTTCTCGCCTCCGACGCGGCGTCCTATGTCACCGGCTCGGTGCTGTTCGTCGACGGCGGCTGGACCGCGGTGGACGGCCGTTTCGACCCGCCGCTGTAACTGCGTCGGCCGCTCTGGATCTGGAAACGACTGCTACAGCCGGGCGTCTGCTTCGGTCAACGCCTCGTCGAGCACGGAAAGCCCCTCCCGCACCTCGTCGGCGGTCGAAATCAGTGGCGGTGCAACATGTATGCGGTTCCCAGCGAGGAACGGCCAGACCCCTCTGGCCTTGCAGGCGGCTCCGATCTCGTTCATGGGGGCCAGTGCTGCGCCGGAGGCGTTGAACGGCACCAGCGGTTCCCGGGTGCCCTGGTCGCGGACCAGCTCGATCGCCCAGAACGCCCCGAGGCCGCGGACCTCGCCGATGACCGGATGCTTCTCGGCGAGTTCGGCCAGGCCCGGGGCCAGCACGTCCGTCCCCAGCGTCCGGACGTGGTCGAGAATGCCGTCCCGCTCGAAGACCTCGATCGTCGCGACCCCGGCAGCGCAGGCCAGCGGATGCCCCGAATACGTCAGGCCGCCGGGATAGGCACGGTTGCGGAAGGTGTCCACGATCGGCGCCGACATCACCACCCCGCCCAGCGGGACATAACCGGAATTGACCCCCTTCGCAAAGGTGATCAGATCGGGCCTCACGTCGAACGCCTGCGCGGCGAACCACTCGCCGACCCGGCCGAATCCGACCATGACCTCGTCGGTGATCAGCAGGATGCCGAAACGGTTGCACAACTCGCGCACGCCGGGGAGGTAACCCGGTGGCGGGACCAGCACCCCATTCGTGCCGACGATCGTCTCCAGCACGATCGCCGCCACGGTGGCCGGGCCCTCGAACGTCAACACGTCGCCGAGGTGGGCCAGCGCCCGCTCGGTCTCCTGCTCCGCGGAGTCGGAATAGAACGGCGAGCGGTACGGGTAGGGGCCCGTGAAATGCACGACGCCGGGCAGTCCAGGTTCGGAGCCCCACCGCCGTGGTTCTCCCGTCAGCGTGATCGACCCTGCGGTCGCGCCGTGGTAGGACCGGTACGCGGACAACACCTTCGACCGGCCGGTGTGCAGCCTGGCCATCCGCAGGGCGTGCTCGTTGGCTTCGGTGCCGCCGTTGGTGAAGAAGACGTGGGAGAAGCCGGTCCCGGCCCGCTCGGTGATCAGCCGGGCGAGCATTCCCCTGGTGTCGTTGGCGAACGATGGGGCGATGGTGACCAGCCGGTCAGCCTGGGCTTTGATGGCGGCGATCAGGTCCGGGTGAGCGTGCCCGAGGTTCAGGTTCACCAACTGCGAACCGAAGTCGAGATAGGTGTGTCCGGCGTAGTCGAAGAAGCGGGTACCGGCCCCGCCGGCCACCGGCACCGGATTGATCAGATCCTGGGCCGACCAGGAATGGAACACATGGGCCCGGTCGTCGGATCGGGTCTGAGCGTCGGCCTCCTCGTCCCGGACCGGTGCCACCACTGCGGCCCGGACGACACTGTCGGTCGGACGAAACTCGCCTCCGGCTGCCCGCTGGCTCGCCGCCGGCTGGGTCGCCAACTGTGTCGTCGCGAACTGTGTCGTCGCCGGCCGGGTCGTTGTCGGCTGGGTGGCCAACTGTGTCGTCGCCAAGTCTGTCATCGGACTCCTTCGTACGGTGGGCGTTCGGGGCAGATCGGGTCCGGCCGATCTCGCCCGACCTCGCTGATCCCGACCCCACCAATCTAGGGCCGGGTAGCAGCCCGCAACGACCGGACCGGTTCGATCGGTCGATCGGTCGATCGGTCGGCGTGATCCGGCGGGATGATGTGGGAGTGAACACCGATCGCCTCCCGGTTGCCGTCCGGGGCGGACAGATCTTCACCGGTGGCCGTTACGACCGCCGCCGGCATGTCGGCCAGGTCGCCGCCGCAGCCGCCGTCGCCGGGTGTCTGCTGATTCAGCAGTTGTCCGGCGATTGGTTTCCACCGGCGATCTCGGTCTCCCAGTACGGCGTCGGGCGTTGGGGCGTGCTGTTCACCTGCTGGACGGTGCTGCTCGGCCTGGCCCCGGTCGTCCTGCATTCGGCGACCCCGCCCATTGCGGGCACCCGCCGCCGGGAAGCAGCCGCCAAGGTGCTGTTGTCGGTCGGCGGAGTGGCTGCGGTGGTGATGGGCCTCATCCGGACGGATGCCGGTGGCCTGCAGCATTCCTGGCACGCAAAGGTTCACCTGGTGGCCTCGATCTTCACTCTGGTGGCGTTGCCCTTCGGGATCGCCCTGTCGATGCAGGCCGCCTCCCGATTCTGGCGGGCGATCGCCGACCTGCTCGCTCTGACCAGCACAATCGGGTTGATCGGAGTACTGATGGCAGCGGGGGGGGCGGCTCTGCCCGGGATGGACGCAGCGTCTGCCTGGGCGTTCTGGCAGGCCGTTGCGGTCGGCGTCGACCTGGCACTGCTCGTCGGGTTCGCCGCCTCGGCGGGCAGCATCGCCCGAGATCGGCGAATGTCTGAACAAGGGCGGAACGGGGCACTGACCGGTGGGTGAGTCCGCCCACCGGGCTGTGCGAAAATATGGTGCTGTCGAACAGTAGGCGGCAATCGGTCGGCTCGCGCAGGTGGCGGTCGCCCGTACCGGGGTTGAGGTGTTCTCCCCGGTTCGAGCAAATGCCTCAGCCCGACGTGGATCGTCCGGCCAGGCGCTCGTCTGAACAACCAGCAGGAGGATCGGCACATGACAGAGAACAGCGCGTCCGTCCGGGTGGTCACCCCCCGTCGGCGTCCTCACGTCGTCATCGTCGGCGGCGGCTTCGCCGGGCTGGCGACCATCCGTGCGCTGCGCAAGGCCGACGTCGACATCACGCTGGTCGACCGGCATACCTACAACGCCTTCCAGCCGCTGCTCTACCAGGTGGCCACCGCCGGACTGAATCCCGGCGACGTCACCTTCTTCCTGCGCGCCGCCCGGTTGTCGCAGCGGAACGTGAGCTTCCGCCAGGGTGAGTTGGCCGGGATCGACAGCGAGTCGCAGAAGATCATCTTCGGCGACGGCGGCGCCATGACCTATGACTACCTGGTGCTGGGCACCGGTGCCACAACGAACTACTTCGGCACCAAGGGCGCCGAGGAGAACTCACTCGCGATCTACACCAGGGCGCAGGCGCTGACTCTGCGGGATCGGATCTTCACCCGGCTGGAGCACTACGCGGCCGCCGCCTCGGACGGCGAGCTGTCCATGGTCGTCGTCGGGGCCGGTCCGACCGGGGTTGAGATGGCCGGCGCGCTGGCCGAACTACGCAACGACGCGATGGCGTCGATCTATCCGGAGCTGGACCCTCGGCGCACCCACATCATCCTGGTCGAGATGACGAACAAGGTGCTGGCGCCGTTCGACGTCAAGCTGCAGGAGTTCGCCGCGAGGGCGCTGCGTGAGCGGGGCGTCGAACTGCGGCTGGGTACCTCGGTGGCGGAGGTGCGACCGGATGGCGTGCTTCTGGGCGACGGCGAATTCCTCAAGGCCGGCGTCGTGGTGTGGGCGACCGGTGTGGCCGTGCCCAAGGCGGTGGGCGAATGGGGCCTGCCCCAGGGTCGCGGCGGCCGGATCACGGTCGACAGCGACTTGCGGGTGATCGGCAAGAAGAACATCTTCGCCGCCGGCGACATCGCTGTCACCCCCGAGCCGTTGCCGCAGCTGGCGCAGCCGGCGCTGCAGGGTGGCAAGCACATCGGCAAGCAGATCACCGCGCAGGTGGCCGGAAAGACGGTCGGGCCCTTCACCTACCACGACAAGGGAACGATGGCCACGGTCGGCCGTCGGGCCGCGGTGGCCGATATCGCCCTCATCAAGGGCAAGTCCCTCAAGCTCACCGGGACGCCGGCCTGGTTGGTGTGGATGTTCGTCCACATCGTGATGCTCCTGGGCAACCGCAACCGGCTGGCGACCTTCGTCAACCTGTTCACCAAGTACCTGGCGCCGTCCCGTCGGACCAACCCGATCGTCGGCGACGTGCCGGTCTTCGAACACCGGATCGCCGCCGCAGACTGACAAGCCCCGTCGGGCCCCAGATCCGGCCGGGCTCGGGGTGCCCCGGTGCCCCGGTGCCTCCGGGGCCCGGTAGGCCGGTGCCCGTGATGTCGGCGGGCCCGCTGCGCCCGGTGCCACTCGTGCGCCCGGTGCCACTCGGCGAGGATCAATCCCCCGCAAGCGGGGGGTGACCCCGTCGCAGGGCACGGATGAAGATCGCGGATTTGGGACTCTTGGGACCGAAGTCGTCAACTTCATCCATGCGGGCCTACTCGGATTGCCCGGCTCAGGTGCTGTGATCTTGGCGAAACGACCAGGTTGATGATGTGTCAACAGGTAAGATCGATCCAGTGACGGAGACCAGGTGGCTCGACCCTCGGGAGGCCCGTGCCTGGCGGGCGCTGCAACAAATGAACGTTCCGCTCGGGACCGCATTGAACCGGCAACTGCTCTCGCAGTCGAAATTGTCGACAGCGGATTATGCTGTGCTGGTACAGCTTTCGGAGTCCCCGGACGTCGGTATCAGGGCGCGCGAACTAGTTCAGCTGGTCGGTTGGGAGAAAAGCAGGCTGTCCCACCACATCCGGCGGATGGAAACCCGTCAGCTGGTCGCCAGACAGGAGTGCCCGACCGACGGCCGCGGGGCCTTGATCGTCATCACCCCGACCGGCCTGGCGGCGCTCGAACAGGCAGCCCCCGGGCATGTGTCGGCCGTCCGCACGTACTTCATCGATCTGCTGACCCCGGAGCAGTTGGACGCCTTCGCGGAGATCGCCGAGACGGTCGGCCGCCGGTTGGCGGCCTCCTGTCTCGAGTACTCCGCAACGGACGCCTGGCCCGGCGAGGTGGCGGAGTCGGCGCCTGACGCTGGCTGCCCTTCTGCGGTGTCAGCCTCGGCCCGAGCGGCCCCGGCCCCCTCCTAGCCGACCTCTGGCCCCGGAACCAGCCGGCCGAAAACGCAGCCGCCCCGAAATGCTGCCGCCCCGGAAGTTGCGGCCCCGGAGCGCTCCGGCCCAGGGTGCGCTGGGCCGTGGAACGCCACCCAGGGAGCCATGCGCCCCGGCTTTCCGCCGTCAGCGATCTACCATCGCTGACGAACCACTTCGATGAAGGGACTCACCATGGTCTACAACGACGAGACCGGCCGGGAGAACGATGCCGCCGACGACGTGTCCGCTCAGCTCGACGCCGGCGAGACGCTCGACAAGGACATCGACGACCAGCTGGACGAGGGTTTCTCCCCACCGGATCGGCCGGTCCGTATCGACGTTCCCACCCAGGCCGAGGAGGAGCGCGGGTTGAGCCTGGACGAGCTGCTGTCCGCCGAGGAACCCGACGTCGGGGCCGGCGACAGCGAGAACCTCTTTGACGAGACCGGCGGTGAGGTCGGTGATGCCAGGGCGGGCCGGCTCGTGGACACCGACCAGGGCGAATATGCAGACACCGAGGACGAGTTGCTGGGCGGCGATGTCGGGATCGACGGCGCGGGCGCAAGTGCAGAAGAGGCGGCCGTGCACGTGATCGACCCCCGGTGATCGAGCCCGGTGATCGAGCCCGGTGATGGCGCCCAGTGATCGAGCCCCAGTGATCGAGCCCCAGTGATCGAGCCCAGGTGACGGAACCGGCGGCGAGAGCACCCGCTATCGATGTCGCCCAAGATGATCGCCCCGGCGCAATGACCCCGGAACGCAAGGCATATCAGCATCAACGGGTGACCGGATCCGACCCCGGACAGACGGTTGTCTTCCGCGGTGGCCAGGTCTTCCTGGCCGACGGCGGGCACGGCCTGGCCACCGCGGTGGCCATTCGGGACGGCCGGATCATCGCGGTGGGCGGGGATCGTCAGGTCGGGGCGTTGCTGACCGAGGCGGACGAGGTGGTGGAACTCGACGGTCGGATGGTCTTGCCGGGATTCGTGGATGCTCACGTCCATCCGGTGATGGGCGGTCTGGAAATGAGTCGCTGCGACCTGTCGGGAGGCCGAACCGCCCAGCGCTATCAGGAGATCATCGCCGCCTACGCCGGCCGGTACGACGGCGAGTGGATTCTCGGTGGGGGCTGGTCGATGCCGGCGTTCCCCGGGGGCTGCCCCACCCGGGAGCAGCTCGATCTGGTCGTGGCCGACCGGCCGGCGATCCTGCCCAATCGGGATCACCACTCGGCGTGGGTGAACACCAGGGCGCTGCAGTTGGCCGGCATCGACGCGGACACCCCCGACCCGCCGGACGGCCGGATCGAACGGGACGCCGCCGGCCGCCCGACCGGCACCCTGCACGAGGGGGCCGCCGATCTGGTCGGTCGTCTGGTGCCCCGCGACACCCAGCAGGAGTATGACGACGCACTGCGAGAAGCGTTGGTCTACTTGAACTCTCTGGGGATCACCGGCTGGCAGGATGCCATCGTGCGGGTCGGCGGCGACCAGGCCACCGTGCATGCTGCCTACCTGCGGGCGCAACGCGAGGGCTGGCTCACCGCCCGGGTCTCCGCCGCGCTGTGGTGGAGCCGAGCTCCATCCGCGGGCAGCATCGCCGCCCAGGTCGCCCACCTCGGCGCGGTCCGTTCGGAGGCGCAGGCCGGCAGCGACCGGTACCGGGCAGGGTCGGTCAAGATCATGCTCGACGGGGTCGCCGAGACGTTCACGGCGGCCATGCTGGAGCCCTACCTTGACCGCTGCGGGGAGCTGACCGACAACCAGGGCCTGAGCTTCTTCGACCCGGAACTGCTGGCGGAGGTGGCCGCCGCACTGGACGCCGCCGGGTTCCAACTGCATTTCCACGCCCTGGGTGACCGGGCGGTACGGGACGCCCTCGACGCGCTGCAAATGGCGCGCATTCGCAACGGCGACTCGGGCCTGCGGCACCAACTCGCCCACCTGCAGGTCGTCCACCCCAGCGACATCGGACGGTTCCGGTCGCTCGGTGCGACGGCGAACCTGCAGGCGCTGTGGGCGTGCCACGAGCCCGAGATGGACGAACTCACCATTCCGTTTCTCGGCGACCGCCGGTCCGGCTGGCAGTACCCGTTCGGCGACCTCCACACCGCCGGCGCCCCGCTCGCGATGGGGAGCGACTGGCCGGTGTCCGATCCGAATCCGATGGCCGCAATCTCCGTTGCGGTCAACCGGATCTCGGCCAAGGCGCCCAGTGGGACACCGCCGCTCGGGCCGGAACAGCGACTCCCGCTCGGAGTGGCGCTGGCTGCCTATACAGCCGGTTCGGCGCGGCAGAATTTCCGGGACACCGCTACCGGAACAATTGCCGTCGGCCGAGCCGCCGACCTGATCGTGCTCGACCGCAACCCTTTCGACGTTCCCCAGCGCGAGATCGCCGAAGTCACTGTCGATCGCACCTATGTCGACGGAGAACTTGTGCACCGCAAGGACTGACCCGGATCGCCCGAGCATATCCGCCGGAAAGTCGACCCTAAATATTGTTGCGAGCAGCCCGACGGCGACGTATTTTCGTAGGGAACCCGAAAGGAGGTGGTCCCACGTTGAAGACGCGCAGGACTTGTGAGGTGGCTGGCCGCTAGGCCGCCGTCCACCACGCCGGATCGATCTTCCGTTCCTCCCGGGACGGCGGTCAGGCAGTAGCGGACAGCCACCCGATCCCCGGGCCGCCGACAATTGTCCAGTCGGCCCGGCCGGAGCGCAGATTGTGCGCACCCGGCCGGAACAGCCCGGGGATTGTCCTGTTCCCGAACGGGCGGATCGACCACGGCGGGTCCCCGGACGCCGTCCGCGCCGCCGTGTCGGGTAGGAGTCCCGGTGCCACGGGCGGGATGCGTGAGCGGCAGAATGCAGGGATGACTCGTGGATTCAGTGGACGTCCGCGCCGCCCGGCCAACGACCGGCTACCGCCCGGGCAGTATGACGTCGGCAAGGATTTCCCGGTACTGACCGCCGAGGTGACGCCTCGACTGGACCCGGAGAAGCAGAGCCTCTCCATCGACGGACTGGTCGACAATCCATCCAGTTGGACCTGGCAGCAACTTCACGAACTGCCGGGGTCGGAGTTCCACGGCGACATCCACTGCGTGACCACCTGGTCGAAGTTCGACACCAGCTTCGGTGGGATCAGCGCGGACGTGCTGCTGCGGGCCGCTTCGCCACAGTCGGCGGCGACATATGTGATGATCCGGTCGACCACCGGCTACACCACGAACCTGCCCGTCGAAGACATCACCGGTGGTAAGGCGTGGGTCGTCTGGGAGCACGAGGGCAAGCCGCTCCCGGTGGAACACGGCGGCCCGATGCGGTTCCTGGTGCCGCACCTCTACTTCTGGAAGAGCGCGAAGTGGGTTAACCGGCTGACCCTGATGGATCACGACGAGCAGGGTTTCTGGGAGCGCAACGGCTACCACGACCGTGGCGACCCATGGCTGCAGCAGCGCTACCAGGGCGACTGACGGCCCCCGTGGATCACGTGGGCGACTCAAGGTCTGTGACTGACGCCCGATGTCTGATGCCCGGTGCGATGCCCGGTGCGACGCCCGGTGCGGACGCACGATGCTGACGCCCGGTGCTGACGCCCGGTGCTGACGCCGGTGAATGATGGCCATTGATCAGGACACTGTGAGCCAGGCACCGGCCCCGACTGGTGCCTGGCGGACGGCGATCGTTCGCGAGGTCCAGCACCCCTCGCCCCGATCCGTCGTGCTCCGGCTCGACGTGCCTGACCGGATCGACCACCTGGCCGGTCAGCACTATGTGGTCCGGCTCCGGGCCGACGACGGGTACACGGCGCAGCGGTCCTATTCGATTGCGTCGGCTCCGGCCGCACCCGGCGTCGAGTTGTTCGTGGAGCGACTGCCCGATGGCGAGGTGTCGGGTTTCCTGGCGGGGGAGGTCCGGCCAGGTGATCTCCTGGAGGTGCGCGGCCCGATCGGCGGCTGGTTCGTGTGGCGGGGGGACGGCCCGGCGTTGGGGGTCGGCGGTGGGTCGGGAGTGGTGCCCCTGGTCGCAATGCTGCGGCATGCCCGCGACATCGGACGAGAGGATCTGTTCCGCCTTGCGGTGTCGGCCAGATCGCTCGACGACCTCCCGTTCGCCGCCGAACTGCTGGCCGCGGGGGCGGGTGTGTCGCTGACCAGGTCGGCGTCCGCCCGGGTCCAACGGCCGTTGGGGCGACTCTCGGCGGACGATCTGCGGCCGCTGATTCGCAGCGACGCAACAGCTTTCGTCTGCGGCTCGGCCAACTTCGCCGAGGCTGCCAGTGGGTTGCTGCTGGACTGCGGCGTACCGGAGCAGGCCATCCGGGTCGAGCGGTTCGGCGCCACAGGCTGAGCAATGCCTTGCCGGCGCTCAGCACCAGAGCCCTTGGTGGCCTTCGTCAGCTGCCGTACCCGGACGGGGAACTCACCCTCCGCGCTCCACCGGGAAGACTCCGGCGGCGACCGCCCTGACCAGCGCCTGGTGGTCTGCTTCGGTCTGGTCGGCGTACAGCCTGGCAAACCGGGCCAACGCAACGTCGACCTTGTCCGAGGAGCCGAGATATCCCGAGATCATCGAGGCCCCACTGGTTCTGGCATGTCCCTTGGCCAGGAGTTGGCCGACCACCGCGGCATAGTCGGCCAGCGCGGAGGAGTCGATGGCATCCAGCGCGATGGTGCCCTTCATGTTGCGGAACTGTCGGACGTAGTACTGCCGGCCGTCGAAAGTGGTCCAGCCGAGCAGCGGATCGCTGACGGTCTGGAGCGCCTGCTGGTATTCGACCACCCGCTGGCCCTGATGGGCATGCCAGGCGGACTCGCCGTGCACGAACGGTGCCAATACCGATCGTCGGGCCTGTTTGAGCTGCAGGAACACCACGTCATCCGGGCTGCTGCCCTCGAGCAACGCGACGTAGGCCCGCAGGCCGACGCTCCCGACACCGACGACCTTGTGGACGATGTCGACCAGCGTGTAGCCGGCCAGCGCCCGGCGCCAGTGCGAGGTGAGGGTCAGCAGATACTCGTCCAGGGCGGCGCCGATCATCTCCGCCTCGACGTCGTCCACCCTGGTGATGAGCGGCGGCTCCGGCGCGATCCGCCGCCGGCCGTGATGCTGCTCGGTGAACCGGGGCAGCGCCCGGTCGCTGGTCCTGGCCCTGGCCCTGGTGGCAGCCCGGTCGATCTCCTTGCGCAGGGAACCCCGAGAAGCTCTGGCCAGCAACGTTTCCACGTTCAGACGCTGATACGAGCGGGAGAGTAGCGGCTGTTCGGCGAGCCGACGGATCTCGGCCCGGTACGCGGCAACGCAAGCCGTCGCGGCCACCTTGCAGGTCGACTCGCTGTGGTTGTTCTGGCGCCCCGCCACCCAGATGCCGGCGGCGAGCCGTCGAAGGTCCCATTCCCAGCCGCCGGGATGGGCCTCGTCGAAGTCGTTCAGGTCGATGACCAGGTCCCGTTCCGGGGAGGCATAGAAACCGAAGTTGCCGAAATGGGCATCACCGCAGATCACCGGCGTGATCCCGGTCGCGGGCAGCGCCGCGACGTCGTTGGCCATCACGATCGCCGTTCCCCGCAGGAACCCGTAGGGCGAGGCCACCATTCGGCCGACCCGCAGCGGGATCAGCCAGTCGAGGCGGCCCTGGTGGGATTCGCGGATCAGCTCGATCGGGTCGGCGCGGTCCGCCGCCGCCGTCCACGCCCCGAGCGTGGATCGGGGGACCCGGTGGCGCAGCGCCCGGCCGAGTTGGTACCTGTCGGCCCTGGACGTCGGCCGGCGCCGCAAGGACAGGTAGGACCCGCTGTCCACGTCCGCCAGCACGACATGGTCGGACTGTCGCCGGTCTCCGGCTGCCGTCAAATCCTGAGCCATGTCCTCGCCCGTCCCTTCCTTCTCGCCCGACCCACGTTTTACGGGCGACCCGCCCGCGCTCAACGACCGACCTGCCTGCGCTGCACGGGCGACCTGCCTGCGCTGCACGACCGACCTGCCTGCGTTGTACCGGCGACCTGCCTGCGCTGCCCAATCGACCTCCGGCTCATGCCGGACTGCGAGACGGGCCGAACGGACCCGCCGCGCGGATCAAGTCGAAGTCTCCTGTCACATCTGTACCATTCCGGGGTATTTCGTCCGGGTTGGCAATGATGATCCGCGCAAAGGTCCCCGCGGCGCCAGGATGCCCGGCGGGTGGGCTGCGGGAAGGCCGGGCGGGGGAGTCGGGCGGAGGGCCGAGTATCGGGGCCGCGTCAGCTGGTCCGGCCGCGCTGGGTGCGGTAACGGCGGACGAGCGCGTCGGTGGAGGAGTCTGCCTGCTGCGCAGGGGCGTCCGCGTCGACCAGCACCGGGGTGAGCTGCTGCGCCTGGGTCTTGCCCAGCTCGACTCCCCACTGGTCGAAGGAGTCGATCCCCCAGATCACGCCCTCGACGAATGTCGCATGCTCGTAGAGGGCGACGAGTTGGCCGACCACCGACGGGGTCAATTTCGGGGCGAGAATGCTGGTGGACGGCCGGTTGCCGGGCATCACCTTGTGCGGCACCACCGCTGCCGGGGTCCCGTCGGCGGCGATCTCCTCCGCCGTCTTGCCGAACGCCAGCACCGAGGTCTGCGCGAAGTAGTTGCTCATCAACAGGTCGTGCATGCTGCCGGTACCGTCCAGCGTCGGCAGGTCGTCGAGCGGCTCGGCGAACCCGATGAAATCCGCCGGGACCAGCCGGGTGCCCTGGTGCAGCAACTGGTAGAACGCGTGCTGGCCGTTGGTTCCCGGTTCGCCCCAGAAGATCTCGCCGGTCGAGGTGGTGACCGGGGAACCGTCGGCGCGGACCGACTTACCGTTGCTCTCCATGGTCAGCTGTTGCAGATAGGCCGGGAACCGGTCAAGGTCGTTGCAATAGGGCAGTACTGCACGCGACTCGGCGCCAAAGAAATTGGAGTACCAAACGCCGAGAAGGCCCATCAGCACCGGCGCGTTCTCGGCGAGATCCGCGGTGGCGAAGTGGGTGTCCATCAAATGGAACCCGGCCAGCAATTCGCCGAACGATTCTCTGCCGATCGCGCACATCACCGAGAGCCCGATGGCCGAGTCCACCGAGTACCGGCCACCCACCCAGTCCCAGAAGCCGAACATGTTGGCGGTGTCGATGCCGAAGGCCGAGACCCGCTCGGCGTTGGTCGAGACCGCGACGAAATGCCTGGCCACTGCTTCCTTTTCGGCAGCGTCCTTCGCGGGATCGCCCGACAGACCGAGACCGGCGAGCAGCCAGCGCCGGGCGGCGGTGGCATTCGTCAGCGTCTCCAGGGTCGAGAACGTCTTCGAGGCCACCACGAAAAGCGTCGTCTCGGGGTCGAGGCCCACGGTCTTGGCCACCACGTCGGACGGGTCGATGTTGGAGACGAAACGGCAGGTGATGCCGGCGGTGGCATGGGCGCGCAGGGCCTGGTAGATCATCACCGGGCCGAGGTCCGATCCGCCGATGCCGATATTGACCACGGTGACGATCTTTTTACCGGTCGCGCCGACCCATTCCCCGGACCGGACCCGATCAGTGAAATCCCCCATTCGCGAAAGTACCTCGTGCACGTCGGCGACCACGTCCTGGCCGTCGACTACCCGCGCAGCCGTCGGGGGCAGTCGCAGCGCAGTGTGCAGTACCGCCCGGTCCTCACTGGTGTTGATGTGGTCTCCGCGGAACATTGCGTCCCGCCGCGCAGGCAGCGATGCGGCATTCGCCAGTTCAGTCAGCAGGATCAACGTTTCGCGGGTTACCCGGTGCTTGGCAAAGTCGAGATAGAGATCCCCGGCCTGCAAGGACATCTCGCGACCGCGGTCCGGGTCGTCGGCGAACAACTCCCGGATGTGCTTCGGGGCCAGCACGGCCTGGTGGGCGACCAACGCCTGCCATTGGGCCGTGCTCGTGATATCGACGGGTGCTGAGACTTCGGTCATGACGGTCGCTTTCTGGCAGTCGGGACGGCGTGGTGTCGAGTGGTGGTCGTCACCTGGTGGGACAGTGTGCGCGTTCATCCTGGCCCAGTCTGGGTTGGTCCGGACCACCCGGCCCTCCACTTCAACACGACGTCGTGGAGGATGTTCACTTCCCTGACGTTCGTGAGCGACGGGACAGGGTCGCTCCCCCAATCCGATCCTCCCCCCGATCATTTGGAGGCCGTTCATGAGTTCCCATCCGCAGGCCGTATCAGCAGGACAGGCCCCAAAAGCCCATCTGAATCGAACTATCGGCTTCTGGGGGCTGATGTTCGTCTCACTGGGCTCGATCATCGGTTCCGGATGGCTGCTCGGTGCTCTCACCGCGGCGAAGGTGGCCGGGCCGGCCGCCATCCTCTCCTGGATCATCGCGGCCGCGATGCTCAGCGTTCTCGCGCTCATCCACGCAGAGTTGGGGGCGGCGTATCCGGTGGCCGGCGGTACGGCCAGGTTCCCCTACTTCGCATTCGGGACATTGGCCTCGTTCACCGCCGGCTGGGCAGCATGGCTGCAGGCCGTGGCGATCGCGCCGATCGAGATCGAGGCGTCGATTTCCTACGTCAGCAGCGTGAACTGGGTCAAACAGCATTTCGTGATGCTGCACGAGGACGGCACGTTGAACGGTAACGGCCTGATAGTGGCGACGCTGGGCATGGTGCTCTTCACCGCGATCAATCTGGCCGGAGCCAAGCTCCTGTCGGAGAGCAATTCGATCATGGTCATCTGGAAGACCGCCATCCCGTTGCTCGCGGTGATCGTGATCATCGCGCTCTCCTTCCACGGATCGAACTTCAACGCTCCTGGCGTGGGCTTCATGCCACACGGAATGCACGGCGTTTTCGCGGCGCTCGCGCTCGGCGTCGTCTTCGCTCTGCAGGGTTTCGAGCAAGCGGTACAACTGGCCGGCGAGGCAAAGAACCCGGAGAAGGACCTGTCCAGGGCGATTCTGACGGCGATGGCGATCGGCGCCGCGCTCTACATCGCGCTGCAGTTCGCCTTCATCGGCGGCGTGCAACCGAAGGACGTCGCCGGTGGGTGGGACAACCCGATCGGCGCGGGCGACTACGGCCCCTACTACACCCTCGCGCTGGCGGCCGGGGCGGCGTGGCTGGGGTATCTGCTCATCATCGACGGGGTGATTTCCCCGGCCGGGACCGGACTGGTCTACGTGGGGACGACGGCCCGGATCTCCTATGCGCTCGGCGAGGAGGAACGGCTGCCGCGTGCGCTGACCCGGCTCAACAGCAAGGGCACCCCGGTGTACTCGATCCTGATCGCGGCGGTCGTCGGCGAACTGGCCTTCGCACCGTTCCCGAGCTGGAGCAAACTGGTCGGCGTGGTGACGTCGGCGACGGCCATCATGTACGCATTCGCCCCGATTGCCCTGGCCGCGCTGCAGCGGCGGGATGGGGATCGGAAGCGGTCCTACCGGATGCCGATGCCCAAGGTGCTGATTCCGATCGGATTCATCTCGGCCGACCTGATCATCTACTGGGGCGGATTCGACACGACGTGGAAGCTGGTGCTCGCGCTCGGTATCGGCCGGGTGCTGTTCGAGGTGCGACTTCGTCGGACCGACCCGGAGAAGCGGCCCGACATCGACTGGAAGGCGGCGTCCTGGATCTGGCCCTGGCTGATCGGGATGACGATCCTCGGTCTGGTGGGCCGATACGGGAAGGACGACTATCCGAAGTTGCCCCAGATTCCTGAATGGTGGGACATCGCCGTGGTCATCCTGTTCTCCCTGGGGATCTTTTACTACGCGGTCGACATGGCCATGGCGCCGCACAAGGTCAAGGCAGCCGTCGACAACGACGAGGAGATGCGCACCGACTACATCAAGTAGGCATGCCGCACTGACGGGGGGCGGGCTGACCGGTGCCAGCAGCGGTCCGCCCCCACCCCGACGGTCATGGAACAAGGTGGAAACATGAAAGTGACCCCAGCCACCTTGTGGCTGCGGACGTCCACCACCACAATCCACCAATGACATCCTCGTTGGCGCCCCAGGCCCCCGACCGCGGTTACGGTTCCAAGGTTGCCGCGGTCGAGCCAGGCGGGGCCGAGGTGATCCCGCTCGCCGAACGGCACGGCCGGCCGCTCCAGATGTTGTGGACCTGGACGTCGCCGAACATGGAGTTCGCGACAATCTTTGTCGGCGTGATCAGCTTGCTGTTCTTCGGGCTCACCTTCTGGCAGGCCGTTGCGGCAATCGCGATCGGCTCCGGTCTCGGTGCCATCTCGCACTCCGTGCTCTCCAGTTGGGGTCCGGACACCGGCTTCTGCCAGATGGTGTTGAGCCGAAGAGCTTTCGGATTTCTCGGCAATCTGCTTCCGGCCGGCCTCAATTCTCTCACTGCCGGGGTGGGTTGGTTCGCGGTGAACAGCGTCAGCGGGGCGCTCGCCCTCAAAACTCTGACCGGGATGAGCGCGGTGCTGTCGCTCGTGATCGTGGTGACGCTCATGCTGCTGCTCGCCTATTTCGGCCACAATCTGATCCACGCGTTCGAGCGTTATGCGTTCCCGGTGTTGACGGTGATCTTCCTGATCGGCACCGTGGTCATCCTTTCCAAGGCCAACCTGTCGATGCCGGCCATCGTGGGGAAGCCCGGTGACTCGCCCACGCCCGGCGGCTTCTGGATCACTCTGGGGGCGACGTTCGGTTATGCGGCCGGCTGGAATCCGTACGCGGCCGATTACACCCGCTATCTGAAGCCCGGAACCGGGAGGGCCGCCGGTCTGTTCGCCGGGCTGGGTGTGTTTCTGTCCTGTCTGGTGCTGGAGACCGTCGGCGCCGCTGCGGTGACCGCCGTCGGCGCCGCCGACTGGAACTTCGACAACCCGGTCGCCTCCTACACCGGACTGCTGCCGGTCTGGCTGGAGAAGCTGACGGTGCTGGGGATCTGCCTCGGCGCTATCGCTGCCAACGCGTTGAATGTCTACTCGAGCGCCCTGTCGTTCACCGCGATGGGAATCAAGCTGCCGACCCGGTCGGCCCGGGCGGCGGTCGCGGTCACCATGGGCCTGGCCGGGTTCGTTGTCGCCGTCATCGGCCTGAAC
>JBBRDH010000084.1:0-22654 GCA_038204125.1 Mycobacteriales bacterium
GAGCCGACGAATGCATCGCCCTGCCGAGCAACATCGGCGACGGGGCCGATCAGGCCGTCACAGGGTGACCACATCGAACAGGACCCCGAACCTCACCCCGAGGCGAGATCCGCTGGGGCGGGCCATCGACTCGAGGAACTCCCGGGGATCGGCCATGCCGTGCTCGCCGAGCCCTTTGAGGTACTCCCGATGCGCCTGCAGCGATGCGACCCCCTTGTCGAAATGATCGGTGACGTCCACGCCGTGCGTGCCGAACGGGCTGCCGACCAGCACCGTCGTCACGGAGCACGGTTCCAGGCCCTCGTCGAGCAGTTCGCGGAACACCCAGCGGTTACCGGCATCGCGAACCCCATCCACGACGCAGCGTCCCAGTGCGATGTGATCGGCCTGGTTGAACGCCCCGGGAGCCCACGACTGGCCGAAGTAGCCGGTGATGACGACCTCGGGACGGTGACGCCGAACGGCCCGGGCGATGTCCCGCCGCAGCGGCAATCCGTATTCCAGGATGCCGTCGGGATGGCCGAGGAATTCGACAATGTCCACCCCGACGACCGCGGCCGAGTCTCGCTCCTCCTGCTCGCGCAGCGGTCCGCACCGCTGCGGTTCGATGGCGTCGATACCGGCCTCGCCGCTCGTCGCCAGGCAGTACGCGATGTGCTTGCCCTGGCTCGTCCAGCGGGCGATGGCTGCGGCCGTTCCGTACTCGAGATCGTCGGGGTGGGCAACAATCGCCAGCGCCCGAGACCAGTCCTCTCCCACCCGCTCGAGTTGTTCCGTCATTCGGCGAACGTACCCCGGCGGGACACCGATGAGGGGCCCGATGGCCTGGGGGATAGCCAGAAGGTCGAGGCGTTGCACGGCGAGGTGAGTGCCCCGCGCTCCGCAGAGACCGTGATCCTGGGGACAATCCGGCGGATCCGATCACTGCCTTGTCCGCCAGTTTGCGATCGAAAGTGGTCGCGTCCTGCGACATCAATGCCCGCGCGCTGACCAGTGCACGACAAAACAGCGGGCGGGCGAACCACCTGCCGGACCCGAGTCGGCGTGCAACCGACGGACAGCCAGCTCCCCGGACTCGCGACGGACGAAATGCCAAATCCGCTCACCCCGGGCCGACGCCCGCCCCGAGGCCTTCCAGTGGACAGAGGCGCCGATATTGAAGAACAGCGGCAGTACCTTTGAGCAACCACGTGGCAATCCACAGCCCAGAGGTAACACCGATCGGGTTGATCGCGAACGGTCGCGCCTTCAGATCAGAATGGTCAAACACCAATGCCCAGGACGATAACCATCAACGAGAACGACCGGAGGCAATCGGCATTTTGATGCCGCCGCGATGCGGAGGTGGCGGTCTGACGGGTGACCTGTTCACCCGTGCCCGGTCGGACGTACTGCGGCGTCGCCGGAGGCATCGGCACTCCAATTAGTCCACCATAGGTGCATGGTTTCCAGTGCCTCGCTGGGCAGGCCGGTCGGCGACCCGACCGAACCGCAACCCTCCTCGAGGCGACGGTGGCGGGCGTTGGCCGTGGTCGTCCCGCTTCTGGTGCTCAGTAACGTGATGTCGAACCGGTTGCTGCCGGCCTGGGCGTACGTGCCGTGGAGCCTGGCCGTGGCCCTCGCGCTCCTGCTCATCGCCCATCGGGCCGGCGAGGGTCCGATTGCGGTCGGCCTGCACGTCCGACAGTGGCGCCGGCCGGTCGGGGTCGGCCTTGCGCTGGTGATCGGCGTCGCCCTGATCTTCGGCCTCGGCATCGCGATCCCGGCGACACGCGAGGCATTCCTGGATTCACGGGCATCGAACCCTGCGGTGACGCCGATGCTGTACCAAACCCTGATCCGCATCCCGCTCGGCACGGTCTTCCTGGAGGAAGTGGCGTTCCGAGGAGTGCTGCCCGCGCTGTTCGGAGGGTCGCCTGCGATCCGCTGGCGGTGGCGCCCGGTACTGGTCGCGTCGTTCCTGTTCGGACTGTGGCACATTCTTCCGTCGCGGGGACTCGCATCCGGAAACCGGGCCGTGGCGGACGCGCTGGGGGGTGATCAGTTGGCGGCGACGACCCTGGCGGTCGTATCGATGACGGCCGCGGGTGGGTTGCTGTGCGCAATCGTTCGGCTGGGCAAGGGCATCAAGACGACCATGCTGGTGCACTGGGCCACCAACTCGCTCGGTTTGCTGGCCGCCTGGTTCGTCATCAATCACTGACGACCGCGGGAAGGTCATGACAAGACTGCCGCCGACCGCGATCGACGGCCATCCCGGCTGGAAATCCGATCCGAGGCCATATGCAGGCCGGTCGACCTCAAGAGAACATGTGGCCGTGGGCGACGCTCCGGCATGCTCTTGGCATGCGGCGCCCTGATCGGGCCCTCTACTTCACGATCTCCCGCGCCGCCTTCGTGTACGCGGCACTCATGTCGGTGATGAACTTGGCGTGGGTGGTCGCCAACGCTGCCACCCAGTCCAGTTGACTGGCCGACGCCACCTTTTCCTCGAAGTCGACCATGCTCTGCAGCGCCTTTTCGTAGGTGTCGAGCGCGGTCGAGCCCGCGCTCTTCGATGACTTGATCAGCCGCTCGTTGAGGTCGCGGATCCGTTTGGTGACCTGCTCCACCGAGGGAACGATCGCTGCGGGAATGTCCGCTGCGGGAATGTCCGCTGCGGGAATGTCCGCTGCGGGAATGTCCGCCGGGGGAATGTCCGCCGGGGGAATCTTGGCGGACGGCGTGGCAGGTGCGGCCTTGCCCGATGCTTTTGTTGTCATGTGAATGCTCCTGTCGACGTCGTGAACCTGAGCGCGGGTGGGCGGAAATCAGGGAGTCAGGTCAGGATGTACCTCCCAGGACCGACGCCCAGGACCGGATACGAGGCGCTCCCGGTGGGCGGTGGGGGAGTGAGATCTCCCGCGTTCTGAGCCGACCATCTCGACCAGTCCTCCCACCACGACCCGTTGTTCTTCGTTGCTGTCCGCCGCCAGTCGTCGGCATTGGGCGGAACTTCGTCACCGGTCAGGTACCAGCCCTTGGGGCCGGGCGGATTGACGATGCCGGCGATGTGACCTCCGCTGCTCAGCACGAACCGGGTCGGCCCCGACACCAGACCGGTGGTGGCGTAGGCCGAACGCCAGGGGACGATGTGATCGTTCTCCGCGCTGACCACATAGGTCTCCTTCTTGATGTTGCGGAGCTGGATCAGCTGACCGGCGATGCGGAGTTCGCCGGCGGCCAGGCGGTTCTCGAGGTAGAAGTTACGAAGATAGAAGGTGTGCATCGCCGCGGGCATCCGGGTGCTGTCGGCGTTCCAGGCCAAAATGTCGAAAGCTGGGGGATCCTGCCCCATCAACCAGTTCGACACCACGTAGTTGAAAATCAGGTCGTTGGCCCGCAGCAAATCGAAGGTGCCCGCCATCGATGAACCTGGCAGCTGGCCCGTCTTGGCCATTTCCACCTCGAGTCGGTCGATGGTCCCGGCCTCGGTGAACATCCCGAGAGCGCCGGGTTCGGCGTAGTCGAGCATGGTGTTGAGCAGGGTCAGGTGGCCGATCCGATGGTCACCCTGTTCGGCCAGGTAAGCATCGGTAATGGCGGTCAATGCGCCGCCCAGGCACAGCCCGGCGATGTCGATGGTTTCGGCGCCGGTGATATCGGTGATCACATCCAGCGCCGTTTTGGGTCCCTTCACCAGATAGTCGTCCATTGTGACCCCGGACATTTCGGGGCCCGGGTTGAGGTAGCTGATTGCAAAGACGGTCCGGTTGTGCTGGACGGCCCACTCGATGAAGCTTCTACCGGGTGCCAGGTCCATCACGTAGAACTTGTTGATCCAGGGTGGGCTGCACAGTAACGGCGCAGCGTGCACCTGATTCGTTTGCGGCTCGTATTGCAGGAGCTCCATCAGCTCGTTGCGGTAGACGACCTTGCAGGGTGTGGCGGCCAGGTTTCTGCCTATCTCGAACGAGCTGGTGTCCACCTGACGCGGCCGGCCCTTGTTGTGCAGCAGATCGCCCAGAAAGTTGCGGGCGCCTTTGACGACGCTGGCCCCGCCGGTATCGAACATCTTCTTGAGGGCCGCGGGATTGGTCGGCAGAAAGTTGGTCGGGGCGAGCATGTCGACGATCAGCCCCGCCGCGAACCGGGCTTTCCGCTCGGTCGCCCCGCCGAGCCCGGCAGCCGAAATAAGTTGCTCGGTCAGTCGGCCGGCGGCCAGGTAATTCTGACGGAGTGCGTAGAAGGCCGGGTTCTCCCGCCACGCCGGGTCGGCGAACCGGCGGTCGGGGGGGTCGACATCGAAGGCCGGCGTGAGGTCCAGACCCAGCCACTTCGCCGCGGCCGCGCCGGGAACCGTGCTCAGGGCGGCAGCTATCCGGGCAGCGACGGTGGCAACGTCGAGCGGCCGGGTCGTCAAGCCCTTCGCAGCGAGACCGAGCGCCTTGCCGAACTGGGCGAGGTCGGGGTCGGCGAACAGCGCCGATTCGAGTCCGAGCAACTCGGCTGCATTCTCGGCATCTGCACCTGGCGACTCTGTCATCGGGTCGTCCTTCACATGTCCAGGCCGCCGTTGACCGCCCATGTCTGGCCGGTCACGTACGCGGTTTCGTCGGCGGCGAGGAAACACACAGTGCGGGCAATCTCTTCCGGTCGACCGAGCCGCCCCAGCGGCACCTGCGCCCTGATCGAGTCGAGCGTCTTCTCCGGCACGGTGGCAAGCATCTCGGTGGCGATGAAACCGGGCGCGACCGCGTTGACGGTCACCCCGATTCCGTGGTCCAACAATCCCGCTCTCTTCAGTTGGAAGGCGGCCTCCTTGGCCAGAGACTTGGTGAGGCCGAAGAGCCCGGATTTCGACGCTGCGTAGTTCGCCTGCCCGATATTGCCCGTCTCGCCGATCACCGACGAGATACCGATGATCCGTCCGGTGCCGCGCTCCAGCATGTGATTCAACGCAGCCTGCGAAAGATAGAACGCCCCGGAGAGGTTCACCGCGAGCACCTTCGCCCATTGGTCGTCGGTCATCTTCGCGACGGTGCGGTCCATGGTGATGCCGGCATTGTTGATGAGGACATCGAGCCGGCCGTGCTGCTCGATCACCTCTGCGACGACCTGGCGGCAGTCTTCCGCCACCCCGATGTTTCCCTTGTGGACGGTCGCTCGGCAGTCGGGAAAGTCCGCCTTCAGTTGCGCCAGGAATTCCTTTGCCCGGTCTTCGCCTCTCCAGTACCCCGCGGCGACGTCTGCCCCCTGACCCGCGAGCCGCCGGCTGATCGCCTCACCGATGCCGCTGGTACCGCCGGTGACCAGGGCCACTCGTCCACGGACCCCGTTCTCACCTGTGTTGCTGCTGGAACTTTCGGCTGAAGTCATCGTTGTTCTCCATCCACGACCTGCGGACCTCCTCGGACAATGTCGAAGTGCAGGTGTGACTATGGCACTCGGCGAGGTTCGGGAACAGGGCCGAAGGGCCCCACTTTTCCTCGGTCCCAATCGACGGCCGCTCATCGACGGGCCACCGCCTCCCGTCGGGGAAAGACGGGTCAAGGCCTTAAGGCCCTGTCGGTGCTGCCGGTCGCTGCGTAGCGTCCGCAGTATGGCGTCACTGTCGACGTCGGAGGACAGGAGCAATCCACATCATGCGAAATCCACTCACCCCCTTACGATTTCTGGAGCGCGCGGCGGCCGTCCATCCGAATCGCCAGGCAATCATCGACGGCAACCGCACCTTTACCTATGCCGCCATGGCCGCGCAGGTCACCAGGCTCGCGCAGGCCCTGAAAGCCGAAGGTTTGCAGCCCGGCGACCGGGTCGCCTACCTGGCTCCGAATTGTGCCGAGGTGCTGGTCGGGCATTTCGCGGTGCCGCTGGCCGGCGGCGTGCTGGTGACCATCAACACCCGGTTGTCGGCGGAGGAGATCGCGGACATCGTCGACCATTCCGGCGCTTCCTTCCTGCTCGGTGATGCGCCGCTGCTGGAACCCGCACTGGAGAAGCTGGCCGCGGTGACGACGCTCCGGAAGATCGTGACCCTGCCCAGCGAGACCGGTGACGCGGTCGAATTGGCGTTCACCACCGGTTACTACGATTTGTTGGCCGCCGGCAGCAGCCAAGCGATCGCCTACGCCGTCGACGACGAGGAACAGACGATCAGCCTGAACTACACGTCGGGCACGACCGGGCGTCCCAGAGGCGTGGTCTACACCCACCGCGGTGCGTATCTGAACGCGATGGGTCAGGTGGTCCATCAGGGTTTCAGTGACGGCTCCACCTATCTGTGGACGTTGCCGATGTTCCACTGCAACGGCTGGTGCACCCCCTGGGCGCTCACCGCAGTGGCTGGCACCCATGTGTGCCTGCGTGCGGTCCGTGGGGACGACATCTGGCGGCTGATCGATCACGCCGGGGTGTCCCACATGGCCGGCGCGCCGACCGTGCTGTCGATCATGCGGGATTCGTCCGCGTCTCACCCGTTGCGTCAGCCGTTGACGGTCACCACCGCCGGCGCTCCGCCCAGTCCGGCCATCATCGAGGCCTTCGCCGAGATGAACGTGCGGGTCGTGCATGTCTACGGTCTGACCGAGACCTACGGCCCTTACACGGTGTGCGAGCCCCAGGACGCGTGGCGCGCGTTGTCCGCCCCTGAACGCTCACACCTCATGGCCCGGCAGGGCGTCGGCATGGTCACCGCCGACGAGGCCAGGGTCGTCGGTAGATTTGGCAGCTCGGACGTCCTGGTCGATGTACCCGCCGACGGCGTCACCATGGGTGAGATCGTCATGCGCGGCAACACGGTGATGAAGGAGTACTACCGTGACGCCGACGCCACCAGGGAGGCGTTCCGCGGGGGGTGGTTCCATTCCGGCGATCTCGGTGTGCGATACCCGGACGGCTACGTGAAATTGTTGGACCGCGCCAAGGACATCGTCATTTCCGGTGGCGAGAACATTTCCACGGTGGAGGTCGAGCACACACTGCTGTCCCACCCCGCCGTGGCCGATGCCGCCGTGATCGCCGTCCCGGACGAGCGGTGGGGTGAGCGCCCGAAGGCCTTTGTGGTGCTGGCCGTCGGTCAGAGCGCTGACCAGGCCGAACTCATCGCCTATGTGAAGGACCACATCGCCAAATTCAAGGCGCCGAAATCAATTGACTTCGTGCTCCATCTGCCCCGGACCTCGACCGGGAAACTGCAGAAGCACGAGCTTCGCAAGTCCGAGTGGGCCGGCCACGAAAGCCGGATCCAGTGACGGCTACGATGACCGAAGGTCCGGCCGGTCGGGCCGTCGCCGGATTCGACGCGTTCCGATGACCACGCTTCCGACAGCGCAGACCCCGACAATCGTCGCCCCGAGCGCGCAGGCCCCGACGACCGTCCCGCCGAAAATGGTGCCGCTGGTCGTGACAATGGCGGAACTGCCGGCGCTGGCCGGCACCCGGTTGGGTGTTTCGCCGCCGCACGAGATCACCCAGCAGCGCATCGGAATGTTCGCCGAAGCGACCGAAGACCACCAGTGGCTGCATGTGGACCCCGAACGCGCGGCGGCCGGGCCGTTCGGTGGGACCATCGCCCACGGCTATTTGACGCTGTCCCTCGGCACTGCGCTGCTCTGGGAGGTGCTGCATGTTTCCGACGTCGGACAGGTGATCAATTACGGCCTGGGCAAGGTCCGCTTTCCGGCGCCGGTTCGAAGCGGTGACTTCCTGGAAATGATGGTCGATCTGGATTCGGTGGGGGAAGTGTCCGGAGGCCTGGCGTTGACCATGACCTGGACTTTTCGAGTGCCCGGCGCCGCCAAGCCCGCCTGCGTTGCCGAGGCGAACTTCCGTTACTACCGACCGTCGCAGTGATGTTCACGGCACAGTCGACAGTGATATTCACGGCACAGCCGACAGTGATATTCACGGCACAGCCGACAGTGATATCCGCAGCACCGACGACAGGAGCACCATCGTGACTGCAACATTGAATGACCCGATCAGCCAACCAAAACCCATCCGGGAATTATTGGCCGACACCAATGATCCGACGGCCGGCACGGTCGCACTCTCCCGCGAGTTGGCGTCCGAACAGGTCCGGATGATCGCCGACCCGGCGCCGCTCGGCCTCGGCGCCTTCGCCTTGACCACGTTTCTGCTGAGCCTGGTCAACGCCGGCGTGTTACCCAAAGATACCGAGCCTGTCGTGTTGGGCGTCGCGCTCGCTTATGGAGGAATTGCCCAGTTGCTCGCCGGAATGTGGGAATTCCGCAAGGGCAACGTTTTTGGTGCCACGGCGTTCGCCTCCTACGGCGCTTTCTGGCTGTCATTCTGGGCGTTTCTGACGTTCTTCGCCAAAGGGATTCCGGCTGCGCACGTGGGGGTCGCCGTGGGTTGGTACCTACTGGCCTGGGCCATCTTCACGTCGCTGATGCTGATCGCCGCGATGCGGACCACCGCGGTTCTGGCCCTGCTGTTCGGGGTCCTGGACCTGGCCTTCATTCTCCTCGCCCTGGGCGCGATGTCAGGAACCTCTGCCCTGACGCATGCCGGCGGTTTCGTCGGCCTGATCGGCGCCGGTCTGGCGTGGTATCTGTGCGCGGCCGGCGTCGCCGCGTCGACCTTCGGACGACCGATCCTGCCCAATCCGTCCCTCGCCCGCTGAAGCCCGGGGTGGAGCGCTAGCTTTCACCCGTGACCACCGATGAAGCCGTCTCCGACCTCACCCTGGCGCTGCGATTGGCCGACGCCGCCGACAAGATCAGCCTCGCCAGATTCGGCGCCTCGGACCTGCAGGTGCAGGCCAAGCCTGACCTGACGCCGGTGTCCGACGCCGACACGGCGGTGGAAACTGCCATCCGGGAGCTGATCGGAATCGCCAGACCCGGCGATCGGGTGATCGGTGAAGAGTTCGGCGGCGGCTCCGGTTCGGCGGCCGGGGAGTTCAACGCAGGGGACCGATCCTGGGTGATCGACCCGATCGACGGGACCAAGAATTTCGTCAGAGGGGTGCCGATCTGGGCCACCCTGATCGCGCTCTTCGAGGGCCCGCGGGTTGTCACCGGAGTGGTTTCAGCGCCCGCTCTGGCCCGTCGCTGGTGGGCGACCGGCGGTGGCGGGGCGTTCGGCCAATTCGCCGGGGGGTCGGTTCGCAGCCTGCAGGTTTCAGCCGTCAGCGAGCTGGCCGATGCCTCCCTCACCTACTCCGACCTGGCCGAATGGGAGCAGGTCGGGCGCGGCGAGCAGTTCAGGGCGTTGCTGGCAGCCACCTGGCGGAACCGCGGCTACGGGGATTTCCTGCCCTACATGCTGGTGGCCGAAGGGGCCGCAGACGTGGCCGCAGAACCGGAGCTGAGCCTGTGGGATCTGGCCGCCCTGGTGCCGATCGTGCAGGAGGCCGGGGGGCGTTTCACCGACATCGACGGCGGCTCCGTCGACGGTCGGACGACCAGTGCGCTGGCGACCAACGGAGTCCTCCACGAACGGGTGGTCGTCGCCCTCTCCCCCTGATCGGCGCAGCGGTTGGCAGCCTCGCCACCGGCCATGTCACGCTCGGATAACAGTTTCCGGCAGTAGAGTCAGCGTCTGTGATCCACCTGGCCCATGTCTCCAAGAGCTACAAGACGTCGACCCGCCCTGCCCTGGACGACGTCACGCTCGACGTCGCCAAGGGCGAGTTCGCCTTCCTGATCGGTCCGTCCGGCTCCGGAAAGTCGACCTTCCTGCGGCTGATCATCCGGGAGGACGTGCCGACTTCGGGTCAGATCGAGGTGGCCGGCAAGGATCTCGTCAAGATCCGGCGCTCGAAGGTGCCGGCGCACCGGCGGCGTCTGGGTTGCGTGTTCCAGGATTTCCGGTTGCTGACCAACAAGACGGTCGAGCAGAACGTCGGATTCGCGCTCGAGGTCATCGGCCGCCCGCGGGCGGCCATCAGGGCGATAGTTCCCGAGGTCCTCGAACTGGTCGGCCTGGAGGGCAAGGCGCGCCGACTTCCGCACGAACTGTCCGGCGGCGAGCAACAGCGGGTCGCTATCGCCAGAGCGTTCGTCAACCGGCCACTGCTGCTGCTGGCCGACGAGCCGACCGGCAACCTCGACCCGGACACCAGCGCCGACATCATGCTGCTGCTGGAACGGATCAACCGAACCGGAACGACGGTGCTGATGGCCACCCACGACAACAACATCGTGGACTCGATGCGCAGGCGCGTCATCGAACTGCAATTGGGCAAGATCGTGCGCGACGAAGCCCGCGGGGTTTACGGCGTCGGCCGCTGACCATCGATAAGAGGGTGGACCGGGGTCATCGGAATCCGGTTCGCGAGGACAGATCTGGTGGTCAAGGTCCGGCGGGCCGGTCCCGTGCGGTGAAAGGGAGAAATGCGAACCGGATACGTCTTCAGCGAAGTTCTGACCGGACTCCGACGGAACATCACGATGACCGTGGCAATGATCCTCACCACGGCCATTTCTCTCGGTCTGCTCGGCGGCGGCCTCATCGTCGCCAGGCTCAGCGACGCCACCCAGGTGCTGTACGGCGACAAAGTGCAGGTCACCGTCTATCTGACCGCTGACCAGTCAAAACGTGACCCGAACTGCCACGACCCGGTCTGCCAGGCCATCTCCGACGGGCTCCGCGCCAATACTGACGTCGCGACCGTGAGCTACGAGACGCAGGCGGCCGCCTACACGCGGTATCAGAAACAGTTCGCCGGGCAACCCGAAATGCTGGCCATTGCCAAGCAGGACGCTCTGCCGGCCTCGTTCCACGTCAAGTTGCACGATCCGCAGCGGTTCAAGGTCATTTCGCAGCAATTCTCCGGGAAACCTGGCGTCGACTCGGTCGCTGACCAGCAGCAGTTCCTGGACCGGCTTTTCTCCCTGATGAACGGCATCCGCAATTTCACCATCATCATCGCGTTGATCCAGGCGCTGGCGGCATTGCTGCTCATCTCGAACATGGTTCAGATCGCCGCTTTCACCCGGCGGACAGAGACCTCGATCATGCGCCTGGTCGGGGCTTCGCGATGGCGGACGCAGCTGCCGTTCATGATCGAGGCCGTGATGGCCGGGATCATCGGCGCGGCGCTGTCGATCGCCCTGCTGGTGGTCGCCAAGGTGTCCTTCGTCGACAAACAGCTCGGTTCCGTGATCAGCTCCGGCGTGCTGCCGGTGATCGACGGTTCCTACCTGGTCTGGGTCACGCCGATACTGCTGGCTGTCGGTGCGGGCCTGGCGGCAATCTCCGCCTACGTGACGCTGCGGCTGTACGTCCGGCTCTGACGGCCTTTCGGTCGCGCTGCCGAACAGCGGTTGCCGACTAGGGTGGAGCGGCTATGGCAATCCACAACAAGTCCGACAAGAAGCCGGCCGCTGCTGCGAGCTCGCGGAACTCGGGCCGCTCGCTGATCGCCTCCAACCGCAAGGCCAGGCACGACTACGCGATTCTCGACACCTACGAGGCCGGGATCTCACTCACCGGCACGGAGGTCAAATCGCTGCGGGCCGGCCGAGCGTCGCTGGTCGACGGCTTCGCCACCGTCTCCGATGACGAGGTCTGGCTGCGGAATGTGCACATCGCCGAATACGCCGAGGGCACCTGGACCAATCATGCCCCGCGGCGACCGCGGAAGCTGCTGCTGCACCGTGCCGAGATCTACAAGCTGATGCAGAAGCTTCGTGAGGGCGGCCTGGCGCTGGTCCCGCTGTCGATGTACTTCTCCGACGGCAAGGTCAAGGTCGAGCTGGCGCTGGGCCGGGGGAAGAAGGAATACGACAAGCGGCAGACGCTGGCCAAGCGCGATGCCGACCGGGAGATCGCCAAGTTCGCCGGCCGCCGCGCGAAAGGCATGGGCTGATCGAAGCGGGCTGCAACGCCGGAGCCCCCGGTCCCGCCTTCAAGGCGTGAATCCCGCTGGCAGTGGCCCCTGTCGCTGGTATGTCTGTCTGTTGACCGCGCTCCTCGTCACGATCCTGGCCGGCTGCGCGGGATAGCCGGAATGGGTCGAGCCTCCCCAGGCGCCGGCACCGGGTCCGGCGGCCCCAGGACTGGCACCCCGGGACTGGCAGCCCCCACACCCCTTCGTTTCCGTGCCCGGACGCTGCTTCGCAATTGCCCGCAACGCCGCCGGGCCCGCCGGTCGTCACGGTCACCATGGGCACCAACGCGTGGCAGCGGCTCGCCTCGACCGAACCGTTTGCGCTGGCGGTCTACGCCGACGGCACCGTGATCACGGCCACCGGCTCCGGCAGCATCGCCGACCCCCTCCCGAGCTTGACGATCGGCCGCGTCGCCAACTGTCGGGGGGGCTGGGCAGTGGCCGAGTTCACCCGGCTTGCCGCCGCGGAGATGGGGCACCCCGGGGTCACCGACCAGGGCACCACCGTCGTCACGGTGCAGCCGATGGGCGCACAACCGTCCAGCGTGTCGGTGTATGCGCTGGGCGTCGGTGACGGCCCGGACAGGCCGCGCAGCATGCCAACAGGGTCGCGCTGCGATCAGCGATGCGTCGGATGACCACCGCGGGCAGCGACCGGCGCCCCTGGCTGCCAGAACGGCTGCGAATGATGCTGACCTCCGACGGCAAGAACATCCCCGATCACACCTGGCCCGCCCCGGTCACACTGCAGACTCTGAAGGCCGGGATGTCCGCCGGGGGCTGCGCCGTCGTCAAGGGTGAGACCGCCGCGAACGTGGTCGGCGAATCTGCCCGCAGCCCAGTGCTCGGGGTGTGGACCGAGCCAGGTCACCAGACGATGTCTGGGAATACCTTCGTCATCGGCGTCCTGATTCCGGGGCAATCCGGCTGCGACGGGTAGTCGGCGCCCCGATCGGGTACGCTTGCGGAGCTTGTCTCCCCTGGTCAGTTCAGGGCACGGGGGTGATTGGTCTCGACAGCGGCTGTCGAGTGAGGTGAAGCGGGCCGAGAAAGGCAACGATGATCTCGTTAACCATCCGTTGCAAAAAATCAAGCGCCGACTCTAGTCAGCGCGATTTCGCCCTCGCCGCCTGAGCGAGTAGCGAATCCGTCAGTCCGGGTGTTCCTCCGACCCGGGTACTGGCGCCGTTAAGGAGGATTACCTGTAGATCCGGTCGCGGAATCTGACAGGGACATCAAACAGCGACTGGGCCTGTCGCACCAGCACGTTCGCATGACTGGTGAGGTCGAGTAGGGACGAGGCGGACTGCGCCCGGAGAAGCCCTCACAACACAACGTTGGACGCGGGTTCGATTCCCGCCACCTCCACAAGTGCTGTGTCCATGTACCGAAGGCCCCACCGGACCGGTGGGGCCTTCGGTGTCTGAACGGACTGGATGCTAGCGCTCGATGCCGAGGTCCCATCCCGGGAACGCATCAATGGCGTCCATTACCTTCCGGATCGCCGCCCGCCCGCCCGCCTGCCGTTCCTCGGGAGTGGGAAAGCGTCGGGTGGACGGTGTAGCGGGCCACGCGGGCCTCATCGGCGATGGCCAGCATCGAAGTCGCCGGCTAGTCGAGGTGTCCGTCCACGACGGCTCTCTCGATCGCCGGACCATCATCCAGCCGCGGGACCCGTTCCCGCGGCACTGCTTTGCTGCCGCCCTTGAGGCCGCCTTTGACGTTCGGCTTGTCCCGCTTCGGCTTGCCGGAACCCGCCTCATCGAGGTCGACCCGCAGCCGCTCCAGTTCCCCGCGGAGGTAGTCCCTGGTGGCAATCTCGCCGATGGCGATCCGTAACGCGGCGAGCTCCCTGGCCAGGTACTCGGTGTCCGCCTTGGTCTGCGCCGCCCGCGCCCGGTCCTCGTCGAGCGAGACCCGGTCCCGGTCGTCCTGCCGGTTCTGCGCGAGCAGGATCAGCGGCGCGGCATAGGCGGCCTGGGTGGAGAAGGCCAGGTTCAGCAGGATGAACGGGTACTTGTCCCAGAGACCGTTGACACCAGCAACGACGTTCGCGGTGATCCAGATGACGACCATCAGGGTCTGCCAGAAGAGGAACTTGCCGGTGCCGAGAAGCCGGGCGAGGCGCTCGGAGAAGCGGCCGAAGGCGTCGGGGTCGATGGCCAGATTGAACCGCCGCTGGCTCCGCGGTTGGTCCAGGCGGCGGCCGGAGAAGGGCTCAGGCACGGCCGGCCTCCTTCAACCTGGTGGACGCTCGCGGCCTGGCCGGCATGCCGGACAGACCCATCTGGCGCCAGTTGTCGGGCAGTAGGTGATCCAGGACGTCGTCCACGGTGACCGCGCCGAGCAGGTGGTCCTCGTCGTCGACGACCGGCGCGCAGACCAGGTTGTAGGCAGCGAAGAACCGGGTGACCTCGGCCAGGCTCGCGGACGCAGACAGCCGCGCCATCTCCGTGTCGAGAGCGCCGGCCACCAGGTCGAACGGGGGCTCGCGGAGCAGCCGTTGCAGGTGGACAGAGCCCAGGTAACGGCCGGTCGGAGTGGCCTGCGGGGGCCGACAGACGAAGACCATCGACGCCAGCGCCGGGGTGAGGTCGGGGGAGCGGACCCGGGCCAGGGCCTCGGCGATGGTGGCGTCCGGGGTCAGCACGATCGGCTCGGGTGTCATCAGGCCGCCGGCGGTGTCGAAGGAATACTGCAGCAGCCGGCGGACCGGCGCCGACTCCTCCGGTTCCATCAGCTCGAGCAGCCGCTCCTGCACCCCGGGCGGCAGTTCGGCGAGCAGGTCGGCGGCGTCGTCCGGGTCCATCGCCTCCAGGATGTCGGCCGCCCGCCCCTCGTCCAGGTGGGCCAGCAGGTCCTTCTGGTCGGCTTCGGGGAGCTCCTCGATCAGGTCGGCGAGCCGGTCGTCGTCGAGCGCGTCAGCGACCTCGTAGCGCCGGGTGGCCGGCAGGTCCCGCAGGACGGTCGCGGCGTCCGCGGCCCGGATCCCCTCGAAAGATGCCAGCAACTGCTGGGTACCCAGGCTGGTGCTGCCGTTGAGATCCGTCAGATCGGTGCCGCGGACGTCGTTCCAATTGAGCACCTGCACCGGAGACCGCCTGGTCAACAGACCGGTGCGCTCCCGCACGGCCAGCTTGGTGACCACCCAGTCGCGGGTCCGGGTGCGCTCCATCGCCGCGTCGACGACGGTCGCGGCGGCGGCGCTGGTTGCGATCCTGACCCTCTTGTCGATGAGCTGCCCGATGACCAGAATTTCGGTCCGTCGCTGTTCGAACCTGCGCAGGCTGACCGAGCCGGTGGACATGGCCACCGCATGCGGCTCGATGGAGGTGACCCGCAGCATGGGCACGAAGATCGGCCGGCGGGTGGGCAGTTCCACCACGATGCCCAGGATCCGGGGGGGTTGACGGTCGAGCCGGACTGCGGCGACGATGTCCCTGACCTTGCCGATCGACTCCCCACTGGGCCCGAAAACGGGCAGCCCGGCGAGCTGGGCGACGAAGACGCGCGGGGGACCGGCCACCCACTCAGCGTAGGGCCCCCAGCCGCCCAGCCTCCGCGAATCGACCGGCCGGCGTCGGTAGGCCCTGGAACAGCGACGCCGCCGACGTCGGTTCACATGCTCGGGACAGCCTTGGTGCGTAGGGTGACCCAGGGCCTTCGCCCAGATACAGGGGTCGGTCTGCCGCATCGTCTGCGTTTGTTGATCGCGGATCGGGCCGGAAACTGGGTCCACCTGTTGCTCACCGTCGATAGTTAGGGTTTTCTCCATGCGCTTCCGCGCTGCGCTTGCCACTTTGCCGCTCCTCGTGCTCGCGGCCTGTGGGTCGGGCACGACCGCCAACCTGACGACCGGCACCTCGAGCCCGAGCAGTGGCGCGTCCGGCACAAGTACGACCGAGCCGTCGAACCTGGGGCCGGCGGTACCGCCCGCTTCGGTCGTGGCGGCGCCGGTCCCGCCGGGTGAATTGCCCAAGCCGACCGGGAAGATCGGCGAGAAGCCCACTCTGACCTTCCCGGCCGGAAACCCGCCGCCGAGCTTGCAGCGGCTCGTGTTGAGCGAAGGTTCCGGCGGGGTGGTCGCCAAGAAGGACTTCCTGGTGACGAACTATCTCGGCCAGGTGTGGGGCGGGAAGGTCTTCGACAACTCCTACGACAAGAAGAAGACCGCGACGTTCCAGATAGGCAATGGAAAGGTGGTGCCCGGCTGGGACACCGCGCTGGTCGGGGTCAAGGTCGGCAGCCGGGTCATGCTCAGCCTGCCGCCGGCCGACGGCTACGGACCGGGGGGCAACAGCGGGGCCGGGATCAAGGGCACCGACACGCTGGTCTTCGTCATCGATGTGGTCTCCGACGTTGCTTCGACGAAGACCGGGCAGCCGGACGCCGTCGTGCAGCCCGCGCCGAAGGATGCACCGGTGGTCACTGGGAAGCCGGGGCTGGAGCCGAAGATCACCATCCCGAAGGGCCTCAAGGCCCCGGCCAAGGGAGCTGCCTACCTCCTGGCCAAGGGCACCGGAGCACCGGTGAGGGAGGGGAACGTGCTGGCGCAACTCGTCTTCACCGACTGGACCCAGACCCAGACCCAGTCCACCTGGCCGAAGACCGGCGCTGCCGCGGCGACCGCGGATCCGGCCACGGCCGGCCTTCAAACGGTCCCGGTGGCCAAGGGCGGCCCGCTCGCCGGTCTGGCCGGTATGCCACTCGGCAGCCGGGCGATGGTACTGATCCCGGGGACTGCCGCGTCCGGCACCGCGCAGGCCCAGGCGGCCACCGTTGCCGTCCTGGATCTGGTTGCTCAGGGCTGATCGTCGGTCCGGTGGGTGACGGTTAAAATGAACGATAGGCAACGACCAATTGAATTGTTCGACCCGCGTGCTGTATTGCCTGGTCAGGCCCTTTTCCCGGATTAGACAGCGACGCTCGGCCGCCTCATCATTTCGGGTATGACCGAAACGATCATTCTGGTGCTGGTTGTGGTGACCGCCCTGGCTTTCGATTTCACCAACGGCTTCCACGACACCGGCAACGCAATGGCCACGTCGATCGCGACCGGGGCATTGAAGCCGAAGGTTGCCGTGGCGCTGTCGGCGGTGCTGAATCTGGTAGGCGCATTTCTTTCCATCGAGGTGGCCAAGACCGTCGCCAAGGTGGTGAAGATCCAATACACGAAAGACGTCAAGGACTCCGCCGGCACCGTCATCCACCACAGCGGAGAACCGCTCCCGCTGTTCAATACGGCCGGCGGCCACCACCTGTTGATCACCATTGTTTTCGCCGGCCTGGTAGGCGGCATCATCTGGAATCTGCTGACCTGGCTCCTGGGACTGCCGTCGAGTTCCTCGCACGCACTGTTCGGCGGGCTCATCGGGGCTGCGATCGCCGGCCTCGGATTCTCCAGCGGCGTCGACTGGACCCTGGTCCTGTCCAGCATCGTCGTCCCGGCATTCCTCTCGCCGATCATCGCCCTGCTGATCGCGTCGGTCGGTACCTACCTCGTCTACAGGATCACCCAGAAGGTTCCGGACCGGCGGCGCGAAAAGGGCTTCCGCTGGGGTCAGATCGGCTCGGCGTCGCTGGTCTCGCTGGCCCACGGGACCGGCGATGCGCAGAAGACCATGGGCGTGATCTTTCTGGCGCTGGTCGCCCACGGCACGCTCACCGGAACCGACGGCATCCCGATCTGGGTCAAGCTGGCCTGCGCGCTGGCGATCGCGTTCGGTACCTACCTCGGCGGCTGGCGGGTGATCAGGACCCTGGGCAAGGGCCTGGTGGAGATCTCCTCGCCGCAGGGCATGGCGGCCGAGAGCGCTTCCGCTGCCGTCATTCTCACCTCTTCGCACCTGGGCCTGGCGCTATCGACCACCCATGTGGCCACCGGCTCGATCCTGGGCACCGGGGTCGGCCGGAAGGGCGCGACCGTCCGCTGGAACGTGGCCGGCCGGATGGCCGCCGGCTGGCTGGTGACGCTGCCCGTCGCCGCTGTGGTCGGCGCCGTCTGCTGGTTCATCGCCGACCTGCTGCGCGGACCCGCCGACGGTCTGCTCGGTGTCGGGGTCGTCTTCGCGATGCTGGTGGCCGTCTCGACGGCGATCTGGGTCAGGTCGCGGCGGGCGCCGGTGCATGCCGGCAACGTGAACGCCGAATGGGACGACAAACAACTTGCCCCGCCGGTGGAAACGGCGAATCTCCGGTCCCGTACCAAGTCTTCGGTCTGAGGAGGCCACCGTGTCCACCATCCTGACGTCCATCGCCCCGGCCTGGAAAGTGTTGCTGGTCGGTCTGCTACTCGGTGCCGGGCTGCCCGCTCTGTTCGCGGTCGGCATGCGGCTGCAGTCCGTCGGCCTGAGCGCCGACGGTTCCCCGAATGAATCCGTCAATCCAGGCATCGGGGCCCGGGTCGGCGCGATCGCGTGCTTCGCCATCGTGCTGCTCGTCGTCGCGGCCGCCATCGTCGTGCTGGCCGGCTCCAAGGCGTTCCTCGCCCGATTCGGGCTGAGCTGATGGGTCGGCCCGCGGTCCAGCTGACCAACTCCGGCCGACCCACGGAGCGACCCAATCTATTCGCCTCGATGCTCGGCTGGCTGCGGAAGGGCTACCCGGAGGGCATACCCGCCCAGGACTCGTTCCCACTGATCGCACTACTGCGCCATCGGCTCACCGATGCCGAGCTGGACCACATCGTGGCCGACCTGATGCGGACGGGCCTGCTGGCCGGCGATCACAAAGCGGTTGCGGAGGTCATCGCAAGGGTCGCAGAGCAGGAACCCACCGATGACGATCTCGCCCAGGTCGCCGGTCGGCTGGCGGCCGCTGGATGGCCGCTGGCCGGGCACTCGCAGGACGCCCTTCCGAATCGGAACCGGCCTGCGCCGGCGGTTCCGACCCCGGTTGTCGAACCGTCACCCGCGCCCGAACCAGGCCACGGTGCACGGGCATCGATCGTCGGCTCCATCGTCGGTTGGCTCCGGGCCGGTTACCCGCAGGGAGTTCCGGAGAAGGACTACATTCCGCTGCTCGCGCTGCTCCGTCGACGGTTGACCGATCAGGAGATCGGTCAGGTCGCCGACGAGATTATGGCCCAGGGCCAGTCGCCGTTCGGGTTGGTCGACATCAAGGTGCTCATCACCAAGCTGACCGACGAGCTACCGACCGAAAGCGACGTGGACCGGGTCCGGGTGCACCTCGAGAAAGCGGGCTGGCCGGTGCAGCCGGTCAAGGGCTGACGGGATCTCCCCTTTGCACGGTCATCCATCTCTCACCCCGGTCGACGTTCGGTGACGCTCCAGGCGGATACGGTGGAGACATGGGGCGCCCGTTGCGCGAAAGTTTCGTCCGTTGGGGCGGATTCGATGCTGTCGGGCTGCTGTGCCGCCTCGCTCTGGCCGCCGTCTGGCTGTCGTCCGGCCTGATCAAGGCGGCCGATCCGAGGGCCGCCCAGGTAGCGGTGCGCGCCTATCAGATCTTCCCGTCCTCGGTGTCCGACCTGATTGGGGCGACGCTTCCGTACCTCGAGATCGGGCTCGGCCTGCTGCTGCTTCTGGGTGTGGCCACCCGATGGGTCGCGGCGATGTCCGCGGCGGTGCTGGTCCTTTTCGTCGCCGGCGTTGCTTCCGCGGCCCTGCGTGGGCTGTCCATCGACTGCGGCTGCTTCGGCGGGGGCGGCCAGGTTGCCCCCGGTGACACCGGATATGCCGCCGAAGTGTTGCGGGACATCGGGTTCCTCGCCCTCGCCGTATTTCTCATCCTCCGGCCCCGCACGCCGTGGTCGGTCGATCGACTGGCCGCGGGCCTCGCCGTCCCGGCCGCCGACCACGCCGACCACTATCTCGACGACGCCGATCTCGGCGATCACATTCCCGACGACGATGTTGACTCCGGCACCGACGACGGCGCCGACCACATGGCCGACCACAACGGCAGGTCGCGGTCGCGGCTCGACGACGGGTCGACCCAGAACAGGAGAAGCAGCTAGTGGCCCAGAAACCTCGCGGCAATTCCGGCCAGCGGGCCGGCGGCGGCGCACCCGGCCGGGGCCGTTCCAACCCCGGCTCCGGCAAGACCCGGTCGAATCCCGGAAGTGCGGGGGGGGCCAGCCCGGTCAGTTCCGGGCCGGTCGGCGCACGGACCGGGGGTTCCAAGGCGACCGGCGGTCAAGGCTCGGGGCGCTCGGTCAGGACGGGATCTGGCGGTCAAGGTCGGCAATCGGTGGCCTCGGCCCGACGGGCGAAGCCAGGCTCCAACCGGACCCAGCTCATCATCGGCGCGGTGGCGCTGGTCGTCATGGTGGCTTTGGTGGTGCTCGGCCTGGTACTGAACAAGAAGGCCACCGCTGCACCCGTCACCGATCATCCGATCTCCACCGAGTCGACATCCTCCGTCGGCGACGGCGTGATCACCGTTTCCAACGGCAACCCGAAGCAGACCATCGACCTTTTCGAGGACGGGCTGTGTCCCGCATGCCAGCTGTTCGAGCAGCAATACGGCCAGCAGATCAACAAGGCCGTCGACGAGGGCAAATTGACCGTGCGGTTCCACTTCCTGAATTTCCTGGATGCGAGGTCGGCGTCCAAGGACTATTCGACCAGGGCGGCGGCGGCGATGCAGTGTGTCGCCCAGGCCGGCGGGACGGGCACTACGACGGCGACGTCAGGTTCGGCGACGTCGGGTGCTGTGTCCTCGGGTGCTGTGTCCTCGGGCGCCGTGTCATCAGGTGGGGCGGCCCGATCGGGGGGCAAGGGCCTGTTCCTGGCCTTCCACAGCGCGATGTACGCCGCCGACACCCAGCCGAAGGAGGGCGGCAGCTCCGACCTGAGCAACGCCCAACTCGCCGCTCTTGCCAGCAAGGTCGGCGCCCCGGCTTCGGCCGCTGCGTGCATCACCTCCGGCTCGGGCATCGCCCAGGCGAAGAGTGCTGCACAGGTCGCCACCGACACCCTGATCAAGGCGAATGGGAACGGTGGCTACGGCACGCCGTCCGGGATGAAGGACGGCGCACTGCTCAACATTAACGAGACTTCCTGGCTGACCAATCTGCTCGGCTGACGGATCGGGCCCGGCTGACAGATTAGGAAGGTCCCGCGACGGGTTGATAGTGTGGCGCAGCAGCTTCACGGGGCTGTGGCGCAGCTGGTAGCGCACCACACTGGCAGTGTGGGGGTCAGGGGTTCGAGTCCCCTCAGCTCCACCGTGGGCGAGAGGTGGCAGCAGGGTCCGCAGCCGGAAATTGGTTGCGGGCCCTTTCTGCGCTCATCCGGTCACTCATCGGCCTGGCCCCGATCCGGACCGGCCGAAGTCGGACCTGCTGCGCGGCATAGGTTGTGGTGATGGCCACCCGACCGGAACTGCGCGGCTCGTTCGGCATGGTCTCCTCGACGCACTACCTGGCGACGGCGGCCGGGATGGCCGCGCTGGAGTCCGGCGGCAACGCGGTCGACGCCGCGGTGGCCACGGGTTTCGCCCTGCAGGTGGTGGAGCCACACCTGAACGGCCCCGGCGGTGATATGACGCTGCTGTTCGCCGGTCCCCAGGGCCCGCCGACGGTGTTGTGCGGTCAGGGGCCGGCGCCGGCCGGCGCGACGATGGACCACTACCTGGGGCTCGGCCTCGATCTCATCCCCGGATCGGGACCGTTGGCCGCGGCTGTCCCCGGATCGACGGCCGCCTGGCTCACCCTGCTCCGGGACCACGGGACCGCAACGTTGCGCCAGGTCCTCGACCATGCCATCGGCCATGCGGCCAGGGGCATCCCGGTGCTGCCTTCGATCCACCGGGTGATCGCCGGGGTGAGGCAGCTGTTCGAGGGGCAGTGGCCCACCTCCGCCGAGGTCTATCTGCCTGGCGGGACGACCCCACAGGCGTGGGAATGGTTCTCCAACCCCGCGCTCGCTGCGACGTACCGGCGGCTGCTCGACGAGGCAGAGCGGGCCGGGCCGGGCCGGGAGCGGCAGATCGACGCCGCACTGCGCGCCTGGTCGCAGGGATTCGTCGCCGAGGCGATCGACGCCTTCGCGCCGACCCCGCTGATGGATTCCTCCGGCGCCGCGCATCCGGGCGTGATCACCGGCGGTGACCTGGCCGGCTGGACCCCGAGCTACGAGCCGCCGGTCACCGCGGGCTTCGGCGACTGGACCGTGGCGAAGTCGGGCCCTTGGGGCCAGGGACCCGTGCTGCTGCAACAACTCCGGCTGCTGTCCGCGCTCGGCTGGGCGCCCGGAGACCGGATCGACGAGGTTGACCGGGTGCACGTCATCACCGAGGTCGCGAAGCTCGCCTTCGCCGACCGGGAGGCCTGGTACGGAGATTCGGCACCGGTTCCGATGGAACGGCTGCTCTCGGACCGGTACGCCGCCGCCCGCGCCGCGCTGGTCGGCGAATCGGCGTCCCTGGAGCTTCGGCCCGGCAGCCCGGCCGGGATGCCGCCCCGGCTGGCCACTTCCTATCCGCGGCCTCGCGACACCACCCGGGCGCCTGACGTGAACACATCCATCGGCGAGCCCACTGTCTCCCGCGCCGGCAGCAGCTCCGGTGACACCTGCCACGTCAGCGTCGTCGACCGACACGGGAACACCGTGGCGGCGACCCCCAGCGGCGGCTGGCTCCAATCCTCACCGGTGATTCCCGGCCTGGGTTTCTGCCTCGGCAGCAGGCTCCAGATGATGAGCCTGGAGCCGGGCCTGCCGACCTCACTCATCCCGGGCCGCCGGCCGCGGACGACGCTGTCGCCCTCGATGGCGACGCGGGCCGGAGTGGTGGAGCTGGCCTTCGGCACCCCCGGCGGCGACCAGCAGGACCAGTGGCAGCTGGGTTTCC
>JBBRDH010000085.1:0-22609 GCA_038204125.1 Mycobacteriales bacterium
GGTCAGCTGGTGCTGCTGAGCCTGGCAATGGCTGCCATGGCGGTGGCGGATTCCGCGTTCGCCTACCTCAACGCCACCGGAAAGTACGCCACCGGCAGCCTGTCCGACTTCGGGTGGGTCGCCGCCTTCCTGTTGCTGGCCCTCGCCGGAGCGGACACCGGGACCCGAACGGTGCCGGCGATGATCACCGCCCAGAAGGTGGCGGCGACCGGACCCGCTTCGGCGACGATGCTGCCGTACCTGCCGCTGCTGTGCGCGGCGGCCGTACTGACCGCGCGCCGAATTCAAGGCCACGACCTGGATACCGTCGAGTTCGCCAGCGTATCCGTTGCCTTCGCAATGGTCCTGGCGCGCCAGTACCTCTCGGTGCGGGAGAACCGCGCATTGCTGGGAGTTCTCGCCGCCCGTGAGGCGCAGTTGCACGAGCAGGCCTTCCACGATCAGCTCACCGGGCTCGCGAACCGGGCGCTGTTCATCAACCGCGCCGAACATGCACTCGAGCTCCACCGCCGTGATCTGCGTTCCGTGTCGGTGTTGTTCTGCGACCTCGACGACTTCAAGTCGGTCAACGACACGCTCGGGCACGCAGCCGGCGACGAGCTGCTGATCCGGGTGGCGGAGCGGCTGCGGGGGGCAATGCGTACCGGCGACACCCTGGCCCGGCTCGGTGGTGACGAGTTCGCGGTCATGGTGGAGGACGGCGGCGACGCCGCCCCGGTCGGGGCCCGCCTGGTGCAAGCGCTCCGCGAGCCATTCACCCTGCGCGGCCGGGTGGTCACCATCCGGGCGAGCATCGGGCTGACCCAGCTGCTACCCGCGGAAGGAACACCGTCCGTCGACGACCTCCTGGCCCGCGCCGACATCGCCATGTACGCGGCCAAACGCGCCGGCAAGGGCCAACTCGCCTGCTACGAGCCTGGGATGGCCGCCGCGCGCGGTGACGACCCGACGCTCCGTCAGCCGCTGATCGACGCGATCACCGCCCGCCAGATCCAGGTCGCCTACCAACCGATCGTCGACATCGAAACCGGCGCCATCGCCGGCCTGGAAGCTCTGGCCCGCTGGACCAACAATGGCGTGACCGTGCCCCCGCTGCAATTCATCCCCATCGCGCACCGCGCCGGGATGTTGGGAGAACTCACCGACCACATGCTCGAGCAGGCCTGCACCCAGCTCGCGAGCTGGTGCACGCGAACAGGCGACCGCAATCTCTACGTCGCCGTCAACATCCCGCCGAGCACGGTGACCGACCACGCGTTTCCGGCCGCGATCGCCGAACTGCTCCGGCGCCATCACCTCGACCCGGCCCAACTCGTCCTCGAAATCACCGAGGACGCCCTTCTGCACGATCTGCCCGTGGCCCAGGAAGTCACCCGTCAACTACGCGACATCGGTGTCCGCCTGTCCCTGGACGACTTCGGTACCGGCTATTCCTCGCTCCTGCACCTACAGACGGTCCATTTGGACAGCCTGAAGATCGACCGCAGCTTCACCAGCACCATCGATACAGATCCTGCAGCGGAACGTCTTCTCGACGGGATCCTCAGCCTTGCCGGTCATCTCGCTCTGGCCGTCATCGCCGAGGGCGTCGAACGACAGACTCAAGCCGATACCCTCCGACGCCTGGGCTGTCGCCTGGCCCAGGGATACCTGTACTCGCGTCCGACCGATCCCCGGCAGATCAACCATCTCCTGGCCACCACCCCCCACCGTGGCCCCGAGACTGATCGCCGCTACGGGTCACCGGCGCAACTAATCTCGACGGTGCGCGCCAACGACTGACCGACAGGGCCCGGGTCGAGTAACGGGACCCCAGCACAGCCGAAGCGCCACGGCCTGGGCACCAACCGGCCGCGACGTCGCGGCCCATAGTTGACGACCGACTGAGCACCTGCATAGTCTCTGGAGGTTCGCCCTCCGTCAGCGAAGTCCGGTGCAAAACCGGCGCTGTCCCGCAACTGTGGTCCTCTGTCAACTCAGAGGCTAGCCAGGTCGCCTGACGGATGGGCGTGATCAACCAGCCCCGAGGAATGGGCTCCGGTTGGCGGCAGCCCCTGCTGTCGTCGGGCGTTACCCTCCTCGACGAACAGTCAGGAAGCGCATGCGTTCCAAACCGTCGATCGTCGCCATCGTCCTCACCGTCGGCACCTTCGTGGCGGGATGTGGATCCCAGAGCGGGGTGGCCACGTCGGTATCGGCGTCGGCGTCGGCGGCTGTCGGGTCCGGCACCGCAACGTCTTCTCTGGTGACCAGTTCTGCCTCATCGGCCTCCGGTTCGTCCGCCGAGTCATCGTCGGCGAATTCGTCCGCCCATCCGTCGGTCGCCGGTTCGCCGGTTGCGTCTGCGGCACCGAAGCGGATCGTCTCCCTGTCCCCGACCGCAACCGAGGATCTGTTCGCGATCGGGGCGGACAAGCAGGTGGTGGCGGTCGACAGTGCTTCGAATTTCCCGTCGACGGCCCCGATCACCAAGTTGTCCGCGTTCGAACCGAATGTCGAATCAATTGCAAAATACAAGCCCGATCTGGTCGTCATTTCCGACGACATCAACAACATCAAGGCACAGTTGACAAAGCTGTCGATTCCCGTCCTGGTGGAACCGGCCGCTGCCTCGTTGAACGACGCCTACGCCCAGATCGAGTCCCTGGGCAAGGCAACGGGACACACCCCCGAAGCCGCGAAAACAGTGACCGACATGCGGTCAGGTATCGCGGCGCTGGTCGCGGCAATACCGGGAAACACCAAGAAGCTGACGTACTTCCACGAACTCGACAACACCCTGTACACAGTGTCCGCTAAAACCTTCGTCGGTCAGATATACACCCTGGCCGGACTGAAGGACATCGCGGACCCGGTCAATAGCAAGGGGACGGCCTACCCGCAACTGTCGGCGGAATACCTGATCAAAGCCAATCCCAACCTGATCTTCCTGGCCGATACCAAATGCTGCCAGCAGAACGCTGCGACGTTCGCTGCGCGGCCCGGTTTCTCGGTGCTCACCGCCGTGAGGGACAAGCATGTCGTGCCGCTCGACGACGACGTCGCCAGCAGGTGGGGTCCGCGGGTGGTGCAGTTGCTGCAGAAGATCGTCGACGCGGCCAAGTCTGCCCGGTCGTCCTGACGGTGGCCGATGCCGGCCGCAGCCACCCGTGGCCAGTCACCTCCGGGTCCCAGGCGGAAGTCGGGGGCCTCGAGTTGCTGCGCCCGGCTCGGCTGCGCCCGCGATGGCTCGTTGCCGGCGCGCTCACGGTCGCGGTGGCCGCCGTCGCCGGCCTGATCATCGGACCGGTGTTCATCTCCCCGGGCGCCGTGCTCGGGCACCTGTCCGGCTTCCACCCCGATCTGACCATGACCGAGCTGGCGATCGTCGATCAGATCCGGCTGCCGCGGGTGGTGCTCGGCCTGTTGGTCGGCGGCACCCTCGCCATCTCCGGAGCCGGCTACCAGGGGGTCTTTCGCAACCCGTTGGCCGACCCCTACCTCCTCGGCGCCGCGGCCGGCGCGGGTCTGGCCGTGACGCTGGTGTTCGCCGGAACCGTCGGTGGCGGCTCGACGGTAGGCGCCGCTCCGCTGGCGGCTTTCCTCGGTTCACTCGGGGCCGTCGGGCTGACCTACGCACTGGGGGTATCGGGTGGCAGTCGGCCGTCCACGGGGTCGCTGATCCTGGCCGGGGTAGCGGTGGGGAGCTTTCTCACCGCCATCCAGACCTTCATCCAGCAGCGGCATCAGGACAGCATCAGGCAGGTCTATTCGTGGATCCTGGGCCGCCTGTCGACGGCCGGTTGGCATGACGTATTGCTGCTCCTGCCTTATGCCGCAGTTTCCTGGGTGGTCCTGCTGACCCAGCGCCGAGTGCTCGACGTGCTGGCCGTCGGCGATGACGAAGCGGCCACCCTGGGGATCGACGTGCGGCGGACGCGCCTGGTCGTGATCGTCGCCGCGTCGCTGGGAACGGCTGCAGCAGTGTCGGTTTCGGGCCTGATCGGGTTCGTCGGGATCATCGTCCCGCACGCGGTCCGACTGATCGCGGGGCGGAGCAACCGGGTGGTGCTGCCGCTCTCGATCCTGTTCGGTGGGGCGTTCCTGTGCGCGGCCGACCTCCTGGCCCGGATCATCGCCACCCCGGACGAGATCCCGATCGGGGTCGTGACGGCGTTCTTCGGCGCGCCGTTCTTCGTCCTGGTGCTGCGTCACTCCCGAAAGGGCGCATCGTGATCGACTGCAGCGGCGTCACCGTCGCCCTCGGGAATCAGGTGATCCTGTCCGGGGTGGATCTGACGGTCGCCCGGGGCGAGTGGGTCTGCGTCGTGGGACCCAACGGGGCGGGCAAGTCGACCCTGCTCCGGTTCATCGCCGGCGTGGTCCACGGCGGCGGGGTGCTGCAGTTCGACGGGCGACCGGCCGCCGCCCTCCGTCGGCGGCAACGCGCCAGGACGGTGGCGCTGGTTCCCCAGACGCCGACCATCCCCGACGGGATTTCCGTCACCGATTACGTGCTACTCGGCCGCGCGCCGCACATCAGAGCGATGGGGGTGGAGGGTGCCCGGGATCTGCGGGCCGTCCACGAGGCCCTGGCTCAACTCGACCTGCTCGGCATGGTCGACCGGGTGGTGGCGACCCTGTCCGGCGGAGAACGCCAGCGCGTCCTGCTGGCCCGGGCTCTGGCCCAGGAAGCACCCGTCCTGCTGCTGGACGAGCCCACCACCGCCCTGGATGTCGGCCATCAGCAACAGGTGCTGGAACTCATCGAGATGCTCAGGAAGCAAAGGGATCTCGCGGTCATCAGCACCATGCACGACCTCACCCTGGCCGGCCAGTACGCGGATCGGGTCGCCCTGCTCGACGCCGGCCGGATCGTCGCCGAGGGCACTGCCGCCGACGTGCTGACCGAGGCCAACGTCTCCCGCTACTACAAGGCCCGGGTGACGGTCATCGACCAGGGCGGCCGTCCGGTGGTGCTCCCGATGCGTTCCGACCACCAGCAAGCAGCCGGGCTGATGTCGCCGAAAGGAACTCCTGCAACCTGAACTTGCAGGTTCGCAAAGCAGACGTTGCCGACAATCCTGATCATACCGCCGGCAATGTCGAATTCGGCCTAAGGCCGTGCAAAGCAGCTTGATGCACCCAGGATGAGCCATCGGTGGCTCATCCTGGTTGACGGCACATTCCGCCCGCTCTGCCCGTCTTGCCGGTCCCTGCCCATTCTCTGCATTGCCGCTGAAAGCGTCCATGGAGTTGTCCGGCTGACGGGCCGCCGGTCACCTTGGTTCGACTCGGTCGGCTCCCCCTGTGCCGGGGCTCCGGCGAGGATCAACTTCGTCAACACGGACGAACCTGACGACTCCTGTCACTCTGCCCCCAAAACCGCAACTTTCATCCTCGCAGCGGGACACCAACTGCACCGGGTGGACCGGCAATTAAAGCACCGGAAGGACCGGGCGGGCGAACACTCGAAAATCGCGATCGTTGTCGTCATCGCATGCCGCTGATGCGGTCGGTACCCCGATGCCGACTTCGGGCATGAGCCGACCCGGTCCAGTTAACTGATTCGGGGTGGTTGTCGGCTGGTGTAGTTCTCACAAATGATGCCTTGCAGCGGCATCCAACTCGCGTCGGGGATATTGGTGGTGCTCTGCATCGTGTCACCGCGCAGGTCGATCGTGATGTTCCCACGGTTCATCGGGTAGTTGTTGTCGTAGACGTAGAAGGAGATCTGTTGCGGCCCAGCACGATCATCGTACCCTATGGCAACCATTTGATGGGATTCGAGCGGGTTGGGGTTGTCGCCGACCAGACCGACGGGCCAGGGCTCCCCGGCGTCCAGGTGCCTTTTCAGCGTGGTCCATTCCTGACGGGACCACTCCATGAGTTTCTTGGACCCGCCGAGGTCGATGACGATGGTCTCGCCACCGCCGATGGCGCCGCCGATTCCTCCGATCACGCCGCCGACGAGACCGCCGACGGGGCCGCCGACGGCGCCGCCTTCGGCGATACCACCGGCAATTCCGACGCTGCCGCCCACTGCGGCGCCCACGACCGCACCGAGGGCGCCACCGACCAGGCCCGGCAAGATGTGCAGGGTCACCAGGTACTGCATGAACCGGCTACCGTTGCCTCCCAGGGAGTCCAGCAGCCGATCCCAAATTTGCCTCCGGAGGGCATCCCCTGCGCTGGAGGATTCGTCGGGTTGCGAGGTCCTGGTCGCGATGTCGGGGAGTTGAATCCCGGCACGGTAATAATCAAGCGAGCTGAAGGCCATTCCGCCACACAGGCCGATCGCACCGGGCGCGGAGCCAATGATCAGGTTGTGGATCTCGTTCCGCAGCGCGGGTGACACCTCTTCAACCACCGCGGTGATCACAATCCCGCCGATACCGACCAGTGACGCGGCAATCAACGCCTCGCACACGCTCATCACATCATCCAGGGCGTTGCCGAAGTAATTACGGATGGTCTCTCCATCCCCACTGGTCAAGAACCAGTGGTTGTTGAAGGCGTACCCGTCGACGTTCGGGTCGAAGGTGGTGATGTGCGCAGTGGGTGCGAAGACACCCAGTTTCACCGCGACAGTTCCGGTGTCGCCGCTGTTATCGGCTGTCCAGTCGATGGGCACCTCGAGGTCTGTTTCGGCCGCATCACCGAGAAATCCGGGAGCCGCGGTCAGCGTGACCGGTCCCTGCACCATGCCCTGGGCGTTGACGTTGTTGTCCGGCATGCCGGGCCGGAAATCGACGTTGTCCACCGCGGTAATCCACTGCGGTGAAGGGGACATTGTAATGCCCGGTGGTAACGATCCTCCGCTGAATGCAATGTCGACCTGCCCGTTGGCGCTGCCGAGCCACACGTTCATCGGCACCGCGACGCTGCTGCCCGCGAGCACCGGGTACCTGGCCAACGGTCCCGCGACGGCGGGTTTGCCGGGGTTGACCGCCACACTGAACCGAACCCCCAAGAAACGCCCCCGCGCATCATTCGCGCCCTGAAGTCCACCGAACGCCTCGGCGAGAACCCAGCCGCTGTGGGCGCCGACAAGGCAATCCGTGCTGGCTGTCAAAGTGCCGGGGAACGACCGCGGCTGACCGGCCGCAAGGTGGGTGCCGGCAGATTGCAACGTGATGCCACCGGCGTCCTGACCGCCGACCAGACTGACCGTCACATCGGTATCCGGGCCTCCGACAGGGGTGGCGATCAGTAGGAAGTCCACCGACTCACCTTGCCGGAGCGTAAATGAGTCGGGTTGCAACCGCAGGGTCACCCCCGCGGCCATAGCGTGCAGCGGGACCTGCACGATCTGTTGGCCGTCCGCTGAAACCACAAGTACCCCATGGATATCGACATCGGTGGCGCCGATCGGCACGAACCCGGCCACATAGACGGTCAGGATGGAACCTGCAGTCGTGCCCAACGGTCCCGAGCCATCGTTCTCGCTGTCCTGCACCACCACGCGCTCGGTCGGGGTCGGCGCCGGGCGCGCCGGTGGCGGCCCGTGGTGAGGTGGAAGTTCAGAGGGATCCACCGCTCTGGTTTCCCAGTGTGAAACGACCACCCTGGATACTGAAAACACCGGTGAGCCGTCCACCGAAACGGTCATCGCAGTCGCCGCTGGGCAATTGTCGATGTACGCCAACTTGCCGCCGACGGTGCCCGGTGCCACCGCACCGAACTCGATGGTCGACGGTTGTACCGTCACACCGGCCGCACCCTGGGTGACCGGGCGTTGCCCGGTAGTCCATTTGGCCGACAGATCGGCCTGGCGACTGACCCGGTCCACCGGTGAGTGCGGTCCACCAACAGATGTCATCTCGATTTCCTCCGTTTGACGACGATCGCGACCGCCGGCGGCGTCGCGGGTGAGCTGGTGGCGATGGACGTGGCGGGACTCTGCCTTGCCGGCATCCGGCCCGGCAATCACAGGCGCGGAAGCATCAGCGCAGCGACCGCCTTCTGCTTGGCCAGGCCGGCGTCAGGCAGATCGTCGACTTTCGGGCCGTTCATGAGGATCAGAAAACCCTTGCTGCCCTTGCGGACGGACAGTCCGACCCCGAAATACGCCTCGTCGCCGATGCCACTGACGGCAGGGGGGGTATGGCCGCTGCTGTGAGCGGCGTTGTTGATCGACTCCCAACTACTGACGGTGTATCCGACACCCGCCGCGAAATCGGGACTCGTATAGCCGCAAGATCCCAGCGCCGCGATTTCGGAGCCCGTCGTCAGCGGTTGGCCCACGGCCGCTTCCGCCTCGGCTCTGGTCAGCAGGGCGCATTTGATCTTCCCTGCTGCCGCCGGGTCGGGAAGGGATGTGGGATCTGCAGCGGCGCCTGCAGCGTCTTCTGTGACAGGAGGGGAGGTGGGGTCCGCAGTGGGATCAGCCGTTGCGGTCGCGCTGCTGTCCATGCCGCTCCCCGGCGCCGGAACCGAATCCGCGACGCTGGACGCCGACGTGCCCGGCTGGTCGGAGGCTACCGCCGGCGTCGCAGTCTTCGGATTGCTGCTGGAGCAGGCGGCGAGCCCGGCGCAGAGCAGCGCGACGGCGCCGACGGTCAGGCGACCTCGCATGGATGGACGACAAGCGGTCAGTCCTCCGGTCATGACGGTTCTCCCTTTCGATTGTGCTGGGACCGGAATGGGTCGAAGAAAGGAACTGTACTCATGGCAGTCTCCGTTCGGGTAGGTGTAATTTCTGTCGTCGTCGGCGAACAGGGGTGAAAGACTGTGACGACGCTAAGGCAGGTGGCGGACGGTTGACATCCGTGAAATTACCTACCGAACACCTGTCAACGGTTCCTCGGTTCGGGTTGGCGGTGGAAAAATCACGGGGAGAGGGCTTGATGGAACTGTCCCATTTCGACGGGACTGCAGGTTCGGGTGAGGCACACGTAGTCCTACGGATGCCCTGCAGGCCAAAGAGCCCTAACGTCGGCCCGATGAATACATTTTCCGTTCAATATCCGGTGACCCAACCCGAAGCCGGCGATCTCGCAGACGTGGTCGCGGCCATGCGGCAGGCGGCGGTCAACATGACAGCGGCGTGCCAGCCGGTCACCGTCCTGCACACGACTTACGTTCCCGCGGAACAGGTCTGCCTTAGTTTGGTGGCAGCCGATGACGCCGCAACCGTCATGGAGGTCCTCCGCCGCGCCGGGTCGATATCGGCCCGCGTCCTGCCTGCGGTGTCACTGTGACAAGGGCGGAAGGCAGGCCGCCCGGATCGCCTTGGCGGTACTGCTGGTCGGATGTTCGACCGGCGGCGGCCCGTCCACTACGAGCCCGGCCGGACCGGTGACACTGGGCTTAGCGGCACGATGGACGTCAAACTCGGCGTGACCGCGGCGTCCAGCCTCGCGGCCGTGCCGTGCCGGCGAGCCGCGTTCAATGTCGGGATCAGCTACGGCATCGGCCACCAGATCCCGCAACCGGTTGCTGCGCGGGTGAACTTCTTCCTCACCACATTCCATTCGACGCCGATCAAAGCCAGCGGGGGCATCAGCGGCGGACCGGTCTCCGTCGTCAACAGGTCCGCAACATCGGCGGCAGGTTCCTTCCGTGAACAGCAGGTCAGCCTCGAAGATCGGGATAAGCAGTGCAGTTGTCGCCGCGTGGTCGCACACTGATCTGGCGGGGCCCGTCGGCGGCCGCCGCCGATGTTCACACTTCCCGCCGACCACATGGCAACGACGGGTCGTGAGGCAATTGGACCAGTCCACTGCGGGTCCGGCCGCGATCGGCCGCACCCTGGAAGAATCTCAGGTGCGCGGCTTCTTGCGGATGGGATCGGCGCCCGGAGCGCTGATCATCGAAGGCGAACACGGGATCGGCAAGTCGATGTTGTGGGGGCAAGCCCTGACGGCCGCGGCGCAGCTGGAGATGACCGTGCTGTCGGTGCGACCCGCCCAGTCGGAAGCACGGATGTCGTTCGCGGGCCTGACAGACCTGCTCGACCCGGTCGCGGACCGGGTCCTGCCTCGCCTCAACGCACCGCAGCGGCTTGTTCTTGAAGTTGCGCTCCTGCGCCGGTCGCCCTCGGCAATTCCGGGGAGCGAACGTGAAATCGGAGCCGCGGTCCTCGCCGCCCTGCGGATCCTGGCCGCCCAGTGCGCCGTGCTGCTGGCCGTGGACGACGTTCAGTGGCTCGATCGGGCCAGCGCCGAAGTGCTGGCGTACGCACTGCGCCGGATTCGCAGTGAAGACCTACGAACCGTTTTGACGGTGCGCAGCGGGCGGCCCGGCGATCTCACCTCGGTTGCCGAGGACCCAACCTCGGTCACGCCGGATCCGACACACTCCGTCATCGACGCAATCTCGGGCTTGCGCCCCGCGGTGATCATGCTCGGCCCGCTGCCGTCGGCGGCGATGACCGACATCATCCGCCACCATCTCGGACGTGGCTGTTCCCTGGAAACGGAGCGGGCGCTGATCGACGCCAGCCAAGGAAACCCCTACTGGGCCAGCGAACTCACTCGCGCCTTCGCCCGATCGGCTGGCAGCCCGCGCGCGCCCCTGCCGATGCCGGCCTCCTTGTCGAAGCTACTCACCCGACGGCTGGCGACGCAGCCGGAGGGCGCACGGGCCGCCCTGCTCGTCGTCGCCGCGCTGTCCCGGCCCACCTGGGCCGGCACCCATCGCGCCCTCGCCGGGCGATTCGCTGACCCGGACGCAGCGATCGACGCGGCTGTGGCCGCATCCCTCATCACCGAATCCGCGGGGCGTCTCCGGCCGGCGCATCCGCTACTCGGTTCGGCCGCGCTGCAGATGCTCAGCCCCGGACGTCGGCAGCAATTGCACCGCAACCTGGCGACCCTGACCGCGGACCCCGAGCAATGCGCCCGTCACCTGGCCTTGGCCACGGACGGGGAACCCGACGCCGCCATCGCCCGATCGTTGGAGACCGGAGCACGATCCGCCCAGGCGCGGGGAGCGCCGCACACCGCCGCCGAATTGGCCGACCTCGCCGTCAATCTCACCCCGGGGACGGACCGGGCAGAACTCACCCGTCGCCGGCTGTTCGCCGCCGAGCTGCATTTCGCCTCGGGCAATTTGGTGCGCGCCTGCGAGCTGGCCGAGGACGTGGCCCGGGACACCCGGCGGAACACGCCGTGGGCCGTCCTGCTGCCGATGCTGATCGAGTCCACCTACTGGGTGCGTGGGCAGCGGGCCGCGCAGGCAGTGCTCCGGGAGGTGCTCGACACACCCGGACTCGACCTGCGGAGCCGGGCCGTCGCGCTGGCGTGCGCGGCTGATGTTGGCGACGGGCTCGGCTCCGCCCGGTCGGCGTTGGCCGGCGAATCCATTGCAGTATTCGATTCCCTGGGCGACACCGATCCGGGCGCCCTGTCGATGGCGCTGGTCTATCTGGCCGAAGACCACTTGGACGCGGGTGGCGGGATGGCCCGCGACCTGCTGATCCGGGCCGAGGCAGCAGAGGCTCGGCAGCAACTGGCCCACCCACGGGCGACCCAGGTCCTCAACCGGGTGCGGAGCATCCGCGCCTACCAGCTCAAACTCGTGGACGACCTCGACGGCGCCCGGACCGAGCTGCTCTCCGCGCTCGCTCTGGCCCGCAGCGAGGGGGACGACGGGTCGCTACCCGCGTTGCTGGGCCATCTCGCCCTGACCGAGTGCTGGGCGGGCCAGTACCGGGCGGGACTCGCAGCCGTCGATGAGGGCCTGGCCCACGCCGCCGAGACCGGGGGGGTAGCCCCGGCGACTTTGTACGCCGCCGGTGGACTGCTCGCCGTTCTCACCGGCGACGCAGTACGAGCCCGCACCCTGATCGGCGGTCAACTGCCCTCGAGCCCGGAATTGGTGACCACCAAGAAGACCATCGTTTACCACCACGTCCTCGGGCTGGCAGCGCTGCTGGACAACGACTCCCCCACCGCTCTGCATCATCTGCAGACAGCCTGGACCGCCGCTCGCACGCTGGGTATCCACGAGCCGGGGCGGCGGCAGCGCCTGGAAGCAGATCTCGGCCAGGTACTCGTCGCCGCCGGACGACTGGAACCCGCCGGCGCACTGGCCGCCGAGCAGCTAGCGCTCGGCAGGAAACTCGACAGGCCGACCCTGATCGGTGTCGGACACCGCCTCGACGGACTGGTCCACGCGGCCCGCGGGGAACTCGACGACGCCGTCGCCGCGCTCGAGGCCGCCGTCGATGCGCACCGGTACTCCCCGCTCGCCCTTGAACTCCCCCGCTCTTTACTGGCCCTCGGTCAAACCCAGCGTCGACTCAAGGCCAAACCGCTGGCCCGGACAAATCTGCAATCCGCCGTAGACAGGTTCACCGTTCTGGGCGCCGTTCCGTGGGCCCACATCGCCCAGCGCGAATTGATCCGGCTGGACGGTCCCCGCACCGGATCAGCCCTGACCGCCACCGAAGAGCGCGTGTCCAGCCTGGCCGGTGCCGGTCGGAACAACCGCGAGATCGCCGCTGAGCTGTTCATCAGCACACGGACGGTCGAAGGACACCTGGCCACCGTCTACCGAAAACTCGGAATTCGAGGCCGGGCAAACCTTCCTCGCCCCACGGGCCAGCCCGCACGAACCTGAAGGACGTGGAGTTGATCGGGTGGTTGCCCCATTACCTGCTGCCATCCCGATTGCCCCCCGTATCGGCCGAAGGAGATCTGCGGAGCCCCTGGGCAAAGGAAATTAGGTGGTCAGGCACTTCTACGCACGCCGACGTGCGAACGGTCCCTATCGTTAAATCAATGAGCGCCTCGATGATTATTAAGTCGACGGCATCAGCTGATCCCCCGGCGGTGGGCACGGACGTGCGGCGCTGCGAGGTGCCCCATCGCACTGCTCACCCGAAACCCGGCCGAACCGTGACGATGGGTCAGCCGTCGTGGGGAGGAATGTCGTAACGCGTACGCCATGAGTTGTGATGTGGCAGAAACACCAACGGTATACCGTTTGGATCTTGCCTCGACCTGACCCTCTGGTCATGACGGGGCCCGAGCGGAGAGCAGGTGGGTCGATGCCAGTACCTGCGAGCCCGCTGCTCGACCCCGCCGATAGTCCGTTGGACGCCCGGCAGCGGGCGGTGGTGCAGGGGGTCTCCGACGCTGAGCGGGCGCACATCCTGGCTCTGCCGAGCAACGATCCGTTGGACCCGAAGATGCGGGCCCGGGTGGTGGCCACGGGTCCGGAGCTCTTCGCTCAGCCGGACGCCATCCGGGCAACTCTGTCCCTCAACGCAACAACTCTCGATTCGATCGCCGAACGCCTGAGCGCCGGGAGCCCGGCGATCCACCGGGTCGTGCTGGTCGGCGCCGGCGATTCCCTGGCTGCGATGGTCGCCGCCCGATTCGCACTGGAGAGCATGCTCGGGGTGCCCTGCGAGCCCGTGCAGAGTCTCGAACTGGCCTACTACCAGGCCGCCCTCCTTGGCGCGGGCACCGCTGTCATCGCGCTGTCCAGTTCCGGCGAGACGACCAGGACGGTGGAAGCGCTGCTCGTCGCCCAACAGGCCGGAACGTATACCGTTGGCATCACCAACACGGCCGGGTCGACGCTGCAGGCCGAGGCCGATGTCGCGTTGAAGATCGAAGCGACCCGGGTGGGCTGGCCGACCCAGTCGTCCACGTCGGCGTTGGCGTTGCTGCTGGAGCTCGCCATCCGGGTCGGCGAACGTCGTTCGCCGGGCCTGGCCGCCGGCCTTCGAAGTGCCTTCCGGGGACTACCCGACGTGATAGCAGGGGCGCTGGGTGAGTTGGATCCGGTCATCGCCGAGATCGCGGACCGTGAGGTCGCCGCCGGCGTCCAGACGGTCCTGTTCGCCGGGGGCGGACCGAGTCTCGCCGCTGCCATCATCGGCGCGGCCAAGGTCAAGGAATGCACCACGTTGCACGCCAACGACATCCAGGTCGAGGAGTACCACCACTACAACTCGCAGATGGCCGGCGAACCGCTCATCCTGTTCGCCCCCTCGGGTCCGTCGGTCCCGCGTGCGGTCGACACCGCGCGGGACGCGCACCGCTGGGGCGGCCGGCTCTACGTCGTGACCACCGTCGGGGAAACGGCGTTCGACGACCTGGTCACCGACGGGATCATCCGACTGCCGGACGTCCCCGAAGCAATTTCCGCGCTGCTCTACGTGCTGCCGGCCCAACTTCTCGGCTATCACCTGGGACTGAGCAGCTACGCGGCGGCTCGGCGGGCGGCGGCCGCAGCCGGGACGATGGTGCCCGATGCCTGAAATCGCCGGCCCCACCCTGGTCTGCATCGGCAATCTGAGCCTCGACGAAGCTGTCTCGCCGGCTGGGGCCCGGGTGGAGGCGGTGGGTGGCGACGCGCTCTACGCCGCACTGGCCGCCCGGCTTTCCGGCGGCACGACACAGATTCTCGCCCCGCTGGGCACTGACGCGACACCCGCCCTGCTGGCGGCGATCCGGGCTACAGGGACCGATCCGGCGACGCTGCCGCGACGTGATCTGCCCGGGGTCCGCAACGTCATCCACTACGACGCCGACGGCGGCCGGCGGTGGGATCTCCTCCTCGGCGAGGAACACTTCGAACTGCTGTCGGTCCACCCCGGAGACATCACCGACCAGGCGCTCGGGGCGGCCGGAATGCTGCTGTCCGCGATGGAGTTGCGGGCGCAACTGGAGCTGGCGGCGTGGCTGCGGCCGCGCACCGCGGCGACGATCTTCTTCGATCCGCAGGAGGACTACATCGCCGGCCACCAGGGGAAACTGCTCGACGCGGTGCGGGCCTGCGACGTCTTCCTGCCCAGCGAGGTGGAAGCTGTCGCGCTCGCGGGCACCACCGACCTCGACGCCGCCGCCGCTACTTTCCTGGCGCTCGGTCCGCGGACGGTGGTGATCAAGCTCGCCGCCGCCGGGTGCCTGATCGCTACCCGCGACCGGCCAAATCCCGTCCGAGCGCCCACGGTCGTCGTGGAGCCGGTCGACAGCACCGGCGCCGGCGACGCGTTCTGCGGTGCCTTCGCGGCGCAATACCTACGAAGCGCTGACCCAATGGCGGCCGCCGCCGCCGGAGCTGCCGCCGCCCGGATCGCGATCGGCGGCAACGGGATCGCCGCGCTGCTCGCTGCGGTGACCTCCGCTGGGACATCCGCTGGAACATCCAGTGGGACGGCGGCTGCGGCGATTCACCAAGCGCCCCAAGGGGTGCCCGGATGACGCGGATCACGGTGATCAACCCCAACACCTCCGACGAACTGACCACGGCGATCACCAGCGCGGCAGCTGCGGTGGCGCCGCCCGGCGTGACGGTGTCCGGAGTACGGCCGACAGTCGGGGTGCCGAGCGTCGAGAGCCACGCCGAAGAGACCATTGCCGCCATCGGGGTTCTCGCCCAGGTGCGCGAACATCAGGCCGACACCGACGCGTTCGTGATCGCCTGCTTCGGTGACACCGGGGTGGCCGCCGCCCGAGAGGTCGCCGACAGCCCGGTCGTCGGGATGACCGAGGCCGCCCTGCAGACCGCATGCCTGCTGGCGCACCGGTTCGTCGTGGTCACCATGCCCGCCCGCACCATTGCGCACAGCGACCGGGTGGTGCGTGCCCTCGGGCTGGAGCACCGCTGCACCGTGGTCGCCGTCGACGCCCCGGTGTCCGACCTGGAACACGGCTCGACCCACCTGTTGGACGTCTTCGCCGCGGCTGCCCGGGGCGCCATCGACACGGGCGGAGCGGAGGCTGTGGTACTGGGCTGCGCCGGCTTGGCCGACCTCGCCGGGCCGCTGTCCCGCGAGCTGGGGGTCCCGGTGATCGACGGGGTGGCGGCCGCAGTCGGCATAGCCGCTGGCCTGGTCAACATGGGGCTGGGCACTTCTCGTGCCAACACCTTCGCCGCCGTCCCGGACCTGCCCGCCTTCGACCTGCGGCCGGCGGGTGCCTGATGAGCATTCTGTTCCGCCAGGTACTGGTCTACGACGCCGACAACGAAGCCGCCCTGACCGGGCCGGCGGACGTGCTCGTCGACGGGGACCGGATCAGCGCAATCGGGTTTGGCCTGGATTTCGCCGGTGCCTCCCGGGTGATCGAGGGCCGCGGGCGCTACCTGTTGATCCCCGGCCTGATCAATGCGCACTTCCACTCGCCGGCCAACCACCTCAAGGGCTCGGTCCGGAGCCTGCCGCTGGAACTGTTCATGCTGTTCGAGTCGCCGGCCGACCCAGCCCTGGCCCCGAGGCCGCGAGAGGCGTACCTGCGCACCATGTTGGGCGCGATCGAGATGCTCCAGCGCGGCATCACCACCGTGCAGGACGACGCGTTCCTGATGCCGTTCCCCACTCCGGAGATCATCGACGCGGTCGCCGCCGCCTACCGGGACAGCGGTATCCGGGCCACCCTGGCGCTCGACCAGCCCGAACGGCCCGAGGCCGAAAAGCTGCCTTTCCCAAACGATGTCGAGATGTCCGGCCCGTTGCGCACCGCATTCGACGCGCCGGCTCTGGCCCCGGCGGCGCAGCTGCTCGAAGCCTACGAACACCTGATCAACACCTGGCACCACGCGGCGGACGACCGGATCCGGGCTGCCGTGTCGATCTCCGCGCCTCAGCGGGTGAGCCTTGACTACTTCGCCGCGCTCGACGACCTCGCCGAACGCCACGGACTGCCGCTGTATGCACACATGCTCGAGACAAAGGTGCAGCGCACCCTGATGGCCGGGCAGCCCAGGTTCGCCGGGCAGTCGCTGGTCCGGTACACCGCCGCCGCCGGGCTACTCCGACCGCACACCAACGTGATCCACGCGGTCTGGGTCGACGACGCCGACCTCGACGCGATCGCCGATGCCGGCTCGACCATCGTCCACAACCCGGTGAGCAACCTGCGACTGGGCAGCGGAGTGCTGCCGTGGCGGGCGGTGCGCGACCACGGCATCCCCATCGCGCTGGGCACCGACGAGGCGATCTGCGACGACACCGTCAACGTCTGGACGGTGGCCAAGATGGCCGGCCTGATCCACAACGTTTCCGGGCTCGACAGCAACGACTGGCCAACGCCTGCAGAGGTTCTCGATGCGCTGTGGACCGGCGGGGCCAGGGCCCTGCGGCGGGAGGGCGAGCTCGGCGCGGTCAGGCCGGGGATGCTCGCCGACCTGGCCCTGCTCGACCTGCACGCGATCGCCTTCACCCCGCTCAACGATCTTCGCGAGCAACTGGTGCACAGCCAGGACGGCCGCGACGTGGTGCTGACCATGGTCGCCGGCCGGGTCGTCGCCGAGCATGGCCATGTCACCACCGTCGATGAATCGGCGGTGCTGAATGAGGCCCGGGAATTGTTCGCCGCCAAGCAACCGGCGATCAGGGCCGCCCGCCGGAGCGCCGACGATCTGTACCCGGTGTACCAGCAGATCGTGCGCCGGGCCGCGGCCACCGATGTGGGTTTCACCCGCTGGATTTCCGGAGCCACGACGTCTACCGGCAGCACCGGTCCAGTGCAGTGGGCGCCGTGACAAATCCCGCCGGCTACCCGTACAGCTCGCTGCCGGGTCGCCCAAACGGCAGGTGGCCCAACGGCTCCCGGCTCGCGGTCGTGGTCTGCGTCGGGATCGAGTCATACCGGTTCGGCGACGGCCAGACCGAGGACCTCCTGCCCGGCGTGCCCGGACCCGACCTGGTCAACACCGCCTGGCGCGACTACGGCAACCGGGTCGGCGCCTTCCGACTGTTCGACCGGCTGCACGAGCTGCACATCCCGCCGACCGTCCTGCTGAACACCGACGTGTACGACGATGCCCCGGACGTGGTGCCCGCCGCCCGACGGGCCGGCGCTGAGATAGTCGGGCACGGGCGGTCCAACTCCGACTCGCTGGCCGGGATGGATCCGGCCGCGGAGCGGGCGTACCTGACGGATGTCGCAACCCGAATCTCGGCGGAGGAGAAGGTCGGCCCGGGCGGCTGGTCCAGCCCCTGGCTCATTCAGACCCCAGCGACCCTGGACCTGCTCGCTGCCACCGGGTACCGCTACCTGCTCGACCTTCGGCTGGACGACCAACCGGTCTGGCTCGGCACGAAATCCGGTCCCCTGCTGGCAATTCCCTACAACGCGGAGCTCAACGACTCGACCACGGTGATCGGCCGGCAGACCTCCGCCCGGGACTTCGCCGACATGATCGTCGACGAGTTCGAGGAATTGAACGACGCGGCCGCCGACCGGCCGCTGGTGATGAGCGTCGTACTCCACTCGTTCATCAGCGGCGCCCCGTTCCGGCTACGGGCCGTTGGCAAGGCGCTCGCCCACATCACCGCCGCCGGCGGCGTCTGGCCGACCACGCCCGCCGAGATCTACCGCGCGGCGTGCGACCGGCCAGACCTGTTCCCGCCGTCCCCCAAGGCTCAGGTCCACCCGTGACCACGCCGGCCGCTGTGGCCTCGATCACCGACTTCTCGCTGTCCCTGGTGCGGAACGGCACCCGCAGTTCAGTGCTCAACCGCGTCAGCTTCGACATCCGGGCGGGCGAGATCCTCGGCCTGGTCGGCGAATCGGGCTCCGGTAAAAGTGTGCTGGCGCTCAGCCTGCTGGGGCTGCTGCCGCCCACCTCGCATCCGCAGGCGGTGGGATCGGTCACGGTCAGCGGCGTCGACATGCTCCGCGCCGACCAGGCCGAACTCCGGCGGGTGCGGCGGGACGTGCTCGGCGCGATCTTCCAGGACCCGATGACATCGCTGAACCCGACGATGCGGATCGGCCGGCAGATCGGCGAGGTCACCCACGACGACGCAGAGTCGGTGCGCCTGCTCGAAACGGTCGGCGTCCGGGACGCCGCACTGCGACTTCGGGTCTATCCGCACGAACTGTCCGGCGGGCTTCGGCAGCGGGTGATGGCGGCCATCGCCGTCGCCGGCCGGCCCGGGCTGATCGTCGCCGACGAACCCACCACGGCCCTCGACGTGACCGTGCAGGCCCAACTGCTCGACCTGCTGCGGGAACTGCGGGCGGATTTCGGTTGCTCGGTGCTGCTGATCACCCACGACCTGGGCGTGGCCGACCAGATCGCCGACCGTCTCGCCGTGCTGCACCACGGCGAACTGGTGGAACTCGGCCCTGCCGCCGACGTCGTCCGACACCCGCAGCATGACTACACCACATCGTTGCTGGCCGCCCGGCTCACGCTGGGCATGGAACGGGACGGCAGATTCGCCGGGGGCGAGAAGATCAGCGGCGCAACAGATGTGGGGCCGGCAGTGCGGATCACTGGGCTGCGCCGCACCTTCGCCGTCCGCCGGGGCCGCGCATTCGGGAGCACCCGGCGCCGGGGCCGCGGTAATGACGCCCAGGAGATCGCCGCCGTCGACGGCGTCGACCTGACCATCGCGCCGGGTGAGGCACTGGCCATCGTCGGGGAGTCAGGTTCAGGCAAGACGACTCTGCTGCGGATCGTCGCGGGGCTGGAGCAGCCGACTTCGGGGTCGGTGACGCTGGCCGGCAGCGGTGGCCCGCAGATGGTGTTCCAGGACGCGGGTTCGTCACTGACCCCGTGGCTGAGCGTCGGCGAGACTTTGGGCGAGCGCCTCCTGCGCCAGGATCTGTCCAAATCCGAGATCGGGCAACGGGTGATCGCCGCACTCGCCGCGGTCGACCTGCCACCCGAGGTCGCGAGGGCCCGGCCGGGTGAACTGTCCGGCGGCCAGCGGCAGCGGGTCGCGTTGGCCCGGGCGACGATGATCCCGCCGGCGGTGTTGCTGTGCGACGAGCCGACCAGTGCACTCGACGCCTCGCTCGCCAAGAACATGCTGGCCCTGATCCGGGATCTACGGGCCCGGCTGGGGATGACGGTCCTGTTCGTCACCCACGACCTGGCTGTCGCCCGGCTGATGGGCGACCGCATCGCGGTGATGCGGGCCGGCCGGGTGGTCGAGGTCGGCCCGGCCGAGCAGGTGGTCAGCTCTCCGCGCGAGCCGTACACGAAGGCACTGCTCGCGGCCGTGCCCGAGATCGTCGAGGACGCCGCGTCATGACCACGCTGCTGCCGAAGAGCCGAATCCGCCCAATCGCTGTCGGCGGCTCGAAGCTCGCCCGGCCGGTCGCGTGGGGCCTGATCGGGCTGCTCATCCTGGTCACCCTGGTGGCCGTCTTCGCGAAGGTGCTGGCGCCGGACAACCCGATCCAGCCGGTGGGCGAGCCGAACCTCCCACCGCTGGCCGCCGGCCACCTGCTCGGCACCGACCAGATCGGTCGGGATCTGTTGTCCCGCACTCTGATCGGCGTCCAGGCCAGCTGGCTCAGCGCGCTGGCCGTGGTCGCCGGCGGGCTGCTCGTCGGCGGCATTGTCGGGCTGATCGCCGGCGCCACCGGCGGCTGGGTCGACACGGTCCTGATGCGCGTCACCGACCTGTTCCTGGCGCTGCCGGGGGCGTTGGTCGCCATCGCGATCGTCGCAGCCCTGGGCTCCGGGTTGACCAACACCCTGATCGGGGTGTCGATCGTCTGGTGGCCGTACTACGCCCGGATCCTGCGCGGCGAGGTGAAGGCCCTCGCCGCCCGGCCGCATGTCGAGGCTGCCCGGCTGTCCGGGGTCAGCCGGACCCGGCTGCTCACCCGGCACCTGTTGCCAGGGGTGGTGCCGACGGCGATCGTCACCGCGAGCCTGGACATAGGCAACGTGGTACTGCTGCTGGCCGCCCTGTCGTTTCTCGGCCTGGGTCAGCAGGCCCCCGCGCCCGAGCTCGGCGCCGACACCGCCCGGACGTTGAGCCAACTGCTCAGCCAGTGGTGGGTGCCCGGCGTGCCAGGCCTGGCCGTACTCGTGCTGAGCCTGATCGCAAATCTCGGCGGCGACGCCGTCCGCAACCTGCTCCCGGTCCGGCGGTAGCCGATGCTGCGGTTCCTGATCCGGCGCCTGGCGGGCGCGGTCGTCATCCTGCTGATCCTGTCGTTCCTGGTGTTCGTGCTGGAGCACATCGCCCCGGGGGACCCGGCCAGGGCGTACGTCGGCGCAAATGCCTCGAACGCAACGGTCGCTGCGCAGCGGCAGTTGCTCGGCCTCAACGACCCGTTTCTCGCCCAGTTCTGGCGGTTCCTTCTCGGGCTGGTCACCGGGGACCTGGGCCGTTCGCTGCGGACCCGGCAGGCGGTGACCGCCGATATCGCGACCTATCTGCCGGCGACGGTGCAACTCGTGGTCGCCGCATTCCTCATCGCGGTGGTGCTGGCCGCGTTGTTCGCGGTATCGGGGGCGCTGCGCTGGCCCGGTGCCTTCATCGGGCGCGGAGTACTGCTGCTGCTGGCCACCGCGCCGCCGTTCCTGCTGGCCCTGCTCGGTCTCATCGTCTTCTTCGGCCGGCTCGGCTGGCTGCCGGCCCGCGGCACCGGCGACTTCGAGGACCCCGGCCCGACGGGCATGCAGGTGGTCGACACCCTGCTGCACGGGCAGGGCGACGCATTCCTCGACGCCCTGCACCATCTGGTGCTGCCGGCCCTGGTGCTGTCGATCGCGCCGGCGGTGGCGATCGGCCGGGTTTTCCGGTCCTCGCTCCAGGGAGTGCTCCACGTCGACTACGTGCGTACCGCGCGCTCGAAGGGCCTCACCGAGGGGCGGGTACTGGCCCGCCACGTTGTCCGCAACGCGCTGGGCCCGGCACTGTCGATGGCCGGACTACAGCTGGGCTTCATGTTCGCCGGGGTGGTCGTGGTCGAGCAGGTGTTCTCCTGGCCGGGCATCGGCAACTACCTCGCCGCATCCATCCCGGTCGACGACTTCCCGGCCATCGCCGGGGTGACTCTCGTCCTCGGCGCCATCTATGTCGTGTCCAACGCCGTTGTCGACCTGCTCCAGGCAGCCGCCGACCCCCGAGTGACTGTCCAGTGAACGCCCGTCCGGTGAACGCCGCCATCATCCAGCCCCAGTCGTCACCCATCCCGAGAAGGAGTTCCGCCGTGCCCAACCGATCGCTCCGCGCACCCACCGGCCGCATAGCCGCCTGCGTTGTGCTGACCCTGGCCGTCGTCACCGCCTGCAGCTCCGGCACGAAGACCTCGTCCGCCGGTGGCGGCGGCGGGAGCAGTGCCGCAGCACCGACCGACGGGAGCCTGACCGTCGGCCTGCTCGGCGACATCGGCCAGCCCCCGGACCCAGACATCTACTACGCCAACAACGGCACTGCGATCATGATCAACGCCTACGAGGGGCTCGTGCAGTACAAGAACAACACCGACACTGTCGAGATCGCCCCCCGGTTGGCCGAAACCTGGGACGTCAACCCGGAAAAGACGGTGTACACCTTTCACCTGCGAAAGGGGGTCACCTTCCATGATGGAACGCCATTCACTGCGGCGGCCGTCGATGTCGCATTCAAGCGCCGTATTGCGGTCAAGGGCGGTGCGGCCTACATGGTCGAAGTTGTCAAGAGCGTGGCGACACCGGATGACCTGACCGCGGTGGTGACGCTCAAGGAGCCTAATTCGGCCTTCCTGAGCTATCTCGCCTCTCCGTTCGGACCGAAGATGGAGTCGCCCACGGGATTGAAGTCCAATGCCGGGTCTGACAACGCCCAGACCTACCTGACCTCTCACGATCTGGGCACCGGACCGTACCAACTCACCACGGCGCAGACCGGAATCAAATACGCGCTGACCCGGTACGACAAGTACTGGGGTACCAAGTCGCCGTTCACCACCGTCAACCTGCCCGTCTACAC
>JBBRDH010000086.1:0-22459 GCA_038204125.1 Mycobacteriales bacterium
CGGATCGGTCAGCGGCCCGATCTCGCCGCCCTGTTTCGCGACCAGCACCGCTCGAGCCAGGTCTTCGACGTAGGTTCGGCAACGCCCGCACCCGCGGACGTGGGCGGCGGTGCTGTTGACCGTCGCATCGCCGGCGGATCCGCTGCCCTGAGCATCGGCGTCCGGGTACAGCGCAAGCAGGGCAAGATCGTCCTGGTCAGGATGATTCACCGTCCACCTCCCACAGGTTCCTCAGTCGGGTCAGGCCCCGTCGGATATGGCTCTTCACCGTCCCCACGGGCATTCCGGTGGTGGCGGCAATCTCCTGATGGGTCAGGCCCTGGTAGAAAGCCATCCCCAACACTGTTCGTTGCTCGGCAGGTAACCGATTGATGCCATCGGTCACCACCACCCGTTCGATGATCTCCTCCGTCTTCGCCGGATGCGCACCCGACAGGCTGATCGCTCCGGTCGCCGCCGCCTGCGCGCGTTGCTGCCGGGCGCGGTCGGCGAACTGGTCGGCGATCTGCCGTCTGGTGATCCCGAGCAGCCACGAGCCGAGCGAACCGAGGGCCGGGTCGAAACCCCGCCGTCCCCGCCAGGCCCGGACGAAGACCTGCTGCACCAACTCCTCCGCCTCGTGGTGGTTCCGCAGGCTGACCACCCCGATCCGGTAGACCATCGGGCTGTAACGCTCATAGGCCCGCTGCAGGGATCCGGTGGCCGCCAGCTGGAAGAGACGTTCGAGGTCGTCATCGTGGCCAGGTTCCGGCCGGATCGTCGATCCGTCGGAGGTGGGCACAGCCGCAGGGTAGTTCACCGGCCCGACGGAATCGCTGTCACGGCGACGTTGTCCCGGTAGCTTCTGGTGCCGGCGTCGAACGGGCCGCCGCAAGTGATCAGGACGAGACGAGGCGAGCCGGATCGTTGGAACAGCCGGGAGATGGGGACCTCGGCCTTGCGCCACTCCTCGCGGGCGATGACGGTGAACCGGTGGGTGACCCGATGGGCGTCCATCACCTCTATCGGATCGCCGATGCCGAGTCCGAGGATCGAGGCGAACGCACCGACGCCTTGCAGGTGGTCGTCGATGTGACCGGTGATCACGGCGGATCCCCTCACCGATCCCGGTAGCGGGCCGAATCTGTACCAGCCGGCCGTCGCCACGTCCTCCGGCACACCCAACACCCCGGATTCGTCGACACCCACCGCAACGACGGGCGCGTCCACGCCGGCCGTGGGCAGTCGCAGCCGGACCGGTGACCCCGGCGATGGTTCAGTGGTCGATGCCGATGCCGATGCCGATGCCGATGCCGATGCCGATGCAGTTGGGTTGGGCTGGCGGCTCCTGGTTGCCGGGACCGCTTTCGAGGTCGCGGTGGACCGCTTGTCGGGGGTACCCGTCGCAGCGGGTGCAGCAGCATGTGCTCGGGTCGGCGGGGTCGGCGGGGTCGGCGAGGCCGGCGGGGCAAGGGCGTCCCCGGCCGGGAGCGCCGGGAGCACGTCGGCCGGGGGTCCGGGGGGCGAGGCACGGGCGGCGATCGCCTGAGGGGCTGTGCTGGTCGAGCTCACCCGCCCAGCCAGCGACTGGGCGGCGGCGCCACCCATCTGGATGATCTCGCGACCGGCGGCTCGAGGCACTGGCCAGGCAATCAAGAGGACAAGGCCGAGAACAACGCAGAGGGCACCCGCCGCCAGGCCGATGACGGCCGAGCGGCGGGTGCTCTTGCGACCCCGTTCCGGGACCGCCGAGTGCTGGCTCAGCGGCCCTCACCCATCGGACTACCGCTCAGCTTGCGGCCCATCAGGGACCGACCGCCGGACAGAGCCAGCACCGTGCCCCCCAGCAACAGCGCGAGTACCAGAGCCAACGGCAGGGAGCTGTCCTTGGGTCCGGTTCCGGCTGGAACTCCGCCTGGCATGCCGCCCAGGTCGGAGATGGTGAAGACGACGAGTGACAGCTTGCCGCCGTCGGCCTTGCCGATGGCATGCACGAAGGTGGCCGTACCGGCCGTCAGCGAAAGATCAGCCGGACCGATAGCAACTGTGTCCGTGCCCGCCAGCGTCACGTCCGCGGAAATGGTTCCGGCAGGAACGATCAGAGCACCCTGCCGGGGATTGGTCACACCGGCCAGTACGACCTTGCCGCCCGCCCGGACGTCGACTGCCGGGGCCGCGGCGAGGTGCCGGACGACGACCCTTGCCTGACCGGCCGGGATCATGCTCACGTCGTCGACGAGCGCGGTCAACGTGGGTGCGCCGCTCGCCGACAGGTGCGCGATCAGCGAGACGTTGGATCCCGCGGTGATGGTGGCGTCTCCGGAGAGCACGGGGTTGCTCGCGTCCGTGGCGTCGGCCGCGGTGATCGCCACCTTGTGCGATCCTGCGGGCAGGCTCAGCGGGCCCTTGACCGTGCCCGGTTGGAAGTCGTCGAGGGCCTTCGCGCCGTCCACGTACACGTCGACCGGCGTATCCGGGATCCCGTGAATGATGTAGACCATTCCGGCGTCGGCTGCTGACGCAGCCGGTGCTCCGATCAGTGCGCCGGCGGCGATCAATACGCCAACGGATGCGGCCGAGATGAAACGTCTCATGAATCCTCCTGTGGGGCGGAAAATGCTGACCGGGTGACTACCGGCCGCCGCGTCACGGCGGATGCACCGGTTTGAAGATTCACCCGAATGGACCATGATCGGACTGCTATGCGACCTGCAGCGGCAGATCTTCGGCGGTAGCTCTGCCGGGCCCATGCCCCTGGCCCGGACATCTCTAACGTTGTAACGTCGGTCTGCCGCCTGCTCGGCCCGGCTCTACCAACTTGAGGAGGCGTTGTGGCAGTCACGATGCATGATGTGGCGCGGGCGGCCGGAGTTTCGATCAAGACCGTCTCCAACGTGATCAACGACTATCCGCATATCAGGCCGGAAACCCGCGGTCGGGTGCTGCAGGCCATCGCCACGCTCCGGTATCAACCGAATCTTTCGGCCCGGGGCCTCCGCTCCGGCCGCACCGGTGCCATCGGGCTGGTGATTCCGGATCTACGCAACGCCTACTTCGCCGAATTGGCCGACGCCGTGATGCGGGCCGCGGCCACCCGCGATCTTGCCGTGCTGATCCAGCAGAGCGGTGGTGACCGGGCGCGTGAGCTCGAAATTCTGCAGGGTCCCCGGATGCGCATGGTCGACGGGGTGCTCTACAGCGCACTGGGTTTGACCCAGCAGGATGCGGACCTGCTCAGGATCGAGACACCCCTGGTGTTGCTCGGTGAACAGATCTTCGCGGGCCCAACCGATCACGTTGCGATGCAGAACGTGGAGGGGATCAGGGCGGCGACCAGCCATCTGCTGAAGCTCGGCCGCCGCCGATTGCTCGCCTTCGGAGCGCACGCCGAAGTGCGAAGCGGGTCGGCCGGACTGCGGTTGGCGGGGTATCGGCAGGCACTGGCAGAACAGGGAATGCGCTTCCGCAAAGACCTGGTCATCGATGTCTGGAATTGGCACCGGGTGGACGGGGCCGAGGCGATGCGCGCGGTTCTCGCGTCCAAGGTCGTCTTCGACGGTGTCGTCGCCTTCAACGATTCGATCGCGCTGGGCGCGATGCGGGTTCTCCAGGAGGCCGGCACCAAGATTCCCCACGACGTCGCGGTGATCGGGTTCGACGACATCGACGAGTCCCGGTACTCGCTGCCCACGCTGTCGACCATCGATCCCGGCCGGGAGGAGATCGCCGAAACGGCCGTACGGGTGCTGGTCGAACGAATCGCCGGTGATACTGCATCTGCACCGCGCCAGATCGAGACGGCATTCAAGTTGATCGGTCGAGAATCGACGGCCGTTATCAAGACGTAGCGGGAAACTTGGATTGAATCACCGCTGGAGGGTTGACAGGCCCACGATGCGTGCGCATGATATGAATCCTCCCTTCCCTACAACGTTGTAGAAGAATGCGAACCAGCAAGCCCGGTGCCACTGCACACGGCAAGGTGTGTTGCAGCGCAGGTCTTCTCGCACAGCTCGATGTCCCATTCCAGTCGGGTCCGAGTCGGTCCCCGGCGGGATCGATGCTGCCCGCCGACAGCTCTCGGCCAAACGTCCCGATCATCTGCCTGCTTGCGCCTCAGCGAACGGCAGGGCAAACCAAACGAAGGGCTCACTATGAAAATGGGGTTGCCGACAATGAAGTCGCCGTTGCCAAGGACACCTGGGGCCGCGAGGTCGCTGACGGCGATCATTTCGGCTGTCGCCCTCGCCGGCACCCTGGCGGCCTGCGGAGGGGGGAACACCGCGACCCCGGCGACCTCGGGAGCTGCGGGAGGATCGAGTCCGAAGCTGACCAACTGCACGAACAAGATCGTTCACGCCGATGCGCCGGCGGTGTCGGTCTGGGCGTGGTATCCGAACATGGCAAAGGTGGTCGACAACTTCAACAACGCCCATTCCGACGTGCAGGTGTGCTGGACGGTTGCCGGTCAGGGTGCACCCGAATACGCCAAGTTCCAGACCGCGGTGTCGGCCAACAAGGGTGCGCCGGACGTGATCATGCTCGAGGCCGACCAACTGGTCGGGTTCGAAATCCAGAAGGCCCTGGTCGACATCAGTGCATTCGGCGCGAACGACGTCAAGAAGAACTTCAGCGACGGAGCCTGGAAGGACGTGTCGCAAGGCCCGGCGGTCTATGCCATCCCCATCGATGGCGGCCCGATGGGGATGATCTACCGCAAGGACATCTTCGACAAGTACAAGATCACGCCGCCCAAGACCTGGGCGGAATACGAGCAGGCGGCGCAGAAGGTCAAGGCCGCCGGCGGTCCGAAGTTCGGTGACCTCGGCAGCAATGTCCCGGCCGCGATCACCGCGCTGATCGAGCAGAAGGGCGGGGTCCCGTTCGGCTACAACCTCGGCGACTCCAAGAACATCACCATCAAGGTCGATGACCAGGCCACGAAGGACGTGCTCAACTACTGGGCCGATCTGGTCAAGAAAGGCCTGGTGGGCACCGAGGACCAGTTCACCACCGACTACATCTCGGGCGTGATCGGCGGCAAATACGCCACCTACATCTCGGCCGCCTGGGCTCCCGGGTATCTTTCCGGAGCGGGTGTCGGTAAGGGCGCCGAGAAGGGCAAATTCGCCGCAGCGCCGTTGCCGCAGTGGGACGCAGCGTCGCCGACGTCGGTGAACTGGGGCGGCTCCACGCTCGCGGTGACGAGTCAGGCGTCGGACAAGAAACTGGCAGCTCTCGTGGCTGCGGGCCTGTATGCGGACGAGCCGTCGGTCACCGATGGTTGGCAGACGCAGACCATCTTCCCGCTGAACCAGAGTGTGCTCAAATCCCCGGCCTTCATCGACAACAAGGTCGCGTTCTTCGACGGTCAGACAGCCAACAAGGAGGTCTACATTCCGGCGGAGAATGCTTATAAGGGCGCCGTCTACGGACCTTTCAGCGTGTACTACTACGCCCAGTTGCAGGCCCAGATCGTGAAGATCAACGCCGGAAAGATCAGCGGTGACCAGGCGGCGACCGATCTGCAGGGCATCCTGGTGTCGTACGCGAAGACGCAGGGTTTCACCGTCAAGTAGCGATCGGCCGGCGGGGGTCGATCCACTGCGATCGATCGCCGCCGACCAGTCCCTGCCTACCACGTCCGCGGGAGGTTCCAGCTGATGTCGATCGACCGGTCCGCCGGCGCAGGGCCCATTGCCCACATCGACCGTTCGGTCAAGCCTGGCCGTGAGCGGAGTCGAACCAACGCCGCACGCCGATCCCGGGTCGGCTGGGTGTTCATCGCCCCATTCATGGTCGTGTTCTTCGCGTTCCTGGTCGCCCCGTTGGCCTATGCCTTCTACTTGAGCCTCTATTCGAAGGGCCTGGCCACCGGGACCGTCTTCGCCGGCCTTGACAACTACAAGCGGGCGTTCACCGACCCCTCATTCCTGCAGGGTGTCTGGTTCGTGGTGAGGTTCTCGGCCGTGCTGATTCCGGTGCAGATGGCGGTGTCGCTGGCCGCGGCGCTGGTCCTCGACGCGATCACCACACGTCTCGCCCGGTTCTCCCGGCTGATGATCTTCCTGCCCTATGCCATTCCTGCTGTCATCGGCGCCCTGATGTGGGGTTTTCTGTACAGTCCCAGTTTCGGTCCGCTGGTTCAGATCTTCTCGCTGTTCCATTCGTCGGCGCCGTTCCTGATGAGTCCCGACCACATCTTCGCCGGCCTGCTCAACGTCGTGACCTGGCAGTGGGCCGGCTACTACATGATCATTCTCTACGCGGCGCTGCAGGGCATCGACACCACGCTGTACGAGGCTGCCAGGATCGATGGCGCCAACGCCTGGCAGATCGCGCTACGGCTCAAGATTCCGCTGATCTCCTCCGCCTTCGTGCTCATCCTGGTGTTCGCCCTGATCGGGACACTGCAATTCTTCACCGAGCCGCAGGTGCTCGGCCCCATCGCCAACGGCACGATCACCCCCGATTTCACGCCTAACATCTACGCCTTCAATCTGGCTTTCTCGTACGCGCAGTTCAACTATGCCTCGGCGATCTCCTTCGCGCTCGGCATCGTCGTCTTCATCGCCGTGTACATCTTCATGTTCGCCACCCGCAAACGAGGGAGCATCTTCACGTGAGTTCCTCCACAGCGGCTGCCTCCCGCGATGCCGGGCTGCGATCGATGCCACGGCGTAAGGGCAAACCCGACGTGGTCGCCCACCTGTTCCTGATAGCGCTGGTGTTCTACTTTCTGATACCGGTGTGGTGGCTGTTCGTGGCCAGCACCAAAGATGCACCGGGGCTGTTCAATGGGTCAGCCGGAGCGCTGTGGTTCGATCGACACTTCAACCTGTGGGCCAATCTCAAGGATCTGTTCACCTACAACGACGGTGAATATCTGCGCTGGTTCGGAAACTCGGTGCTCTATGCGGCCGCAGGCGGTGCGGGCGCGACCATCATTTCTGTGCTGGCCGGCTACGGCTTTGCAAAGTACAACTTCCGGGGCCGCAACTTCATGTTCGCCCTGCTGCTCGGGTCGGTGATGGTGCCGCTGACAGCGCTGGTGATCCCGACCTTCGTGCTGCTGTCGAACCTGCAACTGACCGACACGGTGTGGGCGGTCATCCTGCCGTCGTTGCTCAGCCCGTTCGGCGTCTACCTGATGCGGGTGTACACCGCGACAGGGGTCCCCGACGAACTGCTCGACGCCGCCAGGGTCGACGGTGCCGGCGAATTCCGTACGTTCTTCCAGGTCGCTCTTCCGTTGATGCGGCCGGCCGTCATCACCGTCCTGCTGCTTTCGATCGTCGGGACCTGGAACAACTATTTCCTTCCGCTGACCATGCTGTCGTCGTCGAAGCTCTTTCCGATCACAGTCGGGATCGGTCTCTGGGAGCAACTCGCCTCGTCGAACAACGGCGGCGGACATTCGCTGTGGAGTCTGATTATCGTCGGGTCACTGGTATCGATCATCCCGCTGGTGATCGCCTTCCTCACCCTGCAGAAGTATTGGCGCGGCGGCCTGGCGGTCGGCAGCCTGAAATAGGCCGTCCTGCGTCAGGACAGACCATTTGCAGTTGCCCTCTGCCGTGCTGCCCAAAACCCTGGAAAGGAACGGTCATCAACACCGCCTCCGTCATCATCGATCGCGATTTCGTCATCTCCGACATCGACCGACGAGTGTTCGGCGCCTTCGTCGAACACATGGGACGTTGCGTGTACGGCGGCATCTTCGAGCCGGACGGCGCCTTTTCCGACAGCGATGGCTTCCGCACCGATGTGCTTGCACTTGTCGCCGAAATGGGCGTCACGATCGTCAGATACCCCGGCGGCAACTTTCTCTCCGGGTACGACTGGAAGGACGGGGTCGGGCCACCCGCCGACCGGCCGACCCGGCTGGATCTGGCCTGGCACAGCTTGGAAACCAACGAATTCGGGGTCGATGAATTCATGAAATGGTGCAGTGCGGCCGGGATCGAGCCGATGATGGCCGCCAACCTGGGCACCGGAACGCTGCGTGATGCTCTCGAGTTGCTCGACTACGCCAACACCGACGCCCCGTCCGAGTGGGCTGACCACCGGGCGAAAAACGGCAGCCCGCGGCCATACGCCGTCAAGGTGTGGTGCCTCGGCAACGAAATGGACGGCCCGTGGCAGCTCGGCCACAAGCCCGCGCAGGAGTACGGCCGTCTGGCCGGCGACGTCGCGCGGGGGATGCGCATGCTCGACCCGTCGGTCGAGCTGGTGGTCTGTGGCAGTTCGCAGCGGCAGATGCCGTCCTTCGCCGCGTGGGAGAACGCCGTGCTCGAAGAGACCTACGAGCTGGTCGACCACATTTCCATGCACGCCTACTACGAGATAGAGGGCACCGACCTCCAGAGCTTTCTCGCCTCGTCTACCGATCTCGACGGCTATATCGGAGATGTCTGCGCCGTCGCCGACAGCGTGAAGGCAAGAAAGCGGAGCGACAAGGTCATGTACCTTTCGCTCGACGAATGGAATGTCTGGTATCTGTCGAGATTGCAGGCTCGGCCGAAAAGCCCGGAATGGGAGCGGGCACCCCGACTGAGCGAGGACGACTACACGGTCGCCGACGCGGTCGTCCTGGGAAACCTGCTGATCAGCATCCTGCGCCGGAGCGACCGGATCAAGATGGCCTGCATCGCCCAGCTGGTGAATACCATCGCCGCTATCCGGGCCGAGCCGGGCCGGCCGGCCTTCCGGCAGACCACCTTCTGGCCGTTCTCGCTGACGGCGCGGTACGCGGTCGGCCAGGCTCTGGTCACCAGGGTCGTCTCTCCCGCTGTGAGCACCGGGAAGTACGGGGAGGTCGACTCGCTGGACGCCATCGCCACCCTGGACGAGGCAACCGGGAATGTGGCGCTGTTCCTGGTGAATCGCTCGGCGGCCGACGCGGTCGACGTCACGGTCGACCTCCGGGGTTTCGGTCCGCTCGAGGTGATCGAGCACGTGATGTTGTCCGATCCCGATCCGATGCGGGCCAACACCGCCGCCGATCCGGCCGCCGTCGCCCCCCTCGACAGGCCCGGCTGGTCGTCCACTGGCTCAGTGGTCACGGTCAACGTGACCGGCATCTCGTGGAACATGATCCGGCTCCGACCGGCCGACTGAACCGAACAGGGCCGGCCGGTCGACGACGGCCGACCCCGGGGGCTCGATGCGCCCCGCCCGACATGCCACCATCAGTTCATGTCGAACAGCGGAGGCGAATCGGGCCGGAGTGGGCCGCCGGGCAATCCCGACGTGGCGGTGATCGGTGCCGGCCTCGCCGGTCTGCTCTGTGCTGCGACCCTGGCTGAACGTGGATTCGACGTCGACATCTTCGACGCGAGCGACGGCGTCGGCGGCCGGGTCCGGACAGACGTCGTCGACGGTTTCCGCTGTGACCGTGGATTCCAGTTGCTCAACCCGGCATATCCGGCGGTGGCGCGCTACGTGGATGTGGATGCGCTCGACCTGCACACCTTCGCCGCCGGTGTTGCCGTGACAGGCGTGGGGGGGATCCGGGTGGTCGCCGACCCCCGGCGTAGTCCGGAGCTGCTGGCCAGAACCACCGCCAGCGGCTATCTCCGCCCGTGGGAACTGGCCCGACTGGCCCGCTGGGCGGCGCCGGCGCTCGGGCCGGTCGGGAGCCTGCTCGGCCGGGCGGACACCGACCTGACCGAGGCCCTGGCCAAGGCAAAGATCAAGGGCCGCATCCGGTCCGAGATTCTCGAACCATTCCTGACCGGGGTGCTGGGCACCCCTCCTGGCGGCACGTCGGCCACATTCGTCCGGTTACTGCTCCGGAGTTTCCTGCTTGCCACGCCAGGCGTACCGGCGGCCGGCATGGCTGCGCTGCCGGCGCAACTGGCCGGTCGGTTGACCTCCGGCGTCCGACTCGGGGTCAGCGCGCGAGGGATCACCGCGGGTGGCGGCGGACTGTTGGTCGATACCGATGCCGGGCCGGTGCGGGCCAGGGCGGTGGTCGTAGCGGTCGATCCGGCCGCTTCGGCAGTGCTCGCGCCGGTCGCGGCGCCGCGGATGAATGGCCTCACCACTTACTGGTTCCAGGCGGCGGAGCCCCCCACGCCGCTGAAGCTGCTGTTTGTCGATTCCGGTGGACGGTCGGCCGGGCCGGTCGTCAACACCGCGGTGATGTCCAACGTCGCACCCGGTTACGCGCCGCCGGGTCGACATCTGGTGCAGGCCACCACCCTGTGGCCCGAATCGGCCGGCGAGGCCGAGGTCAGGCAGCACCTGGGCCGGATGTATGGAACGTCAGCGAGCAACTGGGATTTGCTGGTGCGCCACGACATCGAACGGGCGCTGCCCAGTCAACCCCCGCCACTGGTCCGTGCCCAGCCGGTCGATCTCGGCGGCGGGCTGTTCGTCGCGGGAGACCATCGGGACACCGCATCCATCCAGGGGGCGCTCGTGTCCGGCCGCCGGGCGGCCAACGCGGTGACCGGCAGACTTCGCGGCCACCGCGCCCGTCGGCCGGGCGATTGAGCTGCCGATCGGATCAGGCGCATCGGTCAGCTTCGGGGTCGGACCTCACCCGCCCCCGTCGTTCATCCAGCCGATTCGACCGTCCGACCGGGCTCCCTCTCGGCTGCCGGGTCGGCCACCCGGGCCGGAGCGGGGGTTCTGAGCGGATAGTGCTCCAGCAGCGCATTGTTGAACTGCGCGCCGAGAATGATCGCCATCGATGCGAAGTAGTAGAACAGCAGGAAAGTGATGGGTGTCGCCAGCGCGCCATAGGTGAGACCGTGCGCGTAGACGTACGAGAGATAAAGGCGTAACCCGAAGCTCGCCACCAGGAACGCCACCGCAGCGAGCAGGGCGCCGGGCAGCCCGCGAACCCACGGATGCCGGCGCTTCGGTGCCACCTTGTACAGGGTTGCCAACAGCAGGATGATCAGAATCGTGGTGACCGGGTAATAGCTGATGGAGATGATCGAGCTGAGCCGGTGCTGCCACCTGTCGGGTGCCAGCTTCACCAGATAGTCCGGCCCGATCGCCAGGAGCGGCAGCAGCAGGATGCCGAAGAACAGGGCAACCAGGTAGATGCCGAGGGCGAAGAAGCGCTCGACCGCTGGGTTTCTGAATTCGTGCTGCCGATAGGCGATCGTGATGGCCTCCACGAAGGCCGAGATCGCGGAGGAACCGGCCCAGAGGCTGATCACCAGCCCGACGGAGACCACGTCACCGCGCCCGGCCTTGAGAATGGTCTTCACCGTGTCGCCGACCAGATTGTTCGCGACCTCCGGATTGAATACGCCGTGCAGAAATTTGTCGATCTGGATCTGCAGGGCATCGAGGGTGCCCGGGCCGAACCAGGGCGCGATCAGACCGGTGAGACCCAGCAGGGCCAGCAGCATCGGGGCGGTGGACAGCGCGCACCAGAACGCCGCCTGTGAACTCAAGCCGAACAGCGAGTCGCCCCATGCCTTCGACAGGGTCCGGCCGGCCACCTTCCGGTACCGCTGTCGCCTGGCCGGCGGTTCGTCGCCGTCCCGGAACTCATGCCAGGGCAGGATGACCCGGGCGTTCCCGTTCGCCGCCGGGGCAGGGTCGTTGGGTCCGGGTCCGGGTCCGTCCGGGCCGGCGACCGGATCGACCGTTTTCCGGGCGGACGTGAACGGGCTGCTCATGTCACCACCATTGCGCTCACGCTGTTCATGCCCTCACAATGCCCCGGGCGGCAGAGATCAACTCTCGACCCGCCCAACGGGGCCGGAGATCAGCGCGGGGCATCGTGCGTCCGGCTCGTCCAGGAGGCGAGGTCACCCGGCGCTAGGCCCGGTTGGCCGGGGCCGAGAAGACCGAGACCGGACGCTCCACCGGCACATCGTCCACGCTGATGTCGACGAGTTCGTTGTAGAACGCGATACGGCCGGCGATCTTTGTCACTGCCGGGAAGGGTGCCGAGTAGGACCAGGCGAGATTGGCCAACTCGGGATGGGCCGTCGAATTCCAGTACCCGTCCGCGGTGCCCTTGTACGGACAGAAGCTCCGGTGTTCGGTCGCCACCAGCGCCGCCGGGGCGACGTCCTCCACCGGCAGGTAGTAGCGGGTGGGCAGGTCGGTCTCGAACAGCAGCACCGGATGACGACTGTCCGCCAGCACGACACCATCGACGGCCACCCTGACATGTCGGCTGCTGGCCAGCGCCTCGACCCGCTTGTGGGGGTCCCTGGGATGGCCGGCGACCTCCTCGTCCTCCTCCATCCAGCGGACGGGGCCCGGTTGCCAGCTCACGGTCAGCAGACCGGCCAGCGCCGGGTCATCACGGACCCAGGCGGCGTGAGGGATCTGCACGCCGCCGACGTCGAGGTCGAACCACGCGCTGACCGGTCCCTTCGGCAGGAAGAACGGGGGACCGGCCGGGTCTGTGCGGGCCGGACGCAGCAGTTCGGTGCGCACGTCGGCGGCCGGAAAGGCATATCCGGGGACGGGAAACCCCTCCTCCCAGAACAGCAACGGCCGGTGGCTGTCGAGCACGCAGGTTTCACCGACGAACGCCCTGACCCACTTCTCGCTGGCTTCTGTGCGAATGGACACCGACCACCTCCGATTTTGGGCCGGTCCCGTGGTTCGGAGTACCGGTTCGTCTGTTCCGCCGGCGAGCCGAGGCCGCCGGACAACATTCTCCCCCGACTGCACGCTGCAACCCAGCAGGCACCGGGCTGGCCCGGGCCGGTAGGGTCGGCGCTGAGTTTCGAATGACCAGTTGACGGCAGGAGGGTCCATGATCAGCAGGACGACCTCCATCGTGACTCGGGGGGGCCAGAGATGACCGCCGGGATCAATCCTTCGGCCCGTCCCAGCGGTATTGGATGCGCGGAATGCGATGTCGCCCAGGGGTGGTGGGTACACCTGCGAAGGTGCGCGCAATGTGGCCACATCGGTTGCTGTGACTCCTCACCCGCACAGCACGCCAGCGCGCATGCGGCCAGCACTTCACATCCGGTGATCCGCACCTTCGAGCCTGGGGAGGACTGGTTCTGGAACTATTCCGACGACTCCCTCACCGATGGGCCCGAACTTGCCGGGCCGCAACATCATCCGACCGACCAGCCGGTCCCTGGACCGGCCGGCCGGGTGCCTGCCGATTGGCAGGAACTCATCCATTAGGTTCATCGAACGCTGAAACTGATCGACGTCAAACCGCGAAGGACAGCCGTAAGTGAGCAACGACGACACCGAAATTTTGGCCCGCATCAGCGAGATGGTGCAGGCCGAGCATGACCTGCGGACCAAGGAGCAGGCCGACCCGGCCACGGCCGAGCAGGCGACTCTGCGGCTCAAGGAACTCGAGGAGTCACTCGACCAGTGCTGGGACCTGCTGCGGCAGCGTCGGGCGCGTCGGGAGTTCCATCAGGATCCGGACGGTGCCGGCGTCCGCCCGGTCAGCGAGGTCGAAGGGTACCTGCGGTAGCGCCGGCCCGCGCTCCGGCCACGAGGCGGTACGACAGTTCGACAAGGCCGGGAATCGGGACCGGGGTGAGGACCGATCAGCGGCCGACGAGTTGAGAACCACCGGTTCCGGACGGGACGACAACGATGGCCGGCTGCTGAGCATCTGTAGAGGAGTAGCGGTCGGACTCGAGTGGCAGGCTGATCACAAACCGGGTTCCGACGCCGACGGCGCTCTTCACCTCCAGAGTTCCCCTCCGGGCCTCCACGATCGCCCGGACGATGGGCAGTCCCAGACCCGAGCCCGCCCGCTCACCCGCAGTGCTCGATGTCTGGAATATCTCGAACACCCTCTCGAGTTCGTTCGCCGGAATTCCGACCCCGGAATCCCGGACTGCCAAGCTCAACTCGGAACCGACCACCTCGGCGTGGATCTCGATGGCATCACCGATCGAAGTGAATTTGACGGCGTTTTCGATGAGACAATCGAGGGCTGCTTCCAGCCGCTCGGCATCACCGTCGATGGTGCCGGCGCAAGAGGACACCACCCATCTTCGATCCGCCGTGCTGATCCAGCGGTGCACCACCCCGTTGACCAATTGGTCCACGTCGACAGGGACGCGGGGCGCGGGTTGTCCGACGATCACCAGGGTCAGCAGATTTGTCACCATATGAGTGGCCTTGTCCAATTCGGCCAGCACCATCGCGGCGTCCTCGCGAACCGCGGGCTCTTCGGTACCGGCGGCCATCAGCTCGACGAAACCGCGGGCGATCGTCAGGCGGGTCCGCACTTCATGGGTACCGAAGCGGGAGGCCATCTCCCGGTTGTGCGCGCGGCGCCGCTCGTCCTCCTGCAGTACCCGCAGCTTGTGCTGGGTTGCCCGGTGCCGGTCGACATGCCAGATCAGCAAGGCGAGAATGACGCCCATCAGCACGATCTCGGAACATTCGGTCCAGCCGATGATGCCGGAGGCGGCATGACTGACCAGCGCGAAACCGGTGAGCGCCGTGATACCCCAGAAGACCGTCCAGGTCAGCCAGCGGGGCCAGGAGTAGAGCCCGTAGAGGAAGGCGAAGCTGGCCCAGATCAGGTGATACGGAATCGTCTCGGCGCCGGCCAGCACAAAGGTGAGAATTCCGTTGACCCCGGCGAACAATACCCACAGGACGCCGAGGATATTCCTAACACGCAACGAGTCTGTATCCAACATTTCGCACCGTTTCAATACGTTCGGAGGTGAGCTTGGCCCGAAGTCGACGCATATACACGTCGACGACGTTCGTTCCCGGGTCGAACCCGATGCCCCACACCTCGGACAACAATTCCGCTCTTGTGCAGACTGCCGGAGTCCGGTGCAGCAGGTGTGCCAGCAGCACGAATTCCCGTTGGGACAGTTCGATGCGGCGGCCTTCGAGCAGGAGCACCCGCCGGTCCATGTCCAGTTCGAGCCCGGCGCCTTTGAGGTAACGCTGAGCGCTCTGCCTGGCCTGGCGTTGATCGGGTCGGATCCGGGCCCGAACCCTGGCCAGCAGTTCGGCGGTGGCAAAGGGCTTACCCAGGAAATCCACGGCGCCGCCGTCGAGCACCCCGACACGTCGCGCGAGGTCGGTCACCGACGAGAGGACGAGGACCCGGGACTCGGGCCGGACCGCGAGCAGCTCGGCGAGCAGATCCTCGCCGCGCATGTCGGGGAGCATCAGGTCGAGAATGACGAGATCGTGATCGCCGGCGAGCGCGCCGCGCAGCCCTTCCGAGCCGCTGGACGAGGCGCTGACCTGGTATCCGGCAACGCTCAGTAGTCGGGTCACCAACAGCGACAGGTTGGGTTCGTCTTCGACGAGCAGCACATGATGCATCGAATTTTCCCGAATCTGCAGGTGGAAGGCCCCGACCCCGCGGCCGCGAGGATTCCTTCTCGCAGTGTTCTAACACAAGCTCGCATTTCGGGCAACTACCACGCCATCCGTTCGGGGTGGAGTCGGCTACTGATCGTGGTGTTCCGCATGCGCTCCGAGACAGTCGATGACAACCCCGTCATAAAGAACCCGAATGAGACATTTGTCCCTTCCACTTGTCATCGGAGCGCGACCGTGGATCTGCGCGCCCGGCAAACCTGGAGGAGCAGTCTTGACAATCCATCGGACCATGTGGCGGCGTTGGACTGCGGCGGCGGCAACATCGGCCACTGTGCTGGCAATGTTGGCCGGAGGCGCCGTGGTGCAGACGGTGACCGCGACCGCTGCGGTCGTCGCCGGTACACCCGGCGCCATCACCCTGAACGTCCAAAGCGCCCGATCGGTGAACCCGAAGAATTTGGCCATCAAACCGAACAAGGGCGATCCGATCACCGCCTACAAGTGGTTGATCAACCAGGACAACACCGGAAATCCGGGCACCCTCGCCAACCAGGGCATCGACAAATGTCTGCCGGCTACCGCTCAGGGCGGAAGTACGGATCCCAACTATGCCGACACCTGCCAGTGGCCATCCACCAGGAACACGTCGACCTCGGCGACCGGCCCCACGACGATGGGAATGGACCCGATCGTCGCCCAAGGTGACCAGAACGACCTCAACGGGACCAAGTCCTTGGACAACCTGCCGGCGGGCAAGTACCTGATTTCGGTCACCGCCGACGGCTTCAAGATCGACGGCCAGCATTTCACCGTCAACGGCAGTACGCAGAAGGTCGTCGTGCAGATGAATCCGACGCCGCTTCCGCTGACCACCCTGCGCATCCAGGTGTTCAACGACAACGCGCCGGTGGATGCCACCTACGAGGTCGACGCGGAGCATGGCCTGGAAGGTTTCACCGCCCACCTGTCCGACGTTCTTGGCACGGTCAGCACCGATTACTACGGCAATGCGCTGTGCACGAAGTACCTGCATACCGACGGCGCCAATACGTACACCGACGCGGAGCGAAATGACCTGCCGATCGTGTTCGACGGCGGCAAGCCCGTGGTCGACCCGGCCTCCATCGGTCGTTGCGTCAGCGACGCCACCGGTCTGATCAAGATCGAGAACATGGGCCCGAACCGGTTCGCCGCCACCATCACACCGCCGGTGCCCGTGCCGGGGCAGACCTACCAGTGGTTGCAGACCACGACGCTCGAAGGTGGTCACGACCACGATATCTGGAGCCAAGAAGGCGCGACCGGGTTCGACACCGAGCAGACCAAGGGTGCCGAACCGGTCCCCTCGGTGCAGTTCGGATTCGTCAAGACCCAGGCGCTGAAGGCGCCAGCCGGGACGCTTCCGTCCGGCGAGATCAAAGGCCTGGTGGTCGCCGGCCTGCCCTACGTCGGTGGCCAGAGTGGCCAGGTGACCCCGGACGGCTTCGCCGGCGCGAAGCTGGGCGGCCCGATCAAGCAGCCTTGGATCGCCCTTTCGGACCTCGGTGCCGGTGACGCGCAGGTGTATGTCGGCAGGGGCAACGTCGACGGAACCTTCGACATCAAGAACGTCCCCAACGGCTCCTACCAACTGTCGATCTGGGATGACGACCAGGATTACATCCTGTGGAGCTTCAACGTCACCGTGGCCAATGGCGGGGTCGTCAACATGGGTAACAAGATGCTCGTCGGCTGGTTCACCCACCTCTACGGCAAGGTCTTCATCGACTCCAACGGCAACGGCAAGCAGGATCCCGGTGAGCGGGCGGTCCCGTCGTTCACCCTGACGGTGCGCGAGCGTGACAACTCGTTGATGGATCAGGCCGTCAACACCACCATCACCGGCGACAACGGCGCCTACGACATCCGTGAGACCTATCCGATGGGTAAGTGGCTGGTCCTCGAGGCCTTCAACACCCGCTACAAGACCACCGGAATCACCTACAAGGGCGAGAACGAGACCACCGCCACCACAAAGCTGGGCAGCCTCGTCGACGTCAATTTCCTGCCGATCATCGGGCTGGGCGGCGAGATCGACTGGGGAGTCCAGCCTTACGACCCCGGTACCAATGGCGGCATCGTCGGCACGGTCACCTATGACACCACCCGCAACGAATTGGACGCCGCCTATTCCGCGACCGAGGGATACCAGCCGGGAATCAGCGGAATACCGGTGCACCTCTACGTCCCCGTTGCCTGTGACGGGTCCACTGCGCCGGCAAACTGCAAAGGCGGCTACCAGACCGACTCCACCGGTGCGCTGACCAAAGGCCCCGAAGTTCAGGACGCGTACACCTCCGAGACCTGGCAGCCCCCCCGCGGGTGCACCGCCCGCCTGTACAACGGGCAGCCGCTCCTCGATCAGCAGGCCCTGCCCCCGTTTGGCACAGTGGCCAACAAGATGTGCGTCGAGGCGCCGATGATGGGCATCGCGACGGGTCCGAGCGACACCACCGTTCCGGGCAGCGCCTCCCAGACGGTCAACGGCAACTACGGCTTCGCCACCTCGAAGATCAACCTCTATCCGGCGACCGACACGGTCCACAACCCGGCCGGGCTGGCGCTGTACGCCCCGCTGCCGGACGGTCAGCAGCAGGACCTCCCGGCGGCCGACTACATCGTCTCCGTCGAGATCCCCACCGATCCGGTCGACGGGAAGCCGATGTACAAGGTGACCCGCGAAGAGGATGTCAACATCTTCCAGGGCGACACCTACCTGCCCCAACAGAACTACCCGCCGAGTTCGGCCGCGATCGCCGGCGACCCGCCGATGGGTGATCAGCCGACGCCGGTCCAGCCCCCGTCCCAGCAGGCCGGCATCGTCTCCGGTTGCGTCGGGGCCAACCACACCGTTCACGTGACCGACCCGACCTTTCTGGCTGGTGGCGGCAGCCCGTTCGAAGGCCAGGACAAGCCCCTGTGCAACGACAAACTGGTCACTGTCCGGGCCGGCCAGGCCACAGCGCCCAACTTCAACCTGTTCACCGATGTGCCGATCCCCACGCACTTCTGGGGTCTGACGCTCAACGATCTCGGCCTGACCCTGGACAAGCGGAGCGTGAATTACGGCGAGGCACAGGGGCTGCCATTCGTACCGGTCGGTCTCTACGACTGGGCCGGTCGGCTGGTCGACACCACGCACACCGACTTCAACGGGCTCTACGAAGCGCTGGAACCGTCGACGGACACCTTCAACTGCCCGGTACCCGCCGGGCCTTGCCCGAACATGTACCGGTTTGTCGGGAACGATCCGGGCCAGCCGGGCGCGCTCAACCCCGATTACAACTCTCGATTCCGCACCATCGCTACCAATTTCCAGGCCTGGCCCGGCCTCTATACGGTGACCGATGAGGCGCCCACCCAGGTCGCCAGCACGGTTGTCACTCCGGGCACCACCACGGCCAACCCGACGGTGTGTGACCTCGGCGCAAACGCCCCGCAGGTGCTGGCCGTCGACCGGCCCTATGTCCGGAAGAACACCACGACCGACAATCGGTTGGTCACCATCACCGGCTACGGCTTCGGTTCGTCCGCCGGCGTGCTCAAATTGGGCACCAACCCGCTGACGTCCACGATGGCGCCCACGACATGGACTGACACCAAGATCGTCTTCACGGTGCCGGCGACCTTCGGTTCCGGGCCGGCCGCGATCAGCATCACCCGCTCGGACACTGGCCTGAGCACCTACAACGGCCTGACGCTGCAGGTGCTGGACGCTGTGGGCGCCTCCACTCCGGGGGCCACCGCGACGAACCCGCAACTGGCCGAGGTCGGCCCGGGCAGGCGCTTCCCGACGATCCAGGCAGCGCTGGAATTCGCGAAGCCTGTGGCGGCGGTGCGCCGGGGACCAGCGGCGAAGCCCTACTGGTTGGTAGTGGTCTGGCCGAACGCCCAGAGCACGGACAACCCGCAGGGTGAATACACCGAAAACGTGATCGTGCATCACCAGGTCAAGATCCAGGGCGTCGGCCCGGGTGGCTTCGACTCTTCCGGAGCCTTCGTCCCCGGCACGATCATCGACGGCTCGGGCTTCAATCCCGACAACCCCAGTGGTGCCAATTGGATCGCCCTGCTGAGCATGCTGACGTACTCGGGCAATCCGGCAGTCCCGGACGCCGCCGTCGTCACCGTGCTCGACGATCCCTCCCTCCGTGGGGTCGTGCCCGCTAGCTACCCGCTCGCCATCAACGGGTTCACCATTACCGGCGGTGCCCAGTCAGACGTCGCGGCCAATGTCAACGCCATCACCGGTGCCATCACGACGCCCTACGGCGCCAACGGGGCATTGATCACCCAGGGCGGCGGCGTGTACGTGCACAACAACATCCAGGGTCTGCAGATCACCGACAACGTGATCCGGGGCAACGGCGGCTCCTACGGCGGGGCGGTCCGGGTCGGCACCCCCTACGTCGGCGACAACCACAACTACAACCTGGTTCTCGCCCGCAACCAGATCCGTGACAACGGCGGTACCAATCTGGCCGGCGGGATCGGGCTCTTCACCGGCAGCGACGGCTACAGCGTCACCGGAAACGCCATCTGCGGGAATTTCTCCGCCGAATACGGCGGGGCGATCTCGGCCTTCGGTTACAACGCCGGGCCGGGCAACGCAATCAAGGGTGGATCGATCACCAAGAACCGCATCTGGTTCAACGAGTCCTACGACGAGGGCGCCGGCATCATGATCGCCGGCGAGCTCCCGGCCCAGCCCACGGACCTGTCCGAGGGGTCAGGTCCGGTCACTATCGACGCCAATGTCATCCAAGCCAACCTGGCCAGTGACGACGGCGGCGGGATCCGGCTGCTGCAGACCAGCGGCTCGCACGTCACCAGGAACAACCCGGAAACCATCGCTATCACCAACAACACGATCGCGAACAACATTTCCGCCCACGAGGGTGGTGGCATCGCCCTGGACGATTCGGCTTTCGTGAACATCGTCAACAACACGGTGACCAAGAACCTGACCACGGCGACTGCCGTGACCAGCGACGGCAAGGCCGCACCGGCCGGGCTGTCGACCGCCGCCAACAGTGCACCGCTCCAGGCGCGGCTGAAGAACACCACTTATTTCCCGGGTTCGGCCACGCTGGGGGCGACCCTGTTCAGTAATCCGACCTTGTTCAACGATGTGTTCTGGGACAACCGGGCCGGTAATTTCAGCGGCGGTTATGTGTTCGGCATCGGCGGGACTCTGCCCAATGGGGCCGCCAATAACACGAATAATTGGGACATGGGCGTGCTGGACGTCCCTGGCCCGACTCCGCCAATGCTGACGCCGACGAATTCGGTGTTGCAGACCACCACGGGCACCACATCCGACCCGTCCAACCGGACGACCGATCCCCAGTTCAAGTCCGCTTACGACGTGACGGTAAATATCCTCGCCTCGCGGATGTACCCGGCCTTCCGCCAAGCGGTCATCGTGGCGCAGATCCTGCCACCGTCGCTGATGGGCGACTACCACCTGGCGACTACTCCCGTTTCGTCCGCCCGCGGCACAGGCGCCGCGAACAAGCAGACGGTATGGGGGCCGGGCTCCACTGGGTTCAAGTACACGGTCAACGCTCCGCCCGCCGACATCGACGGTGACAAGCGCCCGACCGGAACCCGTTACGACGCCGGCTCCGATCAGATGAACCCATGACCAGCCCGGCTGTGACACCGCATCTCAACTGTTCCATCTCGAACACCCACACTCCGGGAGTGCATTGTGACTGAAGTACCTGTGCGCGGCGGGTTGTCCCGGCGATCGTTTCTCGTCGGCGGCACTGCAGTTCTCACCGGAGGCGTCATCGGGTCCGGGTTGCTGACCGGGTCGGCCCTGGCGGCTGCCCGGCCGGCCACCCGGTCGCTGACCACCGCGGCGGCCGCAGCGGTTCCGGATCCCACGCCGCATCCCCAGGTCGCCGTCCACCTGGTCGGCACCGACGGGTGGGTGTCGATGCCGGCGAACGCGCCGGCCGATCCGCCGTTCTTTCCCGACTCCCTGGCGCCGAACCCTTTCAACACCTATGTTTTCGGGTTCCGTGACGTCACCGGGATGGACGCCACCGGAGTCGCGGCTCAGCGCGGCAAGGCCCAGATCAGCGCGCCGATGATGTATTTCGACGAAGAAGACGACATCTTCATCACGCTGACCAACCTCGGTCTGCAGCAGCGGCCGGATCTGTTCGACGGACACACCCTGCACTGGCACGGTTTCGTCAATGCGATCCCATTGTTCGACGGTGTTCCGGAGCTCTCGCTGGCAGTTCCGGTCGGCCGCGACCTGACCTATTTCTACCGGCCGCACGATGCCGGGACCTACATGTACCACTGCCACTTCGAGGACGTCGAACACGTCCAGATGGGCATGACGGGGATGGTTTTCATCCGGCCCAAACAGAACAAGTCGCCGGTCGGCGGCGATGCACCAGGGACCAGATATGCCTACAACGACGTCGACGGATCGACCCGCTACGACCGGGAATTCGCCTTCATGATGACCGAACTCTGGTCGGCCGCGCACTATCGGGACGCCCACATCCAGGTCAATGACTGGACGGACTACGACCCGAGCTTCTCGCTGCTCAACGGCCGGGGCTATCCGGACACCACCGAGCCCAACGGTGATCCGTTGAGCACGGCGGCGGGTCCGCTCCAGTACCAGCCGATCTCGTCGCTGATCACCTGCAATACCGGGGACAAAGTGCTGCTGCGACTGTCCAGCCTCGGGTACGAGAACCACTCGATGACGGTGGACAACATCGACCTGCAGATCGTCGCGAAGGACGCGAGCCTCCTCAGAGGCCGGGACGGAACCACGAATTACATCACCACCAACACGGTGGACGTGGGGCCTGGGGAAAGCCGCGACGTGATCTTCACGGCGCCGGCGCCAGGGACATACCTGTTGTACGACCGCAAATACTCCTATTTGGCGAACGGCGGCGGAACGGGCTACGGCGGAATGATGACCGAGATCAGGGTCGGCGCGCCGGGGACCTACGCACCGCAGTTGGATCCGAACACCTGATGACACGACCAGGAGCTCCCATGAATTTCGCGAAACGCATCAGCCGGCGTCGTACGGCGGTGGCAGCTACCGTGCTGGCCCTCGCCTCGGTCGTCGCAGTGCCGTTGCCGGCCTCGGCCGCCACCCCACCTGCAGTCGGCGGGGTGTGCGACACGA
>JBBRDH010000087.1:0-22133 GCA_038204125.1 Mycobacteriales bacterium
CCAGGACAAGGTCGACCCGCCGGCGCTGGGCCGGGCGGTGGCGGCCGGCGCCGACGAATTGGCCAGGCTCGGCAAATGCCAGATCGGTGACAAGACGATGTACGACGCACTCGCGCCGTTCGCCGACGCGCTGTCCGAAAATCTCGCCGACGGCCAGGATCTCATTACGGCGTGGACGGCTGCGCAGACCGTCTCCGAACAGCGCGCCGCGCAGACCGCCGACCTGACGCCCAAGTTGGGTCGCGCCCGGCCGCTGGCCCAGCGCAGCATCGGCACGCCGGACGCCGGGGCAACGTCGATGGCGATGGTGCTGGCAGCGGTCGGCCGGGTGCTGGCCGACCATCCCTGCTGATCCTGTCCGCCCGACCGTCCCTCTGAGCGGCGGGCCCTCACCCCTGGAAAGGTTATGACGATGACCCAAGATCCCGCCGGGCGTGCGCGGACCGGCCACGAGGCAGACGATCGCATCTTCATCGGGGTCGACGCCGGCACGTCGATGGCCAAGGCGGCGGCCTTCGACGCGAAGGGCGACCTGCTGACCGTCGCGGCCAGGCCGATCCCGTTGCTGCACCCCGGACCCGGACAGGTCGAGCAGGATCCGGAGGTGATCGTCGGCAGTGTGCAGGCGGTGATCGCCCAGGTCTGCGCCGAGACCGGTCAGTACGGGCCGGTTCTTGTCGCCATCACCGGGCAGGGCGACGGTTGCTGGCTGTTCGATCAGCACGGGGTGCCGGTTCGGGCGGCGGTGTCGTGGATGGACGGCCGGGCGGCGGGCATTCTCGGTGAGTGGGTGGCGGCCGGGACGTCGGCGGACATCTACCGGGAGAACGGCAACATCATGTTTCCGGGAGCCCCGGCGCCGATCCTGGCCTGGTTGGACCGGCACGAGCCGGCGACCCTCACCAGGGCGACCACCGCCGGCTACGTCAAAGACCTTCTGCTCCAACGCTTCACCGGGGTGCGGGCGACCGATGCCACGGACGCCTCCCTGCCTTTCGGCTCGCTGACCGTCGGTGAGGACTATTCGGCGCGGGTGCTGGAGCTGACCGGTCTTTCCCACCGCTCCGATCTGTTGGCGCCCATCATGTTGCCGCTGCCCCACGGCGAGGTGACCGAGTTCGGCGCCGGCGCGACCACCCTGCACCCGGGCACCCCGGTGGTCGGCGCCCCCTACGACATCCCGGCCTGCGCCATCGGTTCCGCCGTCGACAAGCCCGGCGACGGCCTGTTGATCGTCGGCACCACCCTGGCCTGTGCGGTGCTGGCCGACCGGGTGGACACCTCTGGCGAGCAGGCCGGCATGACGATCACCATGCCCAGCCCCCAGCGGTGGCTGCGGGTGATGGCCGCGATGGTCGGAACCGCCTGCCTGGACTGGACTCTCAAGACGTTGGACATCGGCTTCGACCAGCTCAATGGCCTGCTGGAAGCCACTCCGGCGGGCGCGAACGGGGTGGAGGTACTGCCGTTCTTCGCGCCGTCCGGCGAACGGGCGCCGTTCGTCGACCCGGCGGCCAGCGCCCAGTTCACCGGCCTGCGGCTGACCTCGACCAGGGCGGACATGATCCGGGCGGTGTGTGAGGGATTGGCGTATGCCGCAAAGAATTGTTTCCAGGCGGCTGGGTTGACCGGCGATGTGCATGTCTGCGGCGGCGGTTCCAATTCGCCGGCCTGGATGCAGATCTTCGCCTCCGTGCTGGACCGGCGGATCAAGCTGGCCAAGACGGGGGAGGTAGGCGCCCGGGGGGCCGTGCTCGCCGCCGCGCAGGCCCTGCACGTCGACCTCGACGTCGCCGCCTGGACCGGCCCCCAGCTGGTGGTCGAGCCGGACCCGGCGGCTGCCGCGACCTATCGCCTGGGTTATCAGCGCTATCTCGCGCATCTGGAAGCGGCCCGGGAATTGTGGCTGCGCACGCCCCGAAGCGATTCACCCGCGCTGATCGAGGTACCTGTCGAGGTAACACCCGGGCCGACGTCTTGAATCTGTTCCGCCTGCGCCACAAGCTTTTTAGAGATGCCTGCGCCTCGAGCCGGCGACCCGACACGGCTTTCGTTCCCCGAGGTTGACAGAAGGGAACCCCGAGATCGATGACTGCAGTGTGGGTGGGGATCGACGTCGGCACCACCGGCCTGAAAGCGGTGGTGACCGGACTGGATGGACGTCGGATCTCTGAGGGGAGTCGACGTTATCGGCGAACGGTCGAGCCCGCGGGCGCCATCGAACAGAACGCCGACGACTGGTGGGACGCGGCGACCGACGTGCTCCCAGCGGTGATCGGCGACCATGAGGTGCGGGCGGTGGCGGTGACCAGTCAGGCGCCGACGCTGGTGCCGGTCGATGTTGCCGGGCGGCCGACCGGGCCGGCGCTGCTGTGGGCGGACCGCCGGGCCCAGCGGGAGGCATTGGAAATCGGCGCCGGGCTGCGCGGACCGGCCACGACCGCACCCGACTCCTTCTTCGGCACGGCGAAACTATTGTGGCTCAGCCGTTATCGCGGCCGGCAACTTGCCGGCAGTGCAGCCGTACTGTCCGCAAATGGCTTTCTCACCCACCGATTGACGGGTGAATTCACCCTGGATGATTCCACCGCGTCGATGATGCAGGGTTGGCGGGGTGGCAGGGGCGATTTCGAGGGCGGGCTCGCCGAGCTCGGAGTTCCGGTGCACTTGCTGCCGGATGCGGTGCCCTGCCTCGAGGTGGTCGGCGCCGTCACGCATTTCGCAGCAGACGCGACCGGCCTGCCGGAGGGCTGCCCGGTCGCGGCCGGCGCCATCGACGCGGTGGGCACCGCGCTGGAAACAGGGACCCTGACACCCGGGGATCCGTTCGCCGAGATGACCGGGTTCTCGACCGTCGGAATGCTGGCCACCGATTCACATATCCGGATCACCGGATTCATCCATGCCCGGCACTGCCTTCCCGGCGTTGGACTGGTGATCACCGCACAGGTGACCGCCGGAGCCACCGTCGACTGGATCCTCGGGAACTCCGCAGCAGGCGCCGCTCTGCTGCAGCCCGGCCGGCTCGCCGAATGCCGGCGGCCCAACCCGGTCAGGATGGTGCCGACGCTGGCCGGCGAGCGCACACCAGGCTGGAATGCCCACGCCAGGGGGTCGGTCAGCGGGATCGGTCTGGACACGACGACCGCAGATCTGGTGGTCGCGGCCATGGAAGGCACCGCGCTGGCACTCGCCGAGGATCTGTCGGCTCTGCGCTCGGCCGGGCTGGTGATCGACCGGGTGCGGAGCACCGGCGGCGGGGCGAACAGCGACATGTGGCTGCAGATCAAGGCAGACGTGCTCGGGCTGCCCGTCGAGCGTCCGGCCGGTGGATCGGGCGCCGCCCAGGGCGCGGCCTACCTGGCGGGCCTCGCCGTCGGTGACCTCACCGGCGCCGACGGGGTCCGGGAGTGCTCCGCGCGGACGCTGGAAACCTTCCGGCCCGATCCGGTGCTGACTCGGGCATATGGCGCGCGGCTTGCGGGGTTCCGGGCCCAGCGGGAGTTCTTCGCCGATCAGGACCGGCCGCCCGACTGACCGGATCGCATATCTCCACTGCCCGGTCCGCATGACCGTCCCGATCCAGGTGACTGGGCTGATCTGCGCGCGGGAGCCGTGCGGAGCAGGCCGATTCAGCCTCGGTAGGTCGCCAGGACCGCCGATGAGAGTCGCGGCCAGACCTGGGCTGCCCATGGTCCGAAATCCGTGTCGCACAGGCCGACGCACGCCAGCCGGGCCACCGGATCCACCCAGAGGAAGCTGCCCGACTGGCCGAAATGTCCGAACGTGGCCGGGCTGTTGTCCGGGCTGGTCCAATGCGGAGTCTTGGCGGCCCTGATCTCGCAGCCCAGCCCCCAGTCGTTGGGCTGCTGACGGCCGAACCCAGGCAACACCCCGTCGAGACCGGGAAAGGCCACTGTGCTGGCCCAGCCGACCACCTCGGGACCGATGATGGACGGTTCGAGCAGCTCTGCGGCGACCCGGATCAGGTCGTCCAACGGGCCGCGACCTGATCGTGCCGGGGAGCCGGGCACCGTCGTTCCGGACAACCCCAGAGGGCCGAGCACCCGTCCTGCCAGCTCGTCGACGAACGGTCCGCCCGCGCGGGTGGCGAGGTGGTCGGCAAGCAATTCGTAGCCGAAGTTCGAGTAGATCCGGCGCCGGCCCGGCTGGGTCGTCGGTCCGCCGGCTTCCGGGGGAACCCCCGCTGCATGTGCCAGCAGGTGCCGCACCGTCGCTCCCGGCGGCCCGGCCGGTTCGTCGAGATCGACGGTGCCGTCAGCACATCCGTCGAGCACGGTCAGCGCTGTCAACAATTTCGTCACCGAGGCCCAGGCGAAGTGGCGGGGGGGCTCGACGTCCGTCGCCGCGGTGTCCAGTCGGTCGATCACCCCCGCCGGGCCCAGGATGGCGACGGCCAAGGCGCCGACCGGCCAGTCGGATGTCTCGTCGCGCAGGTCAAGAGCGGGACGCATCGATTGCCTCCTTGTGCGGTCGCCGAATCGTCAGCTTCCGACGGCAGCTTCCCACGTCAACTTTCAGCGGCGGGCACACTGGCGACATGACGCAAGTGGAACGACGCCGGCGGCGTCCGGGCATCACGGTCACCGGTCACGGTTCGGCCCCGGCTTCGGTGGACAAGGTGAGGGTCACCCTGGCGATCACCGTGACCCGGACGGACGCCGGCGAGGCTTTCCAATCGGCTGCCCGCACCGCCACCAGAGTGCTGGCAGTCCTTGCCGACGACGGGGTCGATTCCCGTTCCGTGCGGACTGCCGACCTGTCGTTGGGGCCGCAGGTGGACTACCGCGACGGCCGTGAGCACCTCGTCGGGTACCAGGCCGGCCAACGATTGGTCGTGCAACTCGAGGGTCTGGCCGGCGTGGAGCGGATGTTGACAGATGTGGCCGCACTGGGCGGCGAGGGGGTGCGGATCGACGGCGTGAACCTCACCCCCTCGAACCCGATCGCGGCTCTGGCGCAGGCCAGGGCCGGAGCGTTCTCGGATGCCCTCGCCAAGGCATCCCACCTCGCCGGGCTGGCCGGCCGCACGTTGGGCAGCGTCGAATGGATCGACGATCGGCCCGAAGCCATTGGGCCGCAGCACCTCTGGGGAGGCGAGGTCGCCAAGCTCCAGGCCGTCGCCATGACCATGCCGATCGCGGCGGGGGACTCGGTGGTCAGCAGTTCGGTGACCGCCCACTGGGAGTTCGGCGCCGAGGGCTGATTACGCCGGGGCCTGAGCCACCCTGTGCACCGCAGCAGTCGGCGACCGACGGCAACGGCCAACTCAGCGATCAGCGACCGCCCGCCCGACCTTGGGCAGCCCGGCGGTCGGCGACGGCCAGCCCTATGCACAGGCCGGCTGCGAGATCCGCGCCGCTGGTGTGACCGACTCGCAGCAGGACCGTCACGGCCAGCCCCAGCCGGTCGACTGCTGCGGCCGGCATGGCGAACGGTGTTGCCCGGTCGGTTCCGAGGCAGGTCAGCCCGTTCCGTGCCAGCCTGTTCCCGGACGCAGCGTTTTCTGCCGGCCCTTGCCAGGCCGGACCGGTCGGTAACTGCCCGGTCCAGGTGAACCCGTTCGATGACGGCGCCGCGGCGGTCGCCGACGCAGCGCCGCGAAGAACCGCGTTCAACTCGGTGCAGGCATGCCCGCCGATCGCAAGCCGCAGCAGCTGGGCGGAGATCGAATTGGTCCGCGGTAGCAACGGCCGGATCGCCTGGGCCACAACGTCGATGGCTCCGGCGGGGTGGGGTTCAGCGGTGCGGCCCGCGGCGAGCTGTCCGGCGGCCGCGTGGAGTCCGGCAAGAGCGCCCGCGAGCAGGTCGTCGCCGCTGGGCGTCAGTCCCGGACCGAGACCTACCAGGCGCCGGACCGTCGCCGCCAACCGATCGGCCGGCGGGCGGTTCGGGGCCCAGGCCCCGTGCGTCGGGGTTGCCGGCGGCCGGCCCGCGCCCGTCTCGGGTGAGTCGCAGCGCTCGGACCCGGCGAGCAGGTCGCTGACCGCGAGCAAATCGGCGGCGAAGTCTGCGCACAATTCGGTCGGCAGCGCGGCGGGCGCTGCCGAGGTCATGGCTTCGAGGAGGGTGATCGCGGCGGGACCTACAGCGACGGGCGTCACCCGGGAGGACCACTCGCGGGCCAGCACCAAGGTCAGCGGCTGTGGGGATTCGAACACCATCTCGCCCGACCCGACCATCACCCGGTCACCGATGCGGGCCCCGGCCAGCGCGTCGAATCCGGCCGCGGACGGCACCACGCCCGTCGGCACCCGGCTGGCCCCGGGTCCGAGGACCGAAAGCTGGCCCGTCCCGCCCATTTGGCCCATGACGCGCATCGCGACCGAGTGCCCGACGTCGGCGCGCACCTGGCCCGGGGGCACCACATCGGGGCAGAAATTGCCGGTCGACACCTGAACTGATCCACCCGCTCTGGGTCCAGACCAATCTGGTTGCGGGGCATCGGGTTCGAGGGCGACGACGACGGCCTGCCGGAGCACGGCAATCACTTCGCCCTCGCGCCGTGGACCCCGCAACAGGGGCGCCACGGCCGACGCACAGGCAATCGGGAACCGGGGGTGACCAGCGGCGCCGTTCACCGGGCAAACCTAGCGCCGCCCCCGCGCGTACCCTCGTCCGACCGGGTGACTCCCGGTCGGCAGGACGCGGCGACTCGGCGACCGAGCACAATGAGCTTCGGCGCACGTCGAATCGAACCCTGCGGTCGCGCGCCCGCATGAGGCAGCAAGTCAGAGAGGTGGTACGGCCATGGCCGAGACACCGGACGGGGCTGGGCTGCCGAATCGACTTCCCTCCGGCCAGCCGACCTTCGGCCTCGAGCCGCCGACCACGCCACTCCGGGCGGTCCCGGCAGCTGCGGCATACCCGATTCGCGCGGTGCCGGAAATGTTCCCGACCGAGATGATGGCTCCGTCGGCAGTGCGGTCCCCGACGAACGGTCCGCGAGCCTGGTCGGAGGCGCCGGAACCGATGGCACCGCAGGGCGTATCTGTGCAGTCGACCGAGTTGCCGGGTGGACTGTTTCCCGGATGGACCGGGATGTACCCGGCGGTCGCGACGCCGGGTGCGGGAGCGGGATTGTCGCCGCGGCCGGAGCGTCGGAAGCGGGCGCTGATCGGAGTCGGCGCCGTCGTGGCGGTCACCGCGGTGGTCGTCGGCGCTGCGTTGCTGTTTGCCCCGTTGTGGAACGGCTCGGCCAACGTGGCGGACGACAACGGCCGGCCGGGCACGACGGCAGCAACGCCGGCGGCAACGACCGGATCCTCGGCGACCACCGACGGCACCCTCGCGCCGTCGAGCGTGCTGACGGTGACCGTGACCGCGACCGGGGCCTCGGCAACCGGCCCGGCCGGGACCGCTGCGGGCGCCGGAACCGCGCGGCCCGGAACCGATGCGCCCGTCACGAGGGCGACCGCCGCGACGGCGACCTCCCCGACGGTGACGTCCCCGACGGTGACGTCCGCGACGGGTGGGAAGCCGACCAAGGCTCCGGGTCACAAGCCGCCGAAGAAGCTGCCACCCCGCGCGGCCGCCAACCCACTGGGTGTACCGCAGCGCGATATCCGTTGCGCCTCGGGATACATCGTCCAGCTGGCATCGGAATTGGACGCCGCGACCTTTGCCCGTCGGGTCGCTGAATTGAAGGCGGCCCGACTCGTTCCGGCGGGTGCCGCGGCGGCAGATTCGGCCAGGTCGTGCCAGATATTCAGCAACCAGTCGAACACCCTGGTGCTCTACGCCGGGCCCTACCGCGGACAGTACGACGGGTGCGCGGCGCGGCTCGCAGGCCCGGCGGACGCGTTCATCAAGGGGGCCGACCCGGGGAATTCCAGGGCGTACATATCGTGCCTGTGCCCGGCCGACGCCGGCCGTCTTCCGCAGATCACTTCCGTTGGGCAGCAGGGAGTGTGGATCGGGGAAGCGCAACGCGCACTGGGCAATCGGTTGAACGTGAACATTCCCGATCTGGACGGCCATTGGGGCGTTTTCACCCAGGGCACCCGTGATGCCGTCCGGCGGTTCCAGAAATCGGCCGGCGTACCGGCCACCGGCGCCCTGGACACCCGCACCTGGGGAAAACTGCAATCCGCCCAGTGTTAGGGACTGGCTTTTCGCCCGATCAGGCCCTACCTCAGGGCCACCACCTCGAATTCACAGGCAGGGTCGGCAATCTCGTCCTGTGCCGCGATCAGGGCGATTTCCCGGGATCCGACGGCGGCAGTGCGCTCGAGCACCGCGAAGACCGAAGACGCCACGGCGCCGAGTGCGGTGGCAATGCCTTCGGGCAGATGGGCGAGAAACAGGGCGGCCGTCACATCACCGGCGCCGTTGACGGCCAGCGGAAGTCGGGGGGTCCGCACCAGGTAGGCGCCGTTGCTGTCGACGGCGAGCATCCCGATCTCGTCCACCCCCAGGTCGGCACCCGTCACCGAGGTGACCAGTACCGTCTCGGGGCCCATCGCCCTGACCCGGTCGACGGCGTCGAGCAGGCCACCGATGTCGGTCATCGCCTCGAGATCCAGACCTGACAGATATCCGAGCTCGAAGAGGTTGGGGGTGACGATGTCCGCCGCCGGGACCACCCGGTCCCGCATCAGCTCGGGAATGCCCGGCAGCACGAACATCCCACGGCCGACATCTCCCATCACCGGGTCGCAGCAGTACAGCACCGACGGATTGAGTGCGCGCATGCGGGAGACCGTCGCCAGGACCACCTCGGCGACGCCGGGCGAGCCCTGGTATCCGGTCAACACAGCGTCCGCGGTGCCCAACACCCCGCGGTCGGCCAGACCCTCGATCACGTCGGCGACCACCGCCGGGTCCAGCACCTCTCCACGCCACGCGCCGTACCCCGTGTGATTGGAGAAGTGAACGGTGATGACGGGCCACACCTCATGACCGAGCCGTTGCAGCGGGAAGGTGGCGGCCGAATTCCCGACGTACCCGTACGCGACCGACGACTGGATCGAAAGGATTCGCATTCGCCCAGGGTAGGAGCGGGCGCCCGAACACCGCCACCCGCCAGGGAAGCGCCCATTCCGATCCGCCACGACCGGCGCACCTTCCAAGAACCCCCATCGACCCGGCGCCAAAGTCGGTCGGAAGCGGCCGTGAGAACATTGCCGGACAGGCGGTGTACACGCGCGACTCGGTTGTTCCGACGGTCCCCAGGAGCCTGCCGCTTGGAGGAGAACCAATGGACGTCCTGACGAACCCTCCCTATCCGGACGCAGCAGAACCCTTGCGGGACAACGGCGCGTACTCGCTTCCGGCCTACCCGGATGCCAGGGACATCCGTGATAGGGCAACCCGCGACCGCGACGCTCTCGAGCGGGACGATGCCACGCCCCCCCACCCGGCGACGGTGCTGCCCGCCGCGCAACTCGCCGGGCGGATCCAGCACACGCTGGTCGGTCAGGGCATCACCGAGGTCCAGATCCGGATGCACGTGCAGGAATGCCTGGAACACGGATTCGACGCCGCTATCGTGCCGCCTTCCTGGGTCGCCACGGCAAAGGACGAGATGCGCGGCACCGGCGGCCGGGTCGGGTCTTTCATCGACTACCCGCACGGCACCGGTACGACAGCCGGCCGGGTCGCCGAGGCCCTGGCCCTGGTCGACCTCGGTGTTGATGAACTCGATGCCACGGTGAACATCGGCTACCTTTTGTCCGGCCGGCTCGCCGAATTCGCCGCCGATATCAGCGCGGTCGTCGAGGCCGCGGCGCCGGTCGGGGTGAAAGTGATGCTCGAACTGCCCCTGCTCGATCCCCGCCAGCGGGACCAGGCCGTGCAGGCAGCGATCGACGCGGGCGTCGCGTTCGTGAAGAATTCGTCCCGCGGAGCAGTCGGTATCGCCGATCCCTCGACCATCTCCTATCTGCGCTCCGCAGTCCCGGAATCAATCGGTGTCAAGGCGGCCGGCGGGATCAAGACCATCGAGCAGGTCCGTGACGTGCTGGCGGCCGGCGCGGACCTGGTCGGAACTTCCTCCGGCGTTCGAATCGTCACCGGCGGCGGTCCCTCCCGCGGCTCGCTGTATTCATACTGAGCCCTGTCGGCGCTTGATTGGTGCTCGCTCGCCTCCATTCGCGGTCAGCCGCTCGACACGGGCGCGGCGGCCGCACCGCCCCCGGTTCCCGGCCGGGTCGCTGACGGCCACGGTGTCGGCCCGGGAACAGGGTGAGGTCAGCCCGGGAACAAAGTGAGGCCGCCGTCGACCCGCAGCACCTGGCCATGGATGAACTTGGCCTGCGGCCCGGCCAGAAAGGCGACCGCGTCGGCGATTTCCTCAGGGTCGGCGTAGCGGATCAGCGAACCGTTGGTCTCCATCATTGCCGGGTCCGTGGTGCGGGTCGCCTGGAACCGGGCGGTTTTCGTCGGTCCGGGGCTGACTGCATTGACCCGGACGCCGAAAGGCCGCATCTCCAGAGCGAGGCAGCGGGTGTAGTGGACAACGGCCGCCTTCAGCGTGGAGTAGATGACCTCCGGGGTGGCGCCCATGTGCGCGGCGGCCGAGGCAATGTTGATCACGCAGCCCGAGCCGCGGTCGCGCATCGGCCGCACGAAGGTCTGGCAGACCAGAAATGTTCCGATCAGGTTGTTGTTGGTCTCGACCTGGATGTCTGCCAGGGCGATGTCGAGTGCGTTGTTGGGAACGGGCTTGCCGCCCTGCGAACCGATGTCGCCGCCTGCGCAGTTCACCAGGATGTCCACGGTGCCGAGCTCGGCGGTGATCCGGCGGGACATCTCGGCCACCGCGGCGGGGTCGCCGATGTTGCCCAGGACCGTCGTCACGCGGGTGCCGTGCCGCGCGATCGCTTTCGCGACGTCCGCCAGGTTCTCGGCCTCGCCGTACTTGGCGGGGCCTTTCTCGTCGAGGTCGTGGATCGCCACGTCGGCGCCGAGCGAGGCGAGCTTGTCCGCCATCGTGCGCCCGAGGCCCCGCCCCGAGCCGGTTATGAAGGCGATCTTGCCGGTCAATGGCATGTCCACATCACTCACTCCATCAGTCCTAGGGCCCGCATGTTGGAGGCGCTTCTGCGCATCATGTCCCGCTCGTAGCCGATCAGTTCCTCGCCCGGCGAACCGTTCTCCCACGGAGTGCGGTGGTCGGCGTCCTCCGGCAGCAGGTTCACCCGCGCGGCGCGCATTGTTTCCGCCAAGGCCCGAGCGTCCTTGGGGGCATAGCCACGCCACCAGTGGGGAGTGAAGAGACGGACGTGCCGGGCCTCCAGCGCACCCGGTTCCAGGGAGGCGGTGAGCGAACGGCCGTCGGCGAGCAGGATGTCGAAGATCTCGCGGAACGGCACGGCGCCATCGCCGATCGCACATCGGACCAGCCGGTAGCCCTCGTCGGTGAACTGGACCCGATAGTCCTTGAGGTGCACGTGACGGACCCGGGAGGCGGCCGTTCGGGCGAAGGACAGCGGAGACTCCGCCACCGGGAAGGCGTTACCGGTGTCGAACGTGATGCCGACGTTGTCGCCCGCCTCCTCGCAGAAGGCCACCAGCTCCGCGCTGCCGAAATCCTGATGGTTCTCGATCGCCACCGTGATGCCTTCGGCTGCGGCGGCGGGTGCCAGTCGCCCCAGGCCAGCTCGAATCTCGGCGATCTGCTGGGCCCAGCGCGCAGCGCCGAAGGCGTCGCGATCGCCGCACAGGACGGGCGACAGGCCCACTCGGATCGTCTGCGCCCCGATCTCTACCGCGTTCTCCATGATGGCGTCGACGCCCTCGACCAGAGCGGCACTGGCTATCCGGAGCAGACCGAGATCGTCCAGCCGGACCTTCAGGCCCCGCCGCCCAGCTGCGCCGAGATCAGTGAGCCACTGGTCGTGGATCTCGACCAGCTGGGCACCGATCTCGGTTGCGATGACCAGAAAGCCGTCCAGCCCGGTCGCCCGGGGATTGGCGCGCGAGGTACCGGCGCCCTGCAGTCCCAGGCTGTAGGTGAGCCCGTAAGGATTCAGCCCGACCGTCAGACCAGCTGCCCGGCCGGCTGAACCCTGGGCGAGATCCGGCATCGAACGGGTCACCGCAGTCCTCCGTCCACGGTCAGGCACTGCTTGGTGATCATCCGCGAATCGTCCGCGGACAGGAACAGGACGGCATCGGCGATGTCATCAACCAGCAGATCGGTGTGCAGCGCCTGCGTCTCGACCGCTCGTGCCCTGCTCTCCGGCGTGTGCCACAGTCTCATCTGCCGCTCCGTCATCACCGCTCCCGGGGCGACCGCGTTGACCCGGATGTTGTGCTCGCCCAGAGCCACACCCAGCGACCTGGTGAGCCCCAGAACGGCGGCCTTGGCCGACGTGTAAGGGACCAGGTCGGGCGCGCCGGGCCGCCAGGCGACCGAGGAGAGGTTCACCACGCTGCCGCCTCCCGCGGCTCGCATGCCGGTCGCGACTGCCTGGGTGACGAAGAACTGCTGCCGGAGGTTGATCGCCTGCGAGGCATCCCACTGCTCTGGCGTGATGTCCTCGATCCGGTACCGCTGGTCGTTCGCCGCGTTGTTCACCAGCGCCCTGATCGGCCCGAAATGGGTTTCGGCTTCGCCGACCGCGGCTCGAAGTGCCTCGACATCGGTCAGATCGCAGGGCACGAACATGGCGTCCGAGCCGAGCTCCGACTCCAGCGCCGCTCCGGCCGTGCGGTCGATATCGATGAAGGCGACTCGTGCACCGTTGCGGACGAAACCCCGCACGACAGCTTCCCCCACCCCGGATGCCCCGCCGGTCACCAGGGCCGCCCTGCCCTCGAGGCTGGGATACCTGGTTTTCGCAGTCATTTTCGGGTGCGCTCCAGCCCATGGATGTCGCCGGCTCGGCCGCCCCGAGCCACCGCGCGTGAAACGGTCGCGAGGATCGCCGGTGCCACCACCCGGCCGCGGGAGGCCGGCGCGGCGGTATCGATGGGTCTCATCCGCTCGGTCGGTTCGGGAGGAGCACCGTGACGGTGTCACCGGTTGCCGAGATGGTGACCTGGCCATTGCTTGCCGCGGTGGGCTCACCTCCGCTGATCGACGTCCCGGTCAGCCCTGCAGGCAGTACCACGGACCACGGCACCGGCGGGCCGGCGGTTCGGGACACCCGGATGTGGCCTTCGGCCCGATCGACGGTGAACGTGGAGTCGGCCAGTTCGCCCGTTCCCGGTATCTGCACGGTGTGCTCCCCGAGCGCGCCCGACCCGTAGAGGTGCAGCGCGACGCCATCGGCATAGTGGTAGTCCGGCCGATCGTCCCGGGCCCCGATGGGCAACACCACACCGGGTCGCACCAGCAGCGGTAACGAGTCGTTGGCGTGCGTCTGCTCGAACCAGCCGGGACCGGTGAGGGTCGATCCGTCCAGCAGCGACGTCCACGCACCCGCCGGAACGTAGAACCTGACGCGGCCGTCGGCCCGGAAGATCGGCGCTACGAGCAGCGCATCGCCCAGCATGTACTGGTTGTCCAGGTAACCGACGGCAGGGTCGTCTGGGAACTCCAGCGCCATCGGGCGCAGCATCGGGATGCCCGAACCTGGGACGTCGTCGGCCACCCTGGCCAGGTAGGGCATCAGGGACAGCTTGAGCCGGATGAACCGCCGCGCCACGGCCACCGCTTCGTCGTCGAAGGCCCACGGCACCCGGTAGCTGTTGGAACCATGGAGCCGACTGTGGCTGGAGAGCAGCCCGAAGGCCAGCCACCGCTTGAAGACCGCCGCATCGGGAGTGCCCTCGAACCCGCCGATGTCGTGCGACCAGAAGGCAAATCCACTGGCGGCCAACGACAATCCACCCCGGAGCGTCTCCGCCATCGACTCGAAGCTGGATTCGCAGTCCCCGCCCCAGTGCACCGGGAACTGCTGCCCGCCGGCCGTCGCCGAGCGGGCGAAGACGACCGCCTCGGCTTCTCCGCGACGGCGCCGGAGCAGATCGAAAACGGTGCGGTTGTACAGCTGGGTGTAGTAGTTGTGCATTTGCTCCGGGTCGCTGCCGTCGTGCCACACGACGTCCGTCGGGATGCTCGCCGAAGTCGGTCTTGAAGGCATCGACACCCTGATCCAACAGGTGGGTCAACTTTTCCGAATACCATTGCGCGGCGGCCGGATTGGTGAAGTCGACGAGCGCCATGCCGGCCTGCCACATGTCCCACTGCCAGACGCTGCCGTCGGCTCGCTCGACCAGGTAGCCGGCGGCGCGGCCCTCTTCGAACAGGGGTGACTGCTGGGCGACGTACGGGTTGATCCACACGCACACCCGCAGACCCCGTTCCTTCAGCCGGGACAACATCGCCTCCGGCTCCGGGAACGTTTCCGGATTCCATTCGAAATCGCACCAGCGGAACTCGCGCATCCAGAAGCAGTCGAAATGGAAGACACTCAGCGGTATATCCCGCTGTGCCATTCCGTCGAGAAACTGGTTCACGGTGGCTTCGTCGTAGTCGGTGGTGAAAGAGGTGGACAGCCAGAGGCCGAACGACCACCGCGGAAGGCGGGGCGGTCGGCCGGTGAGTTCGGTGTACCGCGCGAGTATGGCCTTGGGTGTGGGTCCGGCGATGACGAAGTATTCGAGATATTCGCCGGGCACGGAGAACTGGCTGCGCGACACCGCTTCCGAGCCGATTTCGAAGGACACCCGCTCGGCGTGGTTCACAAAAACACCGTAGCCGCGGTTTGTCCAGAAGAACGGCACGTTCTTGTAAGCCTGTTCACTGCTGGTACCACCGTCGTCGTTCCAGATATCGATCGTCTGCCCGTTCTTGACCAATGGTCCGAAGCGCTCCCCCAACCCGTACACCAGCTCGCCGACCCCCAGAGCGAGCTGCTGGTAGACGAATTTGGTGCCGTCCGGACCGGTGGCGAGCCCGATCGATCCGGGAAGCACGCTGGTCAGCTTCTCGCCGTCACGCTCGAAGTCGATCCGCAGCGGATTCGCGTCGATCCTGGCAGTCAAGCGGCCCGAGGTGATGACGGCGCCGGGGGCCGCGGTGCCGTCGGCATCTGCACCGCCGAAATCTGCACCGCCGAAATCTGCACCGCCGACATCTGGACCGCCGTAAAGATTCGCCGTCCCGTCGGCATCGGTGGTGCCTCGGGTGTGGATGGTGACCGGCGGGTTGCCGCCTCCGGGAAGCTCGAAGAACGGCCCACGGTCCAGACCCCCGGTGTGGTGGGCGATACGCACTCGCAGGACGTCCGCCAGGGGCGAGTTGATCGTGACGGTCGCGGTCGCGCGGTTCAGGGTGTCTCCGCGGGAGCGGACCGGGCGAACCGGCGCCAAAATCTGCACGGCGTCCTGCCGGACACTGATGGCATGGGCTTCGGCGGGGTGGTCCACAGTGAATCCGGGCCGGACCAGCCAGTAGCCGTCACTGAACCTCATCTGACCTCGACCGTCTCGATGGTGACAATGCTCGATGACAATGGTTGGCAGCGTTGGCCCTTGGGCGCAACGCGGCCATGTCGACCATAGCGCCCGACCAGGTCGCAGCTTGCTGTCGCCGGCGATCCGGTCACCAGTCGGGCGGCGGACCGAGCGTCGGAAGCGACGGGATGTGGCACCCTCGGCGTTCCGCCTCACGGCTACGTATCAATAACGAAAAAGTTTCAGACCCCCGATCCCTTGACGAGCTGGCACATTTGTCAGTTGACTGCCCAAAGGTCGATAGCGGCCGAAAAATCTTTCGAGCCGTTCGATGATGAACGGATGAGCGGAGCACAGATGAAGTTGCGGATCTCCGGGATCGCCGCGGTTGCTGCGGTTGGTCTCGTCGCCCTGACCGGGTGCGGGAGTTCGACCACGGCCAGCACGAGCCCCAGTACAACCAGTGCAGGTTCGAGCGCTGCCACCGACAGTTCGAGCGCGGGTGGCGCAGGTTCGAGCGCTGCCACCGACAGTTCGAGTGGGGGTAGCGCAAGTTCGAGTGCGGGTGCGAGTGCACCTTCGACCGGCAAGAACGCATGTGTCCTACTTCCCGATGCCGACTCCTCGAGCCGGTGGGAGAACGGCGATCGTCCCGCACTGACCAAAGCCTTCGCGGCGGCCGGGTTCACCACCGATGTCCAGAACGCGCTCGCCGACACCGGCAAGTACGCGACCCTCGGGGACCAGATGCTCACCAAGGGCTGCGCGGTGATCCTGCTCGTCGACCTCACCGGCGCCGGGGTGCTGGTCACGACGAAGGCTCACGCGCAAGGGATTCCGGTGATCGCCTACGACCGGCCCATCAAGGGCGCGGACCTCTACATCTCGTTCGACAACTTCCACGTCGGTGAACTCGAGGGCCAGATGGTGGTCGACGGACTGAAGACCGCAGGCAAGGACATCTCCAAGGCGAGCGTCGTCTACGTGGGCGGCGACCCGGCGGATGGTAATGCCAAGCAGTTCCATGACGGCGCCGACAAGACCATGAAGGCCGCCGGGCTGGTCAAACCGGCATTCGAAACGCCGGGCATCTGGGACGCCGCGAAATCCGGGGTGTCCTTCCAACAGGCCTACACCGCGCTCTCCGGCAAGGTCGATGCCGTGTGGGTAGCCAACGACACCAACGCCGGTGGCGTGATCCAGGTGCTCGACAAGAATGGCCTGAAGGTCCCCGTCAGCGGGCAGGACGGATCCCCCATCGGCCTGCAGAACATCCTGCTCGGCAAGCAGACCGCCACTGTGTACAAGCCCTTCCAGCTGGAGGCGGCAGCCGCGGTCGAGGCGGCCATCAAGTTGGCCAAGGGCGAGAAGGTGACGACCACGAAGACGGCTGCCGACGGCACACCGTTCATTGCCGAGACGCCGGTCGTCGTCGATGCCAAGAACATGGATGTGATCTTCAAGGACGGGGCTGCCAAGGTCTCCGACGTCTGCACCGGACCTGTCGCGGCAGCCTGCACGGCGGCCAACATCAAGTAACGACGAAAAGCAGTAGGGGCCGCTGGTGGTTGCCGGCACGCATGGTGCCGGCAACCACCGCATCGCACAGCCGAGATGACTGCGGGCTGAGTGGATAGGCGCCGCAAGGGGAAATCACAGGTGTCACGGAGAGACAGTGTTAGGGAGAGACAATGGCCGTCCTCATAGAGCTGCGTGATGTTCGGAAGGGCTTCGGCCCGGTCGAGGTCTTGAAGGGCGTAGGTCTCAAGATCCACGCCGGCAAGGTGAGCGCACTGGTCGGCGACAACGGCGCCGGGAAGTCCACTCTGATCAAGGGCCTGTCCGGCGCGCAGCCCTATGACAGCGGGGATGTGCTCTTCGAGGACCACCCGGTCACTCTTTCCTCACCACAGGATGCCTCCGGGCTCGGGATCGAGGTGGTGTACCAGGATCTCGCACTCTGCGAAAATCTGGACATCGTGATGAACATGTTCCTCGGGCGCGAGGAGACCTATCACCGCATGCTGAACGGCGCCGAGATGGAGAAGCACGCGGCGGCCACTTTGCAGGGTTTATCGGTGCGGACCATGAAATCGGTCCGGCAGAAGGTGTCGTCCCTGTCCGGCGGTCAGCGGCAGACCGTGGCGATCGCGCGTGCAGTCCTGCAGAAGGCGAAGGTGGTGATCCTCGACGAGCCCACCGCGGCACTCGGCGTTGCGCAGACCGCGCAGGTACTGGCGCTGGTCCGGCGACTCGCCGATCAGGGCGTCGGTGTGCTGATCATCAGCCACAACCTGGCAGACGTGTTCCAGGTCAGCGATTACATCAACGTGCTGTATCTCGGTTCCATGGTCGCCCAACTCGACGCTAAGGCCACCCACTACGACGACGTGATCGGTTACATCACCGGCACCAAGGTCGCGCAGGGCACTGTCCCCGAGGAGGTGCTCGCGTGACTGCCGACATGGACAAGTCCTCGAACCCCGGGACGAACACTGCGGCCGCGACCATCGCCGCGGCGTCGCCGCACATCATCGCGACTGGCCACGAGGGCACGGTTGGCGACCAGGTCCGGGCCTCGATCCAGCGAATCCGCGGCGGCGAGATGGGCATGTTGCCCGCCCTCGCCGGTCTGGTGGTCCTCGGCGTCATCCTGGCTGTCCTGAGTCCCTTCTTTCTCACCAAGGGAAACATTGCGAACCTGATGACCCAGACGGCTGCGCTGATGATGTTGTCCATCGCGTTGACGTTCGTCATCATTCTGACCGAGATCGACCTCTCCGCCGGGATTACCGGCGGCGTCGGAATGGCCGTCTTCATCAAACTCGTCAATGACAAAGGCTGGAACTGGGTCGCCGCGTTCGCGGTCGCGTTGCTGGTTGGCGCCCTGATCGGCACCTTCATCGGCTACTTCGTCGCCAAAATCGGCATTCCATCGTTCGTGGTCACCCTCGGCCTGTTCCTCGGCTTCCAAGGCCTGATGCTCGTCCTGCTCGGCGACGCCGGCGCCTACGCCGTGCAGACGCCCGCCGTGGCCGCCATCATGAACAAATCCATGCCCGGATGGGCCGGCTGGCTCATGGTGATCGTCATCGTCGCCGTCTCGCTGCTGACAGGTCTCTACGACCGCGGCCGCCGGCTCGCCAGCGCGATGCCCGTCCGGCCACTCAGCTTGTTGGTGGCCCGGGTGGGCGCACTGGCCGTGGGCGGCATTCTCGTGGTGATCCTGCTGAACAAGAACCGGTCCCTCGGTGTCCTGCGCATCGAAGGTGTGCCGATCGTCGTGCCGATCGCTCTGACGATCCTCTGGCTGGGCCAGTTGATGCTGGACCGAACGCGGTTCGGCCTACACATCTACGCGGTCGGCGGCAACCCGGAGGCTGCGAGACGTGCTGGTATCAGCGTCGTCAGGGTGCGGATGGTGGCCTTCGTCCTCTGCTCGTTGCTTGCGGTCGTCTCGGGTCTGTTCACCATCAGCCAGACCGGCGTAGTCCAGTCGTCCACCGGTCGCGACATCGTGTTGCAGGGAGTAGGAGCTGCGGTGGTCGGCGGCGTCAGCCTCTTCGGCGGTCGCGGTCGACTGGTCCAGGCGGCGGTGGGTGCGCTGCTCATCTCGATGATCACCAACGGGCTGGGCCTGCTCGGCTACTCGGCCGGGTTCACCTTCCTCGTCACGGGCGGGGTGCTGATCATCGCTGCCTCGATCGACGCGCTGTCCAGGCGGCGCGTCGGGTCGACGTCGGCAGCCAGAACGTAGCCGCCGTCAGGTCCGGCCACCGGCCGAACCCGCTGACGGCCGCACACCAGGGACGGAAACTCCCGTGACTGAACACCGGTGACGAAACACCCGCGGCCGGATCGGCACGAGGGGAAGGGCATTGAGGCCAAACGTTCGGCCGGGCACCATGCGCGGTCAGCGGACCCGGCTTCCCCGGCCGACCAGGCCACTGTCCGACGGCTGAACCTGGGCCTGCTGATGCGCTCGCTGATCAGCGGCGGTCCCAGGTCCCGGGCCCGGCTGGCTGATGACACCCGGCTCAACAAGGCGACCGTGTCCAGTCTGGTCGCCGAACTGGTCGAGCGAGGACTGGTGACGCAGGGCCGGATCCAGCGCAGCGGTGTCGGCCGACCGGGCCGGGCCATCGAGGTCAACACGGCGACGGTCCGGTGCATCGGCCTCGAGTTGAACGTGCAGTACGCCGCCGGGGTGATCACCGATCTCACCGGAAAGGTGCTGGCCCGCCGACGCTTGGTGCTGCCGATGATCGAGCTGGGCCCGGCCCGAGCCTTGGCCAAGGTCGCCGAACTTGCCGCCGGCCTGGTCGTCGACTGTGCCGCGCAGGTCGAACAGGTGCAGACGCTCTACGTGTCGTTGCCCGGTCTGATCGATATCAACGGCGGCATCCTGTCGTTCGCCCCGAACCTGCACTGGCGGGACGTCGACGTCGTGCACAGCCTGATGGGCCGGCTGGCCTGGCCGGGCACCCGGATAGCTGTGGACAACGACGCGAACCTGGGCGCGATGGCCGAGTATGCGGCCGGACCCTCTGCCGGCTCCGCCGACCTGCTGTACCTGGTCGGCGAGGTCGGAGTCGGCGCCGGGATGATCATCGATGGCCGGATCGTTAGAGGCGCAACAGGTTTCGCCGGCGAGGTCGGACACATGCCGATCGGGCCGGCGGACCGGCCGTGCGGTTGCGGGCGGCGCGGTTGCTGGGAGACAGCGGTCGGGATGAAGGCCGTGGTCGAAGCGGTGGCCGGGGAGGACGACGCGTTGCGCCGGCATACCGGCGATCTGGCGTCCTTGCTCGATCAGATCATCAGCCGGGCGGAGGCAGGTGACGAGCGGACCCTCCGGGCCTTGGAGGAGGTCGGGCGCTGGCTCGGCATCGGTGCGTCGGTCTTGGCCAACGTGCTCGACCCGGAGGTGCTGATCTTCGGCGGGCACTTCGCCGTCCTGCAGAGATACATGGTGCAGGCGCTGACCCGGGAGATGAGTTCCCGGGTGCTGGGCGGCTCCATTTCGGCCTGCCGGGTGGAGTTCTCGACGCTGGGCTTCGACGCCCCGGCGATCGGCGCGGCCCACGCCGGTTCGATGATCAACGACCCGACCTCGGTTGCCGTCCAGCGGCAGGTCACGGCCTGATCGGTCGCGCTGCCGGGGCCGGTTGGACGAAGCCTGCGCCGACCGACAGGATGAACGGGTGAGTGAAACCCTGGTCGCCGGAATCGACTCGTCCACCCAGTCCACCAAGGTGTTGCTGGTCCGCGCTGCCGATGGCGTCGTCGTCGACGAAGCAACGGCGCCACACCCGGCGGGCACCGAGGTGGATCCCGAGCTGTGGTGGGAGGCGTTGCAGCGGGCCGGTTCCGGCCTGCTGGACCGGGCCGCCGCCATCGGTGTCGGCGGTCAGCAGCACGGGATGGTGGCGTTGGATCCGGCCGGCGCGGTGATCCGCCCGGCTCTGCTCTGGAACGACCTCCGATCGGCGCCGCAGATCGACACCGTGGTGGCGCACCTCGGTGGTGCGCAGGCTTGCGCGGACCTGATCGGCTCCGTCCCCGCGGCCGCCTTCACCGTCACCAAGCTCAGATGGATGGCCGAGAACGAACCGCAGAACGCGGAGCGGACCGCCGCAGTACTGCTTCCGCACGACTGGCTGACCTGGAAGCTGGCCGGCGGGGCGGACACGGGTGCGGAGCAGACCACCGATCACGGCGACGCATCCGGCACCGGCTACTACTCGCCGAGCCGGCGGGCGTGGCTGCCCGAGGTCGCCGCCTGGGCGTTGGACCGCGGCTCGGCCCCGGCGCTGCCGCGGCTGGTGGCCCCTGGCGAGGCGGCCGGCCGGACCGTATCCGGCGCGCTGCTGTCGGCCGGCACGGGGGACAATATGGCGGCCGCACTGGGTCTGGAGATCGGGCCCGGCGATGTGGTGGTCTCGATCGGCACTTCCGGCACCGCCTTCTGCCTGGCGGACACTGCCGCGGCGGACCCGACAGGTTCGGTCTCCGGATTCGCCGACGCCACCGGGCGCTATCTGCCCCTGGTCTGCACGATCAACGCCTCCCGCATCCTGAGCGTGGTGGGCCTGCTGCTCGGGGTGGACCACGCCGAGTTCGCGAGGCTCGCCCTGGCCGGCGAACCGGGTGCAGGCGGTCTCAGCCTCCTTCCGTACCTGGACGGCGAACGCACCCCGAACCGGCCCAGTGCCAGCGGAGTGCTCGCCGGTCTCACGTCGGGAGTGAGCCGGGAGAACTTCGCCAGGGCGGCCGTCGAGGCTCTGCTGTGTTCGCTGGCCGACGGGGTGGATGCGCTGGGGGTGCGGCCGGAGCGGGTGCTGATGATCGGCGGCGGCTCCCGGAATGCGGCCGTCCAGCAGCTGGCACCGGCCGTTTTCGGCCAGCAGGTGCAGGTGCTCGAGCCCGGCGAATATGTCGCCCTCGGCGCCGCCAGGCAGGCCGCCTGGGCCCTGTCCGGCGCTGCCACCCCACCGGTGTGGGCCGCGGCGGCCTCGTCGACGTTCGAGGCGGACCCCACCCCTGCGGTCCGCGAGCAGTACGGCCGGCTCCGGGACGCGACGCTGGGCTGGTAAGGCCCTTCCGGTCATTGTTGGTGGCCTCGAACCGAGCTTCGAAAGGCGCTCAGGAGCGGATCTTCGGGTGGATGCGTCGCCGGCTGCGAGCGCCCCTTCCGGAGGGCGTTCCGTCTGGTCAGCCGGTCAATTCCGGTCCTCGCGCTCCGGCCCCCAGTCCGGTGCGCT
>JBBRDH010000088.1:0-22099 GCA_038204125.1 Mycobacteriales bacterium
TGGATAAGTACTCGAAGGCGGCCAACGCAGCAAACTATTTCCTGCCCACCTTGCAGGGCGCCTTGGTGACGGTGAATTCGAGCCATGAATTCTTCAAAACGGCTGCTGCCCGGGTGGCGTTCCTCAAGTCGATCGACCAGAGTGCGCTGGTCGGCAAGGTTCTCGGGAAGCGCTCCGAACCCGCCATCACGATGTACGCAAAGGGGGTGGTCGCCGGCGGCGGTGACAAGCAGGCCATCACCTTCGAGAAATCGGCGCTGAAGACATATGTCGCTGCACTGCCCGGCACCGCCAACAAGAAGTTGGTGATCGGATATGCCAACGGAAATGTCAACGCGCAGTCGATGGCCAACATCGTCACGGCCAACCTGCAGACGGACGGGCTGACCGCCACCGCCCAGGGCTACGACACGTCCACCGTGTTCGGCTGGATCAACGACCCGCCGACCGGGCCGGACGCCTTCATCGACGGCAACAACGGCCCGGACGGCGGCGACCCATACATGTGGGGTCACGTCTTCTGGGACGCCAAGGGCGGCATCAACTACTTCGGCTGCCAGTCCGACGAGGTCAACAACCTGCTCAACCAGGCGGTCAAGACCGGTGACACCGCCGCCTATGTCAAGGCCGGCGATCTCTACGGCAAGACCGGCTGCTTCTTCAACCTTTCCTACAACAAGGACTGGGTGCTCGGGCAGAAGTGGCTGACCGGGGTGGCCGAGAGCCAGAACCTCGGCGCGAACGAGCTGGACTTCTCCAAACTCGGCGGCGCCAAATAAGCCAACTGAATGTCGCGAACGAGCACCACGCGACGCGGGGGCCGCACGTCGTCGGGGTGCGGCCCCCGCCCTCGATAGAGGCCGCGGGTGCCGACATCGACGCCGACTCATGGGGGAAAGAGCAACCATGTCCCAGACCGCAGCGGCCCCATCGATGCTGTCCCTGTCCCGGCACATCTATTCCACCGTGCGGGAGCGGATCATCCTGGGTCAGTACCCGCAGGGCAGCCGGCTTCCGGAGCAACGCATCGGAGAGGAACTGCAGGTCTCGCGGGTGCCGCTGCGGGAAGCCGTCCCGCTGCTGGAGCGGGACGGCTTCGTCCACACCTTTCCCCGGCGAGGCGCCGCGGTGGTGCGGTGGGATGTCAAGGCCGTCGACGACCTGTTCGACGTTCGACTGTCCCTCGAGGTCGGTGCGGCCCGGCACGCGGCGAGGCAGGTCGCGGCAGGTGAGTCGATGGACCGACTCAACGCCGCGCTGGACGCCTCGCAGCGGGTTGTCCAAACCGGGGACGCCTATGCGATCGCCTTGAAGAGCACGACCTTTCACGAGGCCGTCGTCGAGACCGCCCGCAACGACCTGATGCTCCGACTGATGAGGACCGTTTCGGGCCGGATGACCTGGCTTTTCTTCCTGAGCAGCAGCCTGCCCGCCGAGGAGGCCTTTCACGACCACATCGCAGTACGGGACGCGATCGCCTCGGGCAACGAGCGCGTTGCCGAGTCCGTGGCCTACGCCCACATCGAACGGGACCGGCAACCGACGTTCGACGCGATGCGCGACCAGCTCGGACAATGACTGCCGTCGGGCCTGATGAGGCAAGATCTACTGGGCCGGCACTGCGTACATGGCATATGTCTGCGAGATGATCTTGCCTTCTGCAACGACGAAGGTGTCTGTGCCCAGCGGGATCTCGCTGCCCACGCTCCACGTGATGAAGGCGATGTTCCCGTCGACCCGCAGCGTTCTGAGCGAAAAGCGATCGATTGCCCCTTCCGGCAGAGCTGTCAGAAATTCGGCGAAGAAGCCACCGATCTCCTCTTTTCCCTCATAGACAGCGGCTTCGGTGTAGAACCGGGCGGATTCGTCATAGTCCTTGACGATCGCGGCGATGCCCCGCTGTTCCAGAAAGGCCTGCAGGTGGGCGTGGACCACGGCTTCGGTTGCGGTTGTCGACAATTCGGTGTTCATGACACATCTCCTGAAGTGATTCGGACGAAGGCTCGTCGTCGGCGCAGGTCCCTGATGGACCTGACGTCCTGGAACCCAGAATGCGACGAGCCCAGGCACCGGGGCGAGTGGCAATCTCGTACCACCGAGGTTCGCCTCGACCCGGTCGGCGACCGGCGCAAACGAAGCCGACAGGCGGGAAGTCGGGCCGGTCCAGGCCCGGCGGGCGGTGCAGAATTCGTACTACCGGCAGCGGTCGGCGTGAGGGACGATGGGCTGATGGTGAGCCGTAGGGAGTACTGCCCGATCGCGTGTGGGGTCGACGTGCTGGGCGACCGGTGGACACCGTTGATCATTCGCGAGCTGATGCTCGGTGCCCGTGGATTCAACGAAATCCATCGTGGCATACCGAGGGTCAGTCGGAACCTGCTGGCCCAGCGACTCCGCGACCTCGAGCGGCGCGGACTGATGACGCATGACGCGGGCCGACCGGGCCTGGCGGGGGCTTATGAGTTGACGGCCGCGGGTCAGGCACTCACGCCGATCGTGTGGGCGATGGGTCACTGGGCCGCCGAATGGGTGTTCGGCGACCCTACCGAGGAGGACTGCGACGGGCTGTCGCTGATCTGGCGCACCCATCAGATCGCCATTCCGGCAAAGCTGCCGGCCGCGCGAACGGTGGTGCATCTCGTCCTGACCGGGACCGGCGGGGCCCAGGGCTGGCTCGACATCGAGCGCCAGGGCATGACGGTCTGCAAGGACGACCAGGGCCTGGCTGTCGACCTCGCCCTGCAGGCCGACGCGGCCCAGATGCATCGCTGGCTCATCGGGCTCGTGCCGTTCCGCGACCTGATCGCCAACGGCCACGCCCGCTTCCTCGGCCCGACCAGCCTGGCCCGCGCCTTCCCCACCTGGTTCGACACAAAGTTGTACTCCCAGGCCCTGCGGAGGGGGGATGAACGACGGCTTCGCGACGCCGTCCCCGCCTGAGTGGCTGACCGCTGTAGTTCAGCGGGCGAGCCTGGCCCTGATCAGCCGGTCGAGAGTGCGCCAGGCCGGCGAGGCATCGTTGACGAATTCCTGGATGAGATCGGCGATCGGGTCGGGGTTGTCAGGAATTGGCAACTCACCGCTGGGGTAACGAGCTCGAGTCGCTTTCGCGATGCGGTCGGCCAGATCGCGCAGGCGCGGGTCGGCGGGGGCGAGGTCACGGGCGTTGTCGTAGGCGCGGTAGATGTCCTGCACCCCTTTTTGGGTCTTTGCCTGGTGCTGGTCGGCGAGCAATTGTGCGGCCATGTCGGGGCGGGTGGCAAACAGGAGTATCCACAGTTCGGACTCCATGTCGATCCATTGTTGACTGAGCCCGATATCGCGCAGTAATTGCAGATATTCGGCGACGCCGTTGGGGAGAAGGTCGGCGGAACCGACTGCCAGCTCGCGTAGTCGGATCCGGGTGTCCTGCAATTCCCGGATGCGTTGGTCAAGGCGGTTCTGGATGTCGCCGAGAGCGGCGTGGAACTGCTCCGGCGTGGCGGCGAGCAGTCGCTGGATGTCGGCGAGGGGAACGCCGGCGGCGCCCATGGTTCGGATCCTGACCAACGCGGCGGCGTCGTGAGCGGTGTAGCGGCGGTAGCCGGACCGGTCTCGGGCGGGTTCGGGCAGCACGCCTTTGGCGTGATAAAAGCGGATAGTGCGTGCTGGGACGCCAGTGTGGCGGGTGAGCTGGCCGATCGTCAGCATCGACAACTCCTTCCGGTCTTGACCTTCCAGCAGGTGGAACCTTGACCATGGTGACATGGAGAATCAGCAGGAGAACGAGATTGGGAACGAGGCCGACATGTCGCCGGTGGGGCAGGGCGACCGGGAAGCGCTGCGCGACCTGGCGGACGCCGGAAACGAGGCGGCCATGGATCGGCTGGCGGATCTTGCCGATGAACGGGGCGACGTCGACGAGCTGTCAGAGCTGCTGGACGAAGGAAGTGGGCGGGCGGGTCTGCTCCTGACTGGACGGGCCGTCGCCGGAAGAGATCTTCGTCGCCTGCAGGAGCTCAGCGACGCGGGGTCGGAAGACGCCGAGGCCGCGCTGGATCGGCTCCTACGCCGGAGGTGACAAGCCGGCGTCCACAGACCTGATCAGACGGGAGATTTCGTCGCAGATCACCGCGGCGAGAGCGGTTTTCGGCCCCAGGGGCACGTCGACCCGGTGGGCCGGGTCGCGGGCCAGGATGGTCGCGGAATTGTCGTCGACCTCGAAGCCACGGCCCTGATCGACCGCATTGACGACCAGCAGATCACAGCCCTTGCGGGCCAGCTTGGCCATTCCGTGGTCGAGGATCGATCCGTGCTCGTCGCCGGTCTCGGCGGCAAATCCCACGATCACCGGCACCGGCCGACTGCCCTTCCGGGCGGCGACGAGCCCGGCCAGGATGTCCGGATTGGTGACGAGTTCCAAGGCGGCCGGCTCTGTACGCGCGGCTTTCTTGATCTTTACGCCGGACTTCTCTTTCGGCCGGAAGTCGGCGACTGCGGCGGCCATCACCACCGCGGCCACCCCGGCGGCCCGGTCCATGACCTCGCGCTGCAGATCGCGGGCGTCGGAGACGGCCACCACGGTGACCCCCGGTGGGCCGGCGAGAGCCGTGTTCGCCGCGATCAGCGTCACCTCGGCGCCCCTGGCAGCCGCCACCAGCGCGATGGCGAAACCCTGCTTGCCCGACGACCTGTTGCCCAGGTACCGAACCGGATCGAGCGGTTCCCTGGTGCCGCCGGCCGTGACCAGGATCCGGCGGCCGGCGAGATCCCTGGGCAGCGCGTCCGGCCGCAGGAGCAGCAGCAGCGCGGCGGCGACGATGTGCTGCGGCTCCGGCAGTCGGCCCACCCCGGAGTCGGCGCCGGTCAGCCGGCCGACCGCCGGGTCGAGAACGGTGACGCCGCGGCTCCGGAGCACTGCGACGTTCGCGGTGGTGGCCGGGTGCTGCCACATCTCGGAATGCATCGCCGGGGCCATCAACACCGGTGCCCTCGTCACCAGAAGTGTTGCGGTCAAAAGGTCGTCGGCCCGGCCGGTAGCGGCTCGCGCCAACAAATCGGCCGTTGCCGGGGCGATCACCACCAGGTCGGCCACTTGACCTGTTGCCACGTGGGCGACGTGGGGGACGTCGGTGAAGACCTCGGTCGCCACCGGGCGGCCCGACAACGCCTCGAAAGTCGCGGCACCGACGAACTTCAGCGCAGCGGCAGTGGGCACGACGGTCACCTCCGCGCCCGCCGAACGCAGCAATCGGAGAATTTCGCACGCCTTGTATGCGGCAATTCCGCCGCTGACACCCAGTACCACCGTTGGGCGGCGCCCCACCCGTCGGTCGGCCATCATCGAGGCGTTGATGGATACGAGGAGAGCGACCTGAGCCCGGCTGCAGTGCTCACGTGGTGAACCCCTCTGATGATGTCGGTAACTTTCGTCGGAAAAGGGCGACCCAAAAGCGAGCTCGGGGCGGGATGGCGCGAAATGGCAACGCTACCAAGATGCCGGGTTGATTCCGGCGGGCAGGACGTTCGGCTCATCTGTGGGGTCCTTCGGCCCTGCCGGCGGCCCGGGTTGGGGAGTTGAGTCGAGAAAGGTGGGCCGCGTTTTGCGGCCCGACCTCGACGACCGAAGGGCAACGATGAAGGCTGCACGTTTTCACGGACGCAAGGACATCCGTATCGAGGAAATCCCCGAGCCGGTGCTGCGACCCGGCGCGGTGGCGATCGACGTGGCCTGGTGCGGTATCTGCGGGACCGATCTGCACGAGTATCTGGAGGGCCCGATCTTCATCCCGGCTGCCGGCCATCCCCACCCGCTGTCACACGAGGAGGAACCGGTCACCATGGGCCACGAGTTCTCCGGGACGATCACCGCGCTCGGTAGCGGCGTCACCGAACTCGCCGTAGGTCAGAACGTCGTGGTGGAGCCCTATTTCGCCTGCGGTGAGTGTGCGCCGTGCGTGGCCGGCCGGTACAACCTGTGTGTCAAGATGGGCTTCATCGGGCTGGCCGGCGGCGGCGGCGGGCTGAGCGAGAAGATCGTCGTCGAACAGCGTTGGGTCCATCCGGTCGGGAACATCCCGCTCGACCAGGCGGCGCTGATCGAGCCATTGTCCGTCGGGCACCACGCCTTCGTCCGAAGTGGCGCCAAGGCAGGCGATGTCGCGTTTGTCGGCGGGGCCGGCCCGATCGGGCTGCTCCTGTGCGCCGTGCTGAAGGCCGAGGGACTCACCGTCATCGTCTCCGAGCTCAGCGGCGCACGGAAGTCCATTGCGCTCTCGACCGGGGTGGCCGATCACGTCCTGGACCCGAGCCAGGACGACGTGGTCGCCCGGGTTCGCGAGCTCACCGGGGGCGCCGGCGCCGATGTGGGATTCGAATGCTCCAGCGTCAACGCCGTTCTGGACCAGCTGCTGGACGGGGTCCGCCCGGGCGGGGTGGTGGTCAACGTGTCCATCTGGGGCCACCCGGCGACGGTCGACATGCAGAAGCTGGTGCTCAAAGAAATCGATCTGCGCGGAACCATCGCCTATGTCCGGGACCATCCCGCCACGATCAAACTGGTGCAGGACGGGAAAATCGATCTGGCGCCTTTCATCAGCGCCCGGATTCCGCTGGACCGGCTGATCAGCGACGGATTCGAGACCCTCATCCATCACAACGAAACCGCCGTCAAAATCATCGTCCACCCGTAGTTCATCGTCGGCGGTACCGGACTCACGCCAGGATGACGGTCCTCGCTCAATTGGGCACCTGGGCCAGGGGCTTGCGGCGAGGATCACCGATCGCGTCGACGCGCACAGCGAGGAGCACGACTGCATCCGCCACTGGTGGATGCGCCGACCGTCGGGGGGTCGACCGTCGTGAGCGTCGAATGGGTCGAGGTCGACCAGTTCACGATTCCGAGTGGTGGCCAGCACCCAACCCGATAGCCGATTTCCCACGATCGGGACCTTCGCCCCTATGACCGGCGATCCGGCTGGGCAACCATGAAGTGACCGGTCATGCGGACCGGCCGGCCACACCTCTGACCTAAGGACAACCTCATGAGCATGTACGAGAACCGCATCGCCCTGGTCGAGCAGGCCCTCAAGGCCGAGAAGGTCGTTCCGGCCAAGGGAAAGACATTGGCCCAGGCCGCCGTCACTGTGCTGGCCGCCATCGACGAAATCCGGGAGAGCGTTCGATGAATACGTTCCTCACCGTGGTTTTCGTCATGGTCATCGTCTTCCTGCTGTTGCTGGCGATGGCGCTGAAGGTGGTGAAGCAGTACGAGCAGGGCGTGCTCTTCCGTCTCGGTCGGGTGATCGGGGTGCGCGCTCCCGGCCTCCGGGTGATCGTCCCGGTGATCGACGTGATGCGCCGCGTGTCGCTGCGGATCGTGACGATGCCGATCCAGTCGCAGGGCATCATCACCCGCGACAACGTCAGCGTCGACGTGTCGGCCGTCGCCTACTTCCGGGTGGTCGACGCAGTCAAGTCGGTGGTGGCGATCGAGAACGTCTACTCAGCCATCGATCAGATCGCCCAGACCACCCTCCGAAAGGTGGTCGGTCAGCACACCCTCGACGAGACGCTCTCCGAAACGGACAAGATCAACCTCGACATCCGGGAGATCCTGGACGTCACCACCGTGGCCTGGGGCATCGAGGTCACCCTGGTCGAGCTCAAGGACATTCAGCTGCCCGACACCATGAAACGGGCCATGGCCCGGCAGGCCGAGGCGGAGCGGGAGAAGCGGGCGAAGATCATCAACGCCGAAGGCGAATCGATGGCCGCAGCTGCCCTCGGAGCCGCGTCGGACATCATGATGGCGCATCCGCTCGCCCTGCAACTGCGCAACCTGCAGTCGCTGGTGGAGATCGGGGTGGACAAGAACACCACGGTCGTGTTCCCGGCGCCGTTGATGACGACCATCGCCGAACTCGGATCCTTCCTGGCCCGGGAGGCCGCAGCCGCAACGCCCGCCGCTCCCCCGGTACCGAGATCCGAGCCCGAAAGCGCAAATTTATCAACACATCTCGTCGCTACGAACGGCCTCTCCGCAGGAGTTTGAGGCGCCGCTCCGACAACACCTCACAGCGCCGGCGCCCCCCGCGCCGATCAGGTCAGGTGAGGTCAGGCCTGCGGCCGGGTGGCGGCGGCGCTGTGTCCACGGGCGGGTTTAGTCGGCCCCCAGAAGTCGGGGTCATGAGATCGGTGAACAGGTCGAGGAATTGGCGGAGATGCCGATCCGGGAGGTAGTGATCGCGGACCCGCTCGTGTCCCACGGCGCCCTGCCGGGCGGCGCCCTCGGGATCGGCGAGCATCCGGCGCAGTGCGACACCGAAGGCGGCGAGGTCGTGGGGATCGGAGAGCAGGGTCCCCTGTTGTCCGTCGGTGATCTGATCCCGTATCCCCCCGACCGCCCCGGCAATCACAGGTCTGCTTTTCCACAAAGCTTCCGTCACGGTGAGCCCAAATCCTTCGGCCAGGCTCTTCTGCACGACCACAGCGGCGTGCCGCTGAATGGCGTTGACCATCAATGCGTTTTCCCGCACGTCGTCCATCGGTAGACAAACCAGGTGAACGCGTGACCGCACCGCAGTTGGCAGGGTCCGCCAAATGTCCCGGCACTCCTGCAGCACCGCCGCGCCTTCCGGGTCGTCGGTGACGCCGCCGAGATCAGGTCCGACCAGCATCAGATGGACATCATCCGGCGTTTCGACAGCGGCAAAACCGGTCAGGACGCCGGCCATGTCCTTCAGCCGATCCCAACGGCTCACCTGGACGACCAGCCGGTCATCGAAGGAGATCGGCGCTCCCTCCACGATCAGGTCACGACGTGCCCGAACGGCTGGACGCTGGTCGCCGGGCGGGTGGGACCCCGGTGGTTCCGCATCGGTCCGGCCGACGAGCAGCCCTGCCCGCCGCAGGATGTCTCGGACCTCCGCGACGTCGAGCGACTCGTTCTTCGACGAGAACGGATCGATCGACGGCGCGATCATCGCGAGGCGACTGGTCGGCACCCACGCCGGCGCGTACGACGCACGGGAGAACACAAAGGCATCGGCCTTCTGCACCAGGGGGCGTAGAAAATTCCATCCCTGCTCCGTGTACGAATTCGACGTGTCGCTGCCGATGTGACAGCGCCAGACGACGACAGCGCCTGCCGACTTCAGCCCGTCGACCAGACCAGCGGTCTGCGGGTCGTGCAGCATTACGATGTCCCCGCGCCGGATCAGCCCAATCACCCAACTTTGATTCCGGGTCATCACGGCGCGGTAGTGTGCGCCTTCCCGATCGCCCAGGGGGCCGCCGTCCCCTGGGTCACCGTGCAGCCAATTGTGCAAGCGTTTCGTCATTGCGAAGAACTCGGGATCACCATCCAGAACCAACCATCGGGTGTCCACGCCGGCGCCCCGCCCGTACCCCAGCAGGGTCTGCAACATCTCGGCGACGCCGCCGCCGCGGGCCGTGGAATTGATGTTCCACACAGTCCGGCCTGCCAACACCTGCCGCGCCCGGTCCGCCAGGAGACCAAGTTCCGCGCTGCGGTCCGGGGCAATCATGGAGGCCAGGCGCTGAATTGAATCCGGCTCGATCGGCACCTCCACGATGCCGGTCCGGATCCTGAGTTGGCTATCGGTCACGCCGACCGGACGACCAACGCCGCGACGAGCACAGCAACCGCCGCACAGCCCAAGGTCGGCATCAGTGCCCCTTCATTTCCTCGCTGATTTATTTTGTGACGCTAATAGACTTGGCGGCATCCTTCTGCACAGTCAGACTGACTGCAGCTGCCGGCTCGGGCCGACGTTGCAAGCATGCTTGCCCCCGGCTCCGCACCGTCCGGGTCGAAAGTCCCGAAGAGTCAGGACCAAAGACCGTTTCTTGACCGGCCGGCTCGGGCGAGTGATCAGCAAGGCCGCCGGAGGAAGGCCCGCGGGCCCCGAACGGGGAGGAGCGCGAGCTCCTCCCCGTTCGGGCACACGCCGATTGGCACCTACCTGATTCGTTGGGCGATAACGGGACTGGTGCCGGCGGTGACGTTGACATCCCCGCGGTACAACGCAGCGACGGTGTGCCAACCGGCCTCAGGGTGCTGGTCGCGAAGGCCGCGTGCCCGCTGCTGTTCACAGCGACCGGGACGCCGACGTTCCTCCCGTCGATGCTGAACCGGGTGGCTACCGACGGCCAGGGCGGACGGGGTCCGCGCTGCCCGGCCGGTGGCGTCGAGGGTGACCGGTCCGCCGACCGCGGCACCGTCGAGGCTGAACGTGACCGTGTCGACTGCCGGCGTAGGCGTCGCATTTCATGGTCGGCGCGGTCGGGCTGCTGCAGTAGCCGGTCGAGGAGAAGTTCGTGCCCTACGCGAGTTGTAGGCGGCCTGGCCGACGACGACCGGGTCTGATCCGGCTTCGAACACGCCGGCCGGCTGACCGGCGGCGTCCAGGTGGTGGGCGAAGGCGGCGGTGAGTGCGCCCATCCGGTCGGCCGTGGTGTTCGGCCGGTCGAAGGCGGCATCCGGGGTTGCGCTCGAGACCTTCACCTGCATGTTCGTGCGGGGACTCGGGCCGTTCCCGGGCAGGGTGCCATCAGCAGTACGTGCTTGTCGGCGTTGCCGAAGTCGAACCGGGTCGGGTCGGTGATCCAGGTCATCGGCTGGAGTGATCGCATGACGCTCCCTCGGAAAGGCCGGGGAAGATGTACGTACGGATGGAGTGCAGATCCGCCGGCTCTGTCCTCAGGTATGCCACTACCGGGTGTACCTGGGTAGGGACTTTGGACCTCCTGCGTAAGGGCATTCAGGTCAACCGGGGCAAATCACCCGCTCGATGATCCTCTTCCGAGATCAACGTCACTCTCGGTGAACTTTATTCAGCGCCAGAGGTACCCAGTTCGGAAGTGCAACACAACTGCTACGTTTGTAGAATGACACGGGTAGCCTCTCGCGAACTGCGCAACGACACGGCCGGAGTTCTGCGTCGAGCTGCCGCTGGCGAATCGATCGAGATCACCGTCAACGGCGAGGCTGTCGCCAGAATCGCACCCCTCGCACCCCGGAAAACTCACTGGACGACCAGAGCGGACTTCGTCGCACAGCTGGCGCGCATCCAGGCCGACCCAGGACTGACTGGCGATCTCGCGTCGCTCGACGCCGACTCTGAGGAGTTGGGCCCGATCCAATGACGCGCGGCCTGCTGGATACCTCGGTGTTCATCGCGAGGGAGAATCGGAGCCTGTCGGCTTCGAGTCTGCCCGACCAGTTGGCGGTCTCCGTCGTCACCCACGCAGAACTGAGTGCGGGTGTTCTGGCCGCAACGGATCTCGACGTGCGCGCACGCCGACTGGTCACCCTGATGGCGGTAGCGGAGATGAACCCGATCCCGATCGATCTCGCCGTTGCGCAAGCCTGGGCTCGGCTCCGGGTCCACCTGGCCGTTGCCCGGCGGCGCACAAACGTCAACGACATGTGGATAGCCGCCACGGCGATTTCGGTGGGCATTCCCGTCGTCACCCAGGATCACGACTTCGATGTCATGGCCGACCTGTCCGACCTCCAGGTGATTCAGGTCTGACCGATCAGGCGGCCGTGTTGAGATCAGATCACTTCTGCAGGTCAGTACTCCAGGTTGGCGGGAAAATCCACGGTCCGCCGCTCCAGTCCCAGGCTGCGGATGTGGCGGGCGATCTCCTCCAGCGAGGCCACCCAGACGTCCGAGCACGACACCACATGCGCCATGAGTTCGTCGAGCTGGTGTGCCCGGGAGGGTCGCCCGGAAAGAAACGGGTGATTGGTGAGGACCCAGCAGCCGCCGACCGAACGCAGGCCCTCGAATTCGGCCTGCCACAGTTCCCTTGCCTTGGATGGTGTTTCGATGAGGCCAGTGCCGGAAATGTCGGGTACGAAGCAGAATTGCTCCCAGTCATCCAGGGCCCACTGGATCGGGAGTTCCACAATGGATCGCGGTTCGCCGCTACCCACGTCGAGTTCATACGGATGGTCGGCGTCCATCAGGCTCGAGTCGTAGAGGAAATCGCGGGCGGCGAGCAGCGCCGGGGTCCGCCAGGACAGGTCCCACATCGGGGCGCGATAACCGACCGGCCGGATGCCGGCGACTTCGGCGAGGGCCTCGAGCCCGCGGTCAAGGGCGACCTCCTCCTCCGCGGCGGTCAGACCGGTGGGTTGCTCGTGAAGGTAGCCGTGGTGGGCGATCTCATGCCCGGCGGCGGTGATATCTCTGACCACCGATGGATATCGATGAGCGGTATAGCCGGGAACGAAGAAGGTGGAACGGATCCGGTGTTTGTCGAGCAGCCCGAGCAGGCGAGGGACCCCGACCAACGGACCGTACGCCTGGTGGCTGATGACGGTCATCCGATGCGCGTTCTGCGGGGCCCGCCACAACACCGCCGACTCCGCGTCGATGTCGAAACTGAACGACGCAGCGGAGCTCTTCCCGGCCGGCCAGGACACCGCAATCGCAGGGTCGCTCATCGGGACCGGCCGGTGGACATGATGGTGACAAGTTCGTAGGCGAGATTGGCGGCGGCGACGGCGGTGATCTCGGCGTGGTCGTAGGCCGGTGACACCTCGACGATGTCCGCCCCGACGATCGGGAGCCCGCCCATTCCCCGGAGCACCGCCAGCAGTTCCCGGCTGGTCATCCCGCCGGCCTCCGGGGTGCCAGTGGCCGGGGCGAAAGCCGGGTCCAGCACGTCGATGTCGATCGAGACGTAGACCTTGGCCTCCCCCACCCGATCCAGTACCCGCTGGATGATTCCGTCGACGCCGATGCGGTCGATGTCGCGGCAGTGCACGATGGTGAACCCGAGTTCGGCGTCGTCGAGCAGGTCCTTGCGGTCGTAGAGCGAGCCGCGGATCCCGACGTGCGCGGAGTTCCCCTTGAGCAGCAGGCCCTCCTCGGATGCGCGCCGGAACGGGGTTCCGTGGGTGGTCGGGGCATTGAAGTAGGTGTCCCACGTGTCCAGATGGGCGTCGAAGTGCACCAGAGCCACCGGCCCGTGCACGGCGTTGATGGCCCGCAACGAAGGAAGCGCGACGGTGTGGTCTCCGCCCAGGCCGAGAAATGGTCGACCGTCGCCGATCAACTGCCGGAGGCCCAGCTCGATCTGTTGCAGCGCTTCTCCTATGTCGAACGGGTTGCACGCAATGTCACCCGCATCGACGACCTGCGCGCTCCGGAACGGCTCTGCGTCCAGGGCCGGGTTGTAGGGCCGCAGGAGTCGGGAGGCCTGCCGGATGTGGGACGGACCGAACCGCGCCCCCGGACGATAGGTGACACCGCTGTCGAAGGGCAGGCCGACGACGGCGACGTCATAGTTCCCGACGTCCGCCAACCGGGGGAGCCGGGCGAACGTGGTCAGTCCCGCATAGCGCGGAACCTGCTGCCCGTCGATCTGCCCGACAACGCCGTCGGGGTAGTGCTGGTGCTGCTCGGTCACGGGGGAACGGTCCTCTCGGCTCCTGGTGCTGTTCAGCATTTCTCGGCGGTCTTTCAGGCCCGGCTGCGGGTCGATCCACCGTTGGCCTGGACCACCTGGCCGATGACGGCCGACATCCGAAAATCGGCGAGAAATGCGACCACAGCTGAAATCTCGTCGGGTTGGGCAATTCGGCCCAGCGGGATGCCCGCGGCATAGGTGGCGTGCATCTCACCGAGGCTGACCCCGGCATCGCGGGCGTCGACCTCGAGCTGCGCGGTGTCGGTCACGCCCGGAGCGACCGCGTTGACGATGATCCCCTCCGGCGCGAGTTCCCGCCCCAGGGTCTTCACCAGCGAGATCAATCCGGCCTTCGAGGCCGCGTAGGCCGTCGCGCCCGGCCATCCGGTCACGCCCCACTCGCTGGAGACGACCACGATTCTTCCGCCGCCGCGCCCGCGCATACCGGGCAGCACCGCCTGGATGAGATCGAAGGTGCCCCCGAGGTTGGTGTCGACGACCTTCCACCAGTCCGTGGGATCACAGTCCACCAGCGCGGCCATGCTCATGTAGGCGTGATTGGCAACCAGCACGTCCACACTCCCGAGCTGGTCCTGCACGCCGGCCACCAGATCGTGCACCTCGTCGCGGTTGCTCACATCGCCGGGAGCCGCGATGCCGCCGAGCTCCACGGCGAGCGCGGTGAGCGCGGGCGAGGGGCGAAGGTCGTTGACGGCCACCGAAGCACCGCAGGCGGCCAGCCGTCGGGCGTGGGCGGCGCCCATGCCCTGCGCGGCGCCGGTGACCAGGGCGACCTTGCCGGCCAGCGGCGGATCCATGGGCATGTCAGATCACCGCTCCGGCGTTCGGGTTCAGAACTTCGCCGACGCAGAACGAGCCCTCTTCGGCAAGGAAAGCGATGCACAGAGCCACTTCCGCCGGAGTGACCAGCCGACCCAGCGGGAGGGTCTGCAGATATTCCGTTGCCCGCCAGGGTGAATCAGGTGCGAGCAGCGGTGTGTCGGTCGGCCCCGGCGCGACGGCGTTCACCCGGATTCCTCGGCCGGCCACCTCGGCGGACAAGCTCCTGACCACCCCCAGGATGGCGCCCTTGGCCGCGGCGTAGTGGGCGTCCCCACCGCCGCCGCCGACGGCCAGTTCGCTCGACACCGCAACGACCGCACCGCTACCGCGGGCCAGCATTCCCGGAAGCACGGCCCGGCACAGGTTGAACAGGCCCCCTAGATGGACCCGGAGCATCCTGGTCCATTGCTCGGGCGAGATTTCTGCGACCGGGACCATCTCGTAGTGCCCGGCCACGGAGACCGCGCAATCGATCGGTCCGAGTCGGTCTGCCACCGAAACCACCGCTGCCGCAACCGCATCCCGGTCCCGGACATCGACCTGCGCGGTGTAGTCACAGTCTGTCGCCGGCTGCAGGTCCAATCCGGCCACCGCCCAGCCCCGTTTCTTCAACTCGGCGGCGGCGGCGGCGCCGATCCCACTGGCGGCTCCGGTGACGATCGCCGTCCGCCCCCTGACTTCTCCGTTCATCGCCGGGTTCATGGCCGGGAGAATTCTGTGTCCAGCACCTCGTCCGCCGCCTCCGCGTCGTCGATGACCGTCGCGCTGATGACCCGCGGACGCACCGCCAGATAGAGGGCGATGCCGATCACACCCAGGACGGCGATCATGATCCAGACGGACCAGTCCAGGTACCTCTGATCCGGATACACCGGCCGGGGCCAGGCGATGTTCAGGAATTCGAAGGCGACCCAGATCGCTGCCACGGCCGTCAAGACGATCGATCCCCGGCCCAAGGTGAATGGGCCCGGGCTCCACTTCCGCCGTAGTTGCACGACCAGAAACCCGACCAGTGGAAACAGGAACGCGAGAAAGAATCCACCGGCCGAGAAGTTCACCATGATCGTGTACAGGTTGGTCGCCAGGTTGCTGAGCAGGAACAGCACCGCACCCAGCACTGTTGTGACCAGCAGGGCTGCCCTGGGCAGTCGCTGTTTCGTACTCAGTCGGGACAGCGCCTGAGCGCCGGGAAGCGCCCGGTCCCGGGCGAAGGCCCAGATCAGTCGGGACGCCGAGGTCTGCAGGGCGAGGAAGCTTGCGAGGAACCCGATCACGAAGAGCACCTCGACCGGTTTGGCGATCCCACTGCCCAGCGCGGATGTCAGCGTCGAGGAGACGGGATCGGTGACCGTGCCGACCGCGACCGCGGCCAGGTCGGGGATAGCCAGGATGATGGCGAGGCTCGCGTAGATGACCACCGCTGCGATGAACACCAGCGAGAAAATGACGGCCTTGGGCAGATTCTTGCGCGGTTCGTGCACCTCCTCGGCAATGGCGCCGGCGCTCTCGAATCCGACGAAGGAAAATCCGATGAACGCGACAGCGACCAGGAACGGACCCGACAGCGAGAAATAGCCGGCGCCCGCCGTTCCGCCGCCGTCGAACAGCACGCTCAACGAGTTGTGCCGGTGGAACACCAGCAACCAGGTGCCAAGGCCCAGCGAACCGACGACCTCGGCGATGATGCTGGCCGTCATGAAGATCTTCAGGGCGTGCCGACCGATCAGGTTCAACCCGGTGCCGCACAACAGGATCGCGAAGGCGACGCTCGCCTTCTGGGTACCGGTGGGACTGTCGATTCCGACGATGTTGGCAATAAAACCCGCAGCACCCAACGCAACAGTGGCCATTGCGATGATCAATGTCCAAGTGTATGCCCACCCGGCGAACCACCCGAAGCCGCTGCCGAGCAGCCGACGGGTCCACTGGTAGATCGAACCCTCGATCGGCCACCGGGAGACCAGCACGGCAAAGACCAACGCCACCAGGATCTGCCCGGCGAATACGACGAAGAAACCCCACCAGAAGCGTGGGCCGGCGGCGGTGATCGCCAACGCAAAGATCCCGTACAGCGCGACGATCGGCGAGATGAAAGCGAATGCGAAGGCGAACGAGGACCACAGGCTGAACTCGCGCTTCAGGCTCTGGTCGGCGGTCGTGGGGAGTGTCATGGGCCCTCCTCGGGGTTGTAGATCCCGATAATCCGCGAAACGGTGGCAACGTCAAGAGATCGGCCGATGTACGTTCGCCTTTCACACCGAGCCGGGTGGATGTTGTAGATTCGCACTATGTTTGGCCTCCCGGGACGGTGATCTGTCGTTAATCAGATCGACACGAATGATCCGATCGAGGGCCCCTCCGACCGCTCCGGAGCGACTGATCGCCGGCCCGCCGACGGCACAACGCTGAGCGATCTGCTCCGGGTGGCCGATCTGCGACTGGAGCTGGTGGCGGGTGATCAGGCCGCCCTGGAACGCCCGGTCAGATGGACCCACACCACTGAGCTGGTGTACCCCGCGCCTTATCTGCGCGGGGGCGAGCTCCTGTGCACGGTCGGTGCGCTGCTGGTCGATGCGGCGAGCTGTCGCACCTTCGTCACAGCGGCATCGGCAGCAGGGACGGTCGGTCTCTGTTTCGGGCTCGGTGACATCCACGAACTGATTCCGCCTGCGCTCGTGGACGCATGTCAGGCGGCCCACCTGCCGCTGCTGCAGGCTCCGTTGGGAATGCCGTTCCTGGCCATCGCGGAATATCTCGCCGAACGCCGGGCTCTGGATGCGGGACGGGACACCCTTCGCGTCGAATCATTGCTGACGGAGTTGCTGGGCGGTCTGCGATCGCACGCCTCTGTGGCGGCTCTGTTGGCCCTGGCCGTGCGCTATCTGCAGGGCTGCCTGTCGCTCGTCGTCGACGGGCGCGCGATCGCCGTCGAGTCACCGGAGCAGGCTGTCGAGGGCGTCCTCGTCGCGGCCGATCTCGACCCGAGAACGGCCTTCACCTGGTCCGGCCCCGGCACACCCCCTGAACCCCGGGTGCTGGCGCAGCTCGGCAGGGTGATCGAACTGGCCTCGCACGGCCGCAATGTCGAGGACTCGCTGGGGCGGGAACGCACAGGCCAACTTCTCCTGTTGGTCGGCGACCGCCTGGCGAACCCGGTCGCCCTGCGGCCGATGCTCACCGAACGCGGGATCGGCGACGGTCCGCTGGTGATCTCCGCCTGGCCGGCCGGGTCGGCGCCGCTGCTGGCCGTGCACATCAGCGGTGGGCTCATCAGCGAGGCGCCGGGGATCGCCTTCGCCGTCACCAGTACCGCGGAGGTGGTGACGGCTGCCGCGCGGGTGCTGCTGCTCCCCTGCGGCTACAGCCGCTCCGTGGCACTGGCCGACGCGGCGGGTGCCATCGCCGAATCTCTTGCTGCCCTTGAACTCTCCCGCAGACGCGGCGTGGTCGTCGGACCAGCCGCGCTGACCAGCCTGGAAGGCCTGCTGGAACAACAGCCGATCGAGCGGCTGGACCCTTTCGTCGATCAACTGCTCACTCCGTTGATCGCGACCGACAAACTGCAGGGAACCAGACAACTGGAAACCCTTCGGAGCTTCCTGCGCAATGACGGCTCGCTACAGCGCACGGCGGAGGACCAGTATCTTCACGTCAACACGGTCCGCCATCGCCTGACCCGAATACACCTGATCACCGGCCACGACCCACTTGTCTTCGCGGACCGGGTCGCACTCGCGATCGCGCTCTGGGCCCTGGAAAGGCGGGGGAACTCCTGACATTGAGGACCGCGGTGTCGGTCTCCCACCCGCCCCGTCCCAATTCCGTCGAGAAGTAGTGGAGCATCTCGATGGGCACGGCTGATTCCACCTGATACTCACCAAGGCTTTATCGGGGATGGGATCCTTGTCAGGCCCGCCCCAATTTCCTGCAGGAACAGTCGATCGCCCGAAGCCTTGACCAAAGTCCTCGAGCAGTGAGTCCTGTCCCGCAACCAGGCGAGGATTGGCCTGCCCGGTACGTCGCAGTTCGATCGACTGATCGTCAACGCCACCATGGCATACAAGCCCCTTTTCCGATGAAATACCTGACCGACGAAGCCGCGGCGGTCGCTTGGCTGAAAGCGGGTTTGGTGGCGGCTGACGCCCGACGATCTGCATTGCAGGACAGCGAGCCCGCACACCTGCACGGCCCTGAACCCGACGCTCTCGTGCGAAACTGGACGGGCTCCGCCGAAACCGCCGCCGCGACGAACACTTCCGGGCCAGGTCACGACGCCACGCCGAATCCGAGCCGGCAGAAAGTTGGCCACCGTTGATGAGATTGCGCCCCGGCCCGCAAGTCGCCGGAAAGAAAGACCAGGCCCAATTGCCCGGGCAGCCCGGCTACCCCATTTCGCGACCGGGGGCACTGTCGATCGAGCAGCCTGGCACGGGATGCCCCCCCCAAACGATCCGAACCCCCGAACGCCAACCACTGCAGGAGGAATCGCTGTGAGTGCACCCAGTCCGGGATATTCGATCACCATCAGGGTGACCGCACCGGCCGGTATCGGAGCCACCTCCGATCTGAGTTTGGCGGTCACCAACGCGGGTGGCTCACTCACTGCGCTGGACGTCGTCGAAAGCTCCCCCGCCACCGTCACTGTCGACATCACCTGCGACACCACCGACGGCGAGCACGCCGACCGCATCACCCAGTCCCTGGTCGACATGCCCGGGGTCACCGTGCGCAAGGTCAGCGACCGCACCTTTCTCATCCACCTCGGCGGAAAGATAGAGGTCACTCCCAAAGTTCCGTTGCGCAACCGCGACGACCTGTCCCGCGCCTACACCCCCGGCGTCGCCAGGGTCTGCCTGGCGATCGCCAAAAATCCGGCCGACGCCCGCCGACTCACCATCAAACGCAACACGGTGGCGGTGGTCACCGACGGCACCGCGGTCCTGGGTCTGGGCGACATCGGCCCCACCGCGGCGCTGCCGGTGATGGAGGGAAAAGCCGCCCTGTTCAAACACTTCGGCGGCGTCGACGCCTGGCCGGTCTGTCTGGACACCAAGGACGTCGACCAGATCGTCGAAATCGTCCGCGCCATCGCGCCCGTCTACGGCGGCATCAACCTCGAAGACATCTCCGCTCCGCGTTGCTTCGAAATCGAACGACGCCTACGCGCAATTCTCGACATCCCCGTCTTCCACGACGACCAGCACGGGACCGCGATCGTCGTCCTCGCCGCTCTCATCAACTCCCTCCGCGCGGTCGGCAAGAAGCCACAGGACGTGCGCGTCGTCATCAGCGGCGTCGGCGCCGCCGGCCACGCCATCATCGGACTCCTGCACCGACAGGGCTACCCCGACATCATCGGCTGCAACCGCAACGGCGCCATCCGCCCGGACAATCCCGACCTCGACCCCGAGCGCAGATGGATCGCCGAGAACACCAACCCCCGCGCCAGTTTCGGCAGCCTTCGGCAGGTCCTGGCCGGCGCCGACGTCTTCATCGGAGTGTCCGCACCGAACCTGCTCACCGGCGACGACATCGCCACCATGAATACAGGTGCAATTGTTTTCGCCCTGTCGAACCCCACCCCAGAAGTCGACCCCTACGCCGCCCGGCCGCACGCGGCCGTCGTCGCCACCGGGCGCTCCGACTTTCCCAACCAGATCAACAACGTCCTGGCCTTCCCCGGCTTCTTCCGGGGCATGCTCGACGCCGGCGCCCACCACATCACCGACGACATCCTCATCGCCGCTGCAGCCGCTATCGCAGGCTGCGTCGGACCCGACCAGCTCAACACCGACTACATCGTCCCCTCGGTGTTCGACCTTCGGGTCGCACCGGCCGTCGCAGAAGCGGTCCGCAACACCATCGCCAACACCTCGACCGCGTGAACGTGCACCAACCTGACCAGGTGGCTCAGGCTGCCGCGTAGTGCGCGACCCAGTCGACATAGATCGAGGAGGTGGCCGGGGTGAGGGCACTGGGCACATTGCCCGCCACGCACTCATAGGACGAAGGGCAGCTCATCGCCCCGGTCTGCAGCCCGATCCACATGTTCGTGATCGGAAGGTTCGAACTGGTGAAACTGGCCCAGCCCTGGCTGTCGATCGTGTAGGTGATCGAGTTCGCAGCCATGATCACCCCGTACGTGTGCCACACCGTCATGTCGACCACGCGATTGAAGTTGTGCCGCTGCTGGTTGGTCGGGCCCCAATGGAGGGTCGACATGACCGAGGGGCCGTTCACCCGGCCTTCGGCGAGGTCGAGTTCAGGTGGCCAGCTGCCGCCCTTGGGATAAAGAAGGAAGGCGTAGCCGATTCCCGTGGCCTTCTCGAACCGGGCCCTGACCTCCCACCTGCCCTGGTGGGCGGCAAATCCGTTTCCACTGGACACGCCGGCGCTGCTCCACGCGCCGTTCGCATAGTGGGTGCGTAGCACCAGGTTTCCCGCTGAGGTGAATACGTTGGAAAGGCCGTAGAGCCCCATCGCACCCTGCCCTGGCGCCTGGCGACCGTAGCCGTACCTACCCCACGTCGGGCTCAGTGCACCGGTGAAGTCGTCGAAAAAATCGCGGCGCCAGCCCCCGCCGGCCACGATCTGCCTGGAGGTTGCCGGAATTAGCGAGATGGTGGTGCCTGGACCTGCGGCCACCAGTCCTGCGCGCAGTCCGTGTCGAACTTCGGGCATCGTTGCTACCAGGCTCTGCGGCCTCGCTTCCGGCCCGGACGTGGGTGCCGAGAACGCCCCCGGATTGCCGGGAGAGCCGGTGGCCGGATCGCCGGACCGCCACCCGGATACCGCCGCAAACCCGACCACCGCCCAAACGGCGGCGGCCAGGCTCAGCGCCATTCGCCACTGCCAACCGGGTACCGACCTACTGGGGTGATGACCGCGACGCGCAGCGGGCGACCCGGGGCCGGCACCGGCGGGACGAGTCATGGCCCAAGCTCTCAATCCAGTGTCGATGGGTGCCGGGCTGTCGACGGGACCATCCTTGCGACACTCTCGGTAATCGAATCATACGCTGAGTTACGAGTTGCGAAAGGATGAAGGTCAACCGGCCAACCTGCACCCACTGCGACGCCTCCGCTGCCCGGAAGGGTGCAGGACGATCCTGATGAGAAGCTCCGACCCCGGTGATGAACACGAGCCGAGCCGAGCATCCGGCGAGGATCAACCCCCCGCAAGCGGGAGGTGCCCCCGTCGCAGGCGAGGACGAAAGTGGCGGATTTGGGACGGAAGTGAAGCGAGTCAACAACTTCGTCCTCGCGCGTGCCGAGCTGACCATCGTCCCGTGCCGCACCGAAAACCATTCCGCGAATGGCAGCAATTTCCACCGCAGAGCACGATGGTCACCGAAATACTGCGCGTCCTGCCGGACTTGGGGAATAGGGCCGCTGGTCTGCCCGCGGAATCACGGACATCCGACCTACCCCGACACCAATAGATTTCTCAGGTGCCGGGCGCTGTTGCCGGTGGGCCACACCGTCCCCGCCGCATCGCGCTCACCGGCTCGAGCGCCTGAGATGCCCGTCCACATTCACCGCGTCGCCCTGGCCAGGAGCCCCGGTTCTGGCAGCGCGAGTGCGAGGTCGGCCGTAGCTGATGTTCCAGCGGCGCCCAGCGCTCGGTCCAAGGCCAGATGTTCAGCATTCTCGATGCCCCAGGCCAGGATCACGCAGCCGGTTCGCTCGGCATAGGCGTTGACCGAGTTCATGATCTCGGCCACCTTGCCGCCCGCCCGGCCCTGCACCAGCGCGAGGTCCAGCTTGATGACGGCCGGCGTCAACAACGGCATGAAGGCCACCGAGAGGTCCTCCGCGCCCATGTCGTCCAA
>JBBRDH010000089.1:0-22095 GCA_038204125.1 Mycobacteriales bacterium
GCAGCACCGCCAAAGTCTGGAGGGTCGCGTCGACGGTGGTCGACTCCTCCATGTCCAGCGTCATCCTGCCCCCCGCCGCGTACGCTGCGTCGGCGATCTTCCGTGCCCCGGCGAGCGCGTACGCCGGGCCGCCGACCGGCGCCGTCCCGGCTGTGTTGGTCGAAGAACTCTGCGAGGTAACGCTTTTCAGTGACTGCCCGACAGCCGACAGTTTCACCGACAGCTCGGTTCCGGCGGCCAGCCCGGCCCGGGTGAGCTCCTCGACGACCGAGAGATAGGCCCGAACCGTGGTGTCAGCACTGGCAGCGTCGGTGGTGTTCTCGCCGAGATGGTCCAGGCTCACCTGCAGCCCGGCGCCGCGGAGATGGGCGACCGCCTCGACCGCGTCAGAAGTGTCCTCGCCGGCCACGAAACGCTCGACCACCGACCTGGTCACCGGCAGTTTCGTGGTGAGGTCGCGGACGCCGGCGCTGGCCGACAGGGCAAGGATCGGCTTGCGGAGCAGGAACACAGCGAACTCCTGACGGACGGCCGGATCGGCGGCCGGGGCTGCCGGGCCGGTGTTGCGGACCTTGATCGGCGGGTCGCCCGAAGAATCGGGGCCGCCGCCCAAGGATATGGTCGGCTCATCCGACTGCCGACCGTCCGGTGCCCCCTACGGTGGCCCGATACCGGCGGCCCTCTTGGCGAACGGGAGTCCCCATGCAGGTGTCCGGTACCTCGGCGATCGTCACCGGAGCGGCATCGGGACTGGGCGCGGCCACCGCCGCGGCGCTGACCGCGGTCGGAGTGTCCGTGGTCGGGCTGGACCTCGCCGCAGGCTGGGAGCGCAGCGGCGAGGTGTTGAACGGCGTGACGCAGGTGTCGGGCGACGTCCGCAACGAGGCGGATGTCGCGGCCGCCGTGGCCGCTGCGACCGGTTCGGGCAGCCCGCTCCGGCTGGCCGTCAACTGCGCCGGCGTCGCGACGGCCGGCCGGATCCTGTCCAGGAAGGGCCCGCACGACCTCGACATGTTCTCCCGGGTCATCTCGATCAACCTGATCGGGACGTTCAACGTGCTGCGGCTCGCGGCGGAGGCGATCGCGGCCACCGAGCCCATCGACGATGCCGGCAGCCGTGGGCTGATCGTGAACACCGCCTCGGTGGCGGCGTTCGACGGCCAGATCGGCCAGATCGCCTACTCGGCGTCCAAGGGCGCCATCGCCGCGATGACCCTGCCCGCCGCCCGGGACCTCGCCCAGTTCGGCATCCGGGTGATGACGATCGCCCCGGGCATTCTCGACACCCCGATGATGGCCACGGTCACCGAGGAGTTCCGCATCGCCCTGGCGGCGAATGTTCCTTTCCCCCAGCGCTTCGGCCGCCCCGAGGAATACGCGGCGCTGGTGCTGTCGATCGCCGCCCAGGACTACCTCAACGGCGAGGTGATCCGCCTCGACGGCTCGCTCCGGATGCCGCCGCGTTGATTTCTCCGCCGGACCCGCGCCGCTGATCCGGACCCGCGCCGCTGATCCGCACCCGCGCTCAAGGCTCGCCCTCCGCACGGATCAAACTCGGCCGCGCGGACGAAGTTGGCCAATTCGGGGCGGGCGTGACGGACGACCAGGACTTCGTCCGCGCGCGGGGAGCTCCGCAGCGGACTGAGCGCACAATGACGGGGTAGCTGTCGACCGGGGGGTGGTGGCCGTGAAGTTTGCCGGATCGAAGTCGTGGAGTTTTACCGAGTCGGCCGGGGAGCAGTTCGTGCACTCGACTCTGTTCGTGCGCGACGCTTTCGGATTGCAGCCGAAGGGCGATCCGCTGGTGCCCCCGCCGCTGGTGAACGGCCCGGGACCCCGCAACTGGCGGGCAGATTGGCCCGAGCGTGAACAGGCAGGTCAGGACTGGGTCGGCTGGTATCGGGCTGCGCTCGCCACGGTCGTCAACCCGCGAGCCGGTGAAATCAGGGGGCACCTGGCGGCGATCGAGGCCACGTTCGACGAGCCGGGGTTCGAGTCGATGGCCGCCCGGCCCGGCCTGCAATGCGCTGCCCGGGATGCCTGGGCCGACGGCTCCCGATGGAGCGGGGCGCTGGGGCCGCGGCCGGGAATCGACGGTCCGCAGCCGTCACTGATCGCCTGGGATCTGATCCGGCAGACCGCGGAAGATGTCGCCTTCGACAGGTATGTGGACATCGGCGCGGTCCACGGCCACGTCGTAGTCCTGGATGTCCAGGGTTCGTGGTGGCAGGAGGCCGGACGCGGGGTGATGACCTGCTCCGCCAACGCCCTGAAGTCGGCCGCGACCGCCCACGCCATCGTCCGGCGAGTCTTCGAATCCGGACTGGAACGCGGCCCTGGGTGAGTGTCCCGCTGAGCCTGGTGGTCATCGCAGCCGGTTGCCTGCTAGGCGTGCTGGAGTCGCTCCGCGTGGTTCGCTCCCATCAGGGGAGGTTCATCGCCAAGCCGCGTGCGCCATCCGGCCTGGGTTCACGTTCGACACCGCGGGATCGGCGAACGTCGGGCCTCTCCTTCGCCGGCATCTTCGTCGCCGCGCTCGGCGGCGCGTCCCTGGAACGCCACATCGGCTGGTGGGCAGTCGCCGTTGCGTACCTTGCCCTCTTCCTCATCATGTTGGTGCCCACCTTGATCCACGACCGGAACGTGCGCCGCAACTGCCAGCCCGAAGCGCTCGACCCGCAGCTCTGACCGTCCTCCGTCGCCGCTGCTCTCCCGCCCTGCCCTGACTTCGGCGCCGTGACCGCCCGCGCGGACCAAGTCGCACCCTTGCGCCCCGTCCGCCCCATCGCGGCCCATTTCGTCTGCGCGGCCGAGTTTGATCCGCGCGGGAACCCGGCACGGGTCAGTCTGCGTCGAGCTCGGCGACGGTCGGGACGGTGCCGGCGGAGTCGGTCATCCAGCGGCGGAGTGCCAAGGTGGCGAGCACGTCGTCCTCGTTGTACTGCAGGATCCGCTCCGACATCAGGTGGAACGTCTGGGGATCGACGCTCGCGCCGTCGACGCCCACCGCCGACCGGTACCAGGCCATCGAGTTCTCGCCGCCCGGTTCGGCGTCGCGCCAGCCGAACCCGGCCAGCGGAGCCAGCGCCTTGAGCCTCATCGATCCGGGGATGACGAACTGGTTCTTGAGTTGCTGGTAGATGTCGACCCACTGATCGGACGAGCAGAACCGGTTGATCTCCTCGACCATCGGCATGCCGGGGACCGTCGGATAACGGCGGGGCGTCGAGCGCAGCCACCGCTCCTCCGCCGTCCGGGAATAGCAGTAGGCGGCGAAGGTCAGGCCGTGCTCGGCCGCGGTGGTCCGCAGCATCGTCAGATAGGCCCAGAACTCGGCGAACGCACGCGCCTCGTCGGCGGCCGGCAGTTGGCGCCAGCTGACGAACGAGGAATACCCGGACCGCAGTCCGAGCCGCGCGACGCCCGGGCCGGTGAGGTAGGCGCCCCACAGGTATGCGCCGTCCTCCAGGTAGGACTCCATGTCGACGTCGAGCTCGAGATCCGCCCGCGGGACGGCGACGGCCGCCACCTTCCGGACGAGCGGAATGCCGGCGAGCCAGGCCCGTGCTCTGACCCGAGCGGTGCCGCGATCGATGGAGGTGAGCGGCAGCGCGGCCACCACAGTTTTGGGCATGGCGGCCAGGTCGTCGATCGTCCGCACTCCGGCGGCCAGCAGAACCTCGGCGTCACTTCCGGCGGTCAGCAGCGAGATATCGTGCGCTGCACTGAGTTCGGCGTGGCACAGCGGCCACCAGGAGCACCGTCGGCACTCGCCGATCTTCGACGGCAGGGCCAGCGCGGGTTGCCCGTTGACCGCAGCTGCGGCCACCGCGAGCCGATCGGCGAAACGACCGTCGTAGTCGGCCAGCACCGACCCCTCGGGCAGATCCAGCTGATGCCACAGGATCGTCTGGTCGTCGCTCCGGCGCGGTTCGTCAACTGTCGGGTCCATCGTCCCGGTATCGCCGAAACCACGGCCGATCACCCCGCCGATGGCACGTGCCGAGGCCAGGCCCAGCTCGGTGAGCAACCGGTGGTGGTGGGCCAGCGCCAACGCGTCGGCCTGGTGGACCCGCGCCCGCCGGACCGGATCGGCCGCCATCTGCAGCGGTGCGGCGACGCTCGATGTCAGTGCGCCGGCGCCCGGGTCGGTCGTGCGGTGACCTCGGATCAGCACCGGCAGGTATCCGTCCCCGGCCCAGAGCAGCACGTCGGGATTGCCGACCCTGGTCAGCGACGACAGGGCCGGCGCGAACAGGACCGCCGGGCGCTCGGGATCGGTGGGCCGCCAATGGGTGTCGCCCGGACCGAAGGATGCCGCCAGTACCGAGAGCACCCTGCTCCGGTGCGCGTCGCCCTCGGCGAGCCGGAGCCGGAACCCGTCGTCCATCGGCGCCCGCGCACCCCGGTCGGCACCCGGATCGGAGTCGAGGTGCACCCGCCGTCGGCACCGTCCGGCGGCAGCAGGGCCGAGCCGCACCGGGCGAGTAGCGGTCAGCCTCGCTGAGTGGGCCTGAGCGGGCGCAGGCGCATCCGCCGGGGCAGCCGGATCCAGCGCGAACGGGTACATGAACCTCAGGGTAGGTACTGACCCCGACATGCTGCACGGAACGCGCCAGGGCAGCGGCCTTCCGAAGGCCCTATCGGAGACACTGTCGGGGACAGGGAGCGGGCCACTCTAGGCTGGGGCGCAGCCACAGCTGAGCCAGTTCACACTCGCCGGGCCTCAGCGTGAGAAGGGTGGAAGCGCACATGTTCGGTAGGAAGGTCTCCGGGGCCGCGAAGTCGGTCGCCCGCGCCGCGAAGAAGGCGGCCAAGGCCGAGCGCAAGGCCGCCAAAGAGCAGAAGTCCGTCATCAAGCGTGCCGAGAAGGCGGTCGTCCGGACGGACAAGAATGCCGCCAAGACCGAGCAGAAGACGCTGAAGCAGGCCGACAAGAGCGCCGTCAAGGCGGAGAAGCGTTCCGCCCGGGCGGCGGAGAAGTCCCACGCGCAGCTTGTGAAGGCCGCCGAGGCCGCTGCGCCCGAGAGCCTCATCAGCACCCTGACGAACCCGAAGACGGCGCGAAAAGCGCTGGCGGTGGCCAAGATCGCCGGGCCTGCCCTCGCCCCCATCGCATTGAGGGCGGCCACCAGTGCCCGCGGCCTCATCGACGAACGTCGTGCCGCCAGGCTCGGAGTCGACGCCGATCAGGTCGCGGCATACCGGGGTCCGACAGGCCCCGCCGCCGCCCGGATCACCGGGCTGCGCAACTCCGTCGACGAGATCCGCCAGCGCCGCGGCACCGACCTGCAGGTGGTCCGGTTCGCCGACGTCGCCAAGGCGCGGCTCGCTGATCTGACCACCGCGGTGCAGACCTCGGCGTCGATGCCGACCGGTCGGCGTCGTGCCACCCTGCAGGCGGTGGGCAAGGAGCTGAATCAGATCGAGGCCGACCTGATGACCCACCTGGTCGGCACCCGCCGCTGACGGCCCTTCGGCCGGCCTGGCCTCAGATGAAGAGCAGCTGCGCGCCGTCGGTCTTTTCGATGAAGTCGCTCGCGCTGATGATCCCTTCGACCTCTTCGTAGAGGTCTGCCTTGCCGAGGTGGTTCATGTCCGCCGACATCCGACACGCCCAGAGGTGACCCCCGGAGGCGACGATCAATTCCAGGAACTCCGGAATCTCGGGCACACCGACGTCGGCAATCGACTTCTTCATCTTTGCTGTGGCCATTGCCGTCATCCACGGCAATCCGCCCAGGCCCTGCGGCATGTGCGTCGCCGGGTTGCCCAGAACGGTGAACTTGAGATCGTTCATCGTCTTTTTGTTGATGATCTCGAATCCCCAGAAGGTGAAGAACAGGTGGGTCTCGATGCCCTCGCCCAGAGCGGCATTTGCCAGGACGAGGCCCGGGTAGGCCATGTCGAGGGTCCCTTTGGAGCAGATGATGGCGAGTTTCCGCCCCGTCACCTTGTCGTCGAAATTCGGCATCACAGCCGGTTCTGATGCAAGAGTGGTCATGTCGATTCTCCAGTGTGCTGGTAGGGGTGGTCACACACAGCCGATAGGCTTCGGCAGCCCGGCGATGTAGGCCATCTTCTTCGCCGGCTTCTGCGGAAACAGTGCGAACAGTTGCTTGACCGGGATACCGCCGGCGGTCGAGACCCGGCGGATGGTGGGGGTTTCGCCCTTTTCGGCGAAGTCACGCCGGAGAAACTCCAGTGCCTTCCAGTGGGGATCGGTGAGTTCGATGCCGATCTGCCCCGCCAGCGAGGCGGCGAGGTCACGATTCCATTCGTTCGGGTCGGTGAGGAAACCCTCGTCATTGACGTGGATCTGCTGGCCGGCGACAGTGGTTACAGGCATGGGGTTCTCCTAGTTCTCGGTTTTCTTGCCGGCCATGGACATGTGGGCCGGGAGCGGTATCGGGCGGCCGGGCAGCAGGATGTTCCAGTACATCCAACGGAATGCGAGCTTGCCCAAATGGTTGGCCCGCGTCTCCTTCAGCAGGCTGAACGGCCCGAGGATCGGCACCGGGTATTTGCCGGGAAGCGGCTGGGTGTCGTAGTTGAAGTCGATGAGAAGCCCTTTGTCATCGCCGGTTTCGACGAAACAGTTGGCGTGGCCGTCGAAGGATCCGGTCATCGGCCGACCCTGGACGTACTCGACAAAGTTGTCGATGAAGATGTCGACGGCGAAATGGGCGACCGACCCTGCCTTGGACGCGGGAATGTCGGAGGCGTCGCCGACAGCGAAGATATTGGGATGAATCTTGGACAGCAGCGTGTGCTTGTCCACCGGCACGTAGTTCAGTTCGTCGCCCAACCCGGAGCGGGCCACGAAATCGGCCCCCATGGTCAGCGGCACGGTCACCAGCAGATCGAACGGGATCACCCGCTCGTCGTAGGAGACCAAGGTCTTCAGGTCGGGGTCGATGTGCTCGACCAGGAAATCCGTTTCGACCGAAACCCCCCGATCATCGAGCATCGTCCCCAGGTGCTCCGACGCGATCGGTTTGGTGAACGCCCCGGACAACGGCGTCACGTAGAACATTTCCACCTGATCCCGGATTCCGCGCTCCCTGAAGTAGGCGTCGGCCAGGAAGGTGAACTCCAACGGCGCGACCGGGCACTTGATCGGCAGGTCGGTGATGTGCACGACGAACCGGCCGTGGTCAAATCCTGCGAGTGCAGTGGCGAGTGCGACCGCCCCGTCGAAGCTGTAGAAATCAAAGACGCTCGTCCGCCATTGCGGGCTCAGCATTCCGGGTGTCTGGTCGGGCCTCGAGCCGGCGCCGGACGCGATCACCAGAAAGTCATAGGGCAACTTCCGGCCGTCGAGCAGGTGGACGGAGCTCTCCTCCGGAACGACCCGGTCGACGTCGCCGATGACGAAGTCCACCCCGTCCGGAAGGAAGGTGTGTCGCGAACGGGTGACCTGTTCGGTCGTGTACGACCCGAAAGGAAGAAAGAGATAGCCCGGCTGGTACCGATGAAGATCGTCGCGGTCGACGATCGAAATATTCCATTCGGCAGGCCCCAGCCGTCGGCGCAACTTGTTGGCGATCATCGTGCCTGCCGTGCCGCCGCCCAGAATCACCAAACGCTTCATGGCGCACCGTCCCCTGGCCCGAGATTCCCGTGCCAATTCCAGCGTATGAGCCCGACGGTCGAGGGGCCAGAGCCCAAAGTCCCGAGAACATAGGCACTTCGCACTTGACCAGTGGGCGTCGCGGACCGAAGCGGCACCTCGAGCTTGGGCCGGGTCGCTACAAGGAGAGGCAGACCGGCGGCAGCTCGAACCAGCGCAGGTGCTCGAAGTCGTCCGAGAGGACCAGCGACGGCCGGGTTGTTCCGGCGGCCGGCCGCGGGTCGGACAGGATCGCCCTGGCCTGGGCCAGATACCCGGCCAGATCGCTTTCCGGGGCGCGGTCATCACGGTGCGGGTACCGCATCTCGCCGTCGTCGCCGTAGGAGATCTGGCGCAGCCGCAACGGCGGTTCCACCGGACCGAGACGATGCCGCCATCGGCCGGTGGCCGGATCGAACCGGTAGTCGGGCAGCAGCCTGCCGCCGTGCCGCGCGACCATCCGTACCGCCTCCACGAGATAGCCAAAAACGGCCTCGGACAGGAAGTAGTTGAAATTGACGCGTACCCACCCCGGCTTGATTCCCTCGCAGCCACGGGAGATCTCGCGGGCGAACTCGCGCGACCTGTCCAGATCGATGCCTAGGAGCCGGTGGCCGTACGGTCCGGCGCAGGAACACCCGCCGCGGGACTGGATCCCGAACAGGTCGTTGAGTAGCGCCACCACGAAGTTGTGGTGCAGATATCGCCCCTGGAAGCCGCGGACGACGAAGGAGACGATGGAGAGCCGATCCGCGTCGAGGTTGCCGAGGATCTCGATGTTCGGCTCACGCTTCCATTCCGTGATCGCCCGGCCCAGGAAGTCGTCCTCCCTGGCCCGGATCACCTCGACCCCGACGGCCTTTTTGAGCTGGAAGACCAGCCCGGCCCTGATCGATTCGACGATCGCCGGTGTCCCACCCTCTTCACGCTGGGCAGGGTCGTCGAGGTAGTGGTGCTCGGTCGGATTGACGTAGGCCACCGTTCCGCCGCCCGGGACGTCCGGTACCCGGTTCTGCAGCAGCTCCCGTCGGGCCACCAGGATTCCCGAGGTGCCGGGGCCGCCGATGAATTTGTGTGGACTGAGGAAGATGGCGTCCTTGTAGGCCAGCGCATCGCCCCGAGCGGCGGCGTGGTCATCACCCCGGGGATCGGCATCGGCATCGGAATCGGAATGATCCTGGGCGACAACATGGGTGGGGCCGTACATCTCGATGTCGACGTACGGCGCGGCCGCCGCGAAGTCCCAGAACGACACCGCCCCGTGCGCATGCAGCAACGCCGAGATCCGATGTGTGTCACTGACTATGCCGGTCACATTGCTCGCCGCGGAGAACGAGCCGATCTTCAGCGGGCGGCCGGCATATCGAACGAGCTCCCTCTCGAGCGCGGCGACGTCGATGTGTCCGTCGCTATCCTGCGGAACGACCACGACGTCGGCGATCGACTCGCGCCACGGCAGTTCGTTCGAATGATGCTCGAACGGCCCGATGAAAATGACCGGCCGCTCCTGCGCCGGAATCGCATCGCTGAGCCGGTACCTGTCTTCCAGTCCGGCCGGAATCCGCAGACCGAGGATGCCGACCAATTTGTCGATCGCGCCGGTGCACCCCGACCCGGCGAAAATCACCACCGTCTCCGAATCGCCGCCCACCGCATCGAGGATGATCGACCGCGCATCCTCGCGCAGCCGGGTGGTCTGCAAACCGGTGCCGCTGGATTCGGTGTGGGTGTTGGCGTACCGGGGCAGTACCTCGTCGCGGATGAAGTCCTCGATGAAGCCCAGCGCCCGGCCCGAGGCCGTGTAATCCGCGTAGGTGATCCGGCGCGGCCCGTATGGGCCCGGCATCACCTGATCGTCGCCGATCACCGCTTCCCGGATTCGCCGGAGTAGCGGGGTGTCGCCAGGTGCGATGTGGTCCACAGTCCCGACAGTAGAACTCGACGACCACGTCGGGCGAACGCCGAGAGACTGCGACGGTGATCGATCCGGCCGGCGCTGGGCACGGCCCGGGTGGCCGATCACCGTGCCCGACTAAGAAATTCATCGAATCCCCGATACCCATGCCGGTCCGCTACTGGTCCTCGGCCATCCCGAAATCACCGGCCGGCCCGCCGGTGACGAGCCGGCCGGCGACGGCATCTTGAACTTCGCCATTTCTGTTCCCTCGCCGCCGGCATATGCGTCGACGCCCGCCGAGGCCCCGGCTGCGCTCCACGCCGTCGACCCGGACCGGGCGGCCGGGGTCGGTATCGAACCGGTGAACGTCGAGCAGCTGCGTCGCGGAACTCCGAACTCGTCCGTCGGGCCGGGCACGAACTGCCGGTCCGACCTGCAAAGTTCCGTGACGATTCGCGATCAAGGAGGACGAAACTCACCAACCGTTTCATTCGCTGACATAGCGCGAACGTCGCACCGACTCAGCCATCGCCGGCCCAACAGAGCCCCGATGGGTGCGAAGGCGCCGTCTCCAGCACTGGCTCCGGGATGCTGCCACCCGCCCCGTTCTGAATTGTCCGACGAGCTCAGCTCAGCTCAGCTGCGTTCCTGCATGGGCATGACGACCTCGCGGACTATCAACTGCACCGCCGCTGCGAACGGCACGGCCAGCACCGCCCCGGTGACACCGAGCAGCGCACCGCCGACGAGAAGGGCGACGACCACGGCGCCCGTGGAGATGTCGACCTGTCGGCGCATCACCCGCGGGTAGAGGAAATAGGTCTCGAACAGGTGCTGGATGATGTAGAACGCCGCCGAAACGATCCCGATCGTCAGCGACTGGGTGAACCCCAGGAGCGTCATCGAAACTCCGACAGTGATCGGACCGACGACAGGCACGAAATCGAGAACCGCTGCGCCGAGTGCGATCGCCCATGGATAGGGCAGCCCGACAATCGCCGCGTACAACCCGGCCACCAGACCCGCCTGCAGGGCGACCAGCGACGCGCCGGCCAGATAACCGCCCATCTGCTTGAGGATCTTGTCGCCGAGGTCGGTGACCCGGAGCCGCTTGGTCGCCGGCGCCAGCCGGTAGGCCGCCGACTTGATCTTGGGGAAGCCGGCGAGGAAGAACAACGAAAGAATCAGTACGACAAGAATGTCCGCGGCCACCGAGGCGACCGTCACGCCCGCGTTGAGGATGCTGCCCGCCGCGCCGCTGCCCACCCCGGAGATGGTGTTGGACGTCTGCAGAGCGCCCAGGATGTGGAACTTCGCGTCCAGCCCCTTGACCGTCGGATTGTTCTGCAGGTTGGTGAGCAGCTGGGGCACCGAAGAGATGAAGCTGGCAAGCTCGGTGACGATTGGCGGCACGATCGCGTACAGCGCACCGGCGAGCACTCCCAGCAACCCGAGGAAGACCACGGAAACGGCGGAAGCGCGGCGCATGCCGCGCCGGACCAGCCAGCCGACCAGCGGGTCGAGACCGATGGCCAGCAGAGCCGCGACCGCGATCACGATCAGGGTGCCGCGCAGGGTGTCGAGGGATAGATAGGTGACGTAGGCGAGCAGCAACCCCAGGCCGCCGAAGAAACCGGTCCGGAAGGGGTGGGAAGGGGTGCGCGCGGCGGGGGCTTCGGCCGCCGTCGCCAATTCGGCGGCCCGCCGACTTGCCTCCGCGGCCGCTTCGGCCACCTGGACCGCTCGCAGGGTCCGCTCCGCCATCATCTTGTTGGTCATCGTCGAGAGCACAGAGCCGAGACCGTTACGGCGCCTGCGGGCCGCCACGGCCGCCACCGCTGCCTGGTCGCCGGCGGCAGCAGCGGCGTCCTCGGCGGCCTCGTGGGCGGTCTGCTGCGCGGTCGCCACGCCGGCGTTGTCGAGCTCCGTCAGCGCGGCGTCGAGCGCCCGGTTCAGCGCGTCCTGCGGAGGTCCGTCGAGGGTGACCTGGGCGAGATCTGAGCCGGTCCGACCGACAGCAGCCGATCCAGCGGCGGGTAACCGACCACCGGACGCCGGCGCCGGTGGCAGGCCGACCGGACCGGCCAGCGGCGTCAACGGCTGCGGGACGGGCTGTTCCCCCGCCCCCGGCCGGGCAGTGCCGGCCGGTTCGGCATCCGGTCGCGGCCCGAGCGGGGTCTGCGGAACGGTCATTCCGGTCCTTCGATGAGATCGGCGTCGGCTGGGTGTCGACGGACCCACACCGGGATGTACGGACAGGTCGGGATTATCTTCCGGCGCTGGGCCCTGGCGAGGTCGAAGACCTGCTGCACGAGAACCGAAGCCAGCCCGGTCCCCCGGAACTTGTGATCGGCGTGGGTGCTCACGATGTCCCAGGTAGCGGGCACAGCCTCGGATTCCAGCGAGGACCCGGACGCAGAGACGCGAGCCGGTCGCTCCCGGTACCGCAGGATGACGACGTCCTGGCCGTCCACGGTGAGCCGGAACCTGCCGTGTTCCGGAGCGTGTTCGACGGCGATGTCGCCCGTCGGAGCCCCTGGTTCTTCCGACACCATCAGGTCCGCCTCTCCATCTCTGCCGACCGGTCACTTCCGGCCGTGGTCCGTCGCCGAACGATCCGGCCTGGTTTATCGGTGTCCGCCAATTCTGCGGCTTCATTCTGCAGCGAGTGCCCGGAGGGCCCCCGGCATCCGTCAGGTTGATCATTCCCTTCGGACCCGATCCGTATGCTTCGGCAATGGTCAGTCCCGCTGATCGTCCGCGTTGACCGTCCGGCGTTGATCGTCCGGGTCGAAGAGGGAGCTTTTCATGAACAAGCCCACCAGAACCGCATCGGTGTCGCTGATCCTGCTCACGGCGGTGACGCTCGCGGCCTGCGGGTCGAAGACGAGCACCGCTGCGAGCGGAGCGACGTCGAGTGCGGCTGGTGCTCCCTCCACGTCAGGCCCTGAGACCACGGCGTCGTCGAGTGTGGCGAGCAGCAACGACACCGCAGCTGCCTCGTCGTCGAGCGCGGCCTCCTCGTCTCCCGAATCGTCGTCCGGCACCGGCGCCGGGGGTTGCGCCCCGAAGGAGCTCAAGACGAAGGTCGCGGGCAAGTTGACCATCGCCACCGACGACCCGGCGTACGACCCATGGTTCGCGGGCAACGACCCGACGAGCGGCAAGGGTTACGAGTCCGCCGTCGCCTATGCGGTCGCCGCGCAGCTCGGCTTCGCCAAGACGGGCGTCACCTGGACCAGGACCAAGTTCAATGCCGCGATCTCACCGGCCCCCAAGGACTTCGATTTCGACATCAACGAGTTCTCCATCTCGGCGGACCGGAAGAAGGCGGTCGACTTCTCGACCGGCTACTACGACGTCAAGCAGGCCATCGTCACGACGAAGGGGTCGCCCATCGCGAAGGCGACCACCCTGGCGGCGCTGAAGAACGCCAGGCTCGGTGCCCAGCTCGGCACCACCAGCCTGACCGCGTTGAACGCCCAGATCGCGCCGAGCACCAAGGCCACTGTTTTCCAGACCAACGACGCCGCGGTTCAGGGCCTGCAGAGCGGTCAGATCGACGGCATCGTCACCGACCTGCCGACGGCGGCGTTCATGGCGTCCGGCCAGGTGAAGAACGGCGCCCTGCTCGGCACGCTTCCGGTCCCGGCCACCCCCGAGCAGTTCGGGCTGCTGCTGGAGAAGGGTTCGGCGCTCACCGACTGCGTCAGCAAAGCGGTCGACGCGGTCAAGGCGGCCGGCACCCTCGACAAACTCGCCGCCCAGAACCTGAACTCGCTGTCCGCCCCTGAGCTGAAGTAGCGACGCCATCACGTCGAGTGCGGGCTCCTCGGCCCCGCTGAGCGACGGTTGGGCTCCGTCGGAGCTGCAACGACAGCGGGACGCCTACCGGCGCAGCCGCAGTCGCCGGTCGACCTGGATCGCGGCCGTCTCGACCGTCGTGCTGGTGACGGCAGTGGCGCTGGCGGTCACCTCGACCAAGGGGTGGGTTCAGTTCCGGGATGCGTTCTTCGACCTCGGTTACGGCTGGCAGGTCCTGCCCGACATCGCCATCGGTTTGTGGTTCAACGTCCGGCTGATGGTGATCTGTGAGGCGGTGATCCTGGTCCTGGGCCTCGGGGTGGCCCTGGCCCGGGCGTTGCGCGGCCCGGCCTGGTTCCCGATCAGAGTGGCGGCCACCGTCTATACGGACGTCTTCCGTGGCCTGCCGGCGCTGTTGGTGATCTTCCTGCTCGGCTTCGGCATGCCGGCGCTGCGTATCGGCTGGCTGCCCAGTTCCTCGGTGGTTTGGGGCAGCATCGCGCTGATCCTGACCTACACCGCCTATGTGGCAGAGGTTTTCCGATCCGGCATCGAGTCGGTCCATCCCTCGCAGCGAGCTGCGGCCCGCTCACTGGGTCTGTCGCACGCCCGGACCATGCGCCATGTCGTGGTTCCGCAGGCGTTCCGGCGGGTCATCCCGCCGCTGCTCAACGACCTGGTGTCGCTGCAGAAGGACACTGCGTTGATCGCCGTGCTGGGCACCGTCTACTACGACGCGGTACTGCAGGCGCAGATCGACGTGGCCGCCACCTTCAACTACACCCCCTACATGGTCGCCGGGCTGCTCTTCCTGCTGTTGACGATCCCGATGACCAGGCTGACGGACTGGTTCGCCCGGCGGCAGGGCTGGTCCGGACCGATGGGCACGGTATGAACGGCCCGGCGGCCGGCCCCGACAGCGTCCGGCCCGGCGAGAACCTGCTGGAGATCTCCCACCTGCGCAAATGCTACGGCGACCAGGTGATCCTGCGGGATCTGTCCCTCGACGTCCGGCCGCACGAATGCCTGGCGCTGATCGGTGCGTCGGGCTCCGGCAAGTCGACGCTGCTGCGCTGCCTGAACCTGCTGGAAACCGTGGACGACGGCACGATCCTGCTCGACGGCGAGGACATCACCGACCCCCGGATCGACGAGGATCGGGTCCGGACCCGGGTCGGCATCGTGTTCCAGTCGTTCAACCTGTTCCCGCACATGAGCGTGCTGGACAACGTCACACTGGCCCCCCGCCGGGTGCACCGCATCGCCCGCGGGCAGGCCGAGTCCGATGCGATGGAAATGCTCGACCGGGTCGGGCTCCGGGACAAGGCGACGGCGAAGCCGGACCAGCTCTCTGGCGGCCAGCAGCAACGCGTGGCGATCGCCAGAGCGCTGGTGAACCGGCCGCTGCTGATGCTCTTCGACGAGGTCACCAGCGCCCTCGACCCGGAACTCGTCGGGGATGTGCTGGGGTTGCTCGCCGAACTCAAGGCCGACGGTATGACGATGCTCGTCGCCACCCACGAGATGGCATTTGCCCGGTCGGTGGCCGACGAGGTGGTGTTCCTCGCCGACGGCGTGGTTGCCGAGTCCGGGCCGCCTGGGCAGGTACTGGGCGAACCCTCCGACCCGCGCACCCAGCGCTTCCTTCGGCGGATCATCGACGCCGGCCGTCTCTGACGGCTGTGCCGGTGTGGCTCAGCTGATGTCCCGGCGACGGAACAGGCCCAGCGAGATGACCAGGGCGACCACGGCGTAACCGAGCAACCAGGCGCCGCCGTGCGCGGACGACACATGAATCTCCTCCGGCATGAGGCCCCCGTCCAGCTTGCTGAAGATCGGGTCGCCGAACACTGTGACGCCACCATTGGTGATCCAGGCCGCCACGTTGACGGTGAACAGGTAGGGCTGGAAATGCGGGCTCAACGCCCGGATCAGGCTCTCCGCCACGGCGAAGTAGACGAAGGCGATACCCAGCGCTGCTGCCGTATTGCGGATCAGGTTGGCCAGCGCGAAGCCGAGCAGGCCCACCGGGATGACGAGCAGCCCGGCCCGCAGCTGGGTCTGGGTGATGTCCGGCCAGAAGCCTGCTGCATCGGCCGCGTTGAGCCCCAGCAATCCGGCTCCCCGGGACGTCAGCAGCAGCCGGGCGGTCAAGCCCCAGATCAACTGGGCGATCGCCGAGAGCACAACCAGCACGGTGGTCAGCGCCAACAGCTTCGCGGCCATCAACCGCATCCGGCGGGGCTCCCAGAACAGCCACGCGACGATGTTCTTGCTGGACCACTCCGCCCCGATGAACGTCGCGGCCATGATGAACGCGACCATCGCCACGAAGCCGCCCACCGCCATCGTGTACGGGCTGACGTCTCGAGTGGTGAACGGCTGGTTCTGCAGGAACTGGTCGATCGGGAATTGGTCGGCAGTCGGATAGCCGCCGCAGGTGTCGGCCGTCTGCCCCGGCTGGGTGAGGCATTCTGCGGTCTGTGCCTTGAATACCTGGATCTGGGCGTCCCGCTGCGCGGTCGCCTGCGCGATGTCGGCGTCGGTCACCTTGGCGTGGCTCTGCCACAAAAAGATCACCGCGAGCAGGTAACCGATGGCGCTCGATGCCAGCAGGACATGGTTGAACCGGCGGGCCGCAAGCCGCCGGAACTCGGTGTTCACCAACCGGCCGAAGGTCGGCGCTGTACTAGGGGCGGTGGAATCGACCGGTGTCGGCGCTAGTGCGGTCATCGGCCGGCCTGCCCGACCAGGGTGCCCTGACCGGGACCGGTGAGTCCCGGCGGTTGACCGGCGGATTCGGTCAGGCTCAGGAACACGCTCTCCAGATCGGCACCGATCGGGCTCAGCTCGGTCAGGTAGAGCCCGGCATCGCTGAGCGCCCTGGTCACCCGCGCCGGGTCGTCGACCCGGCCGACCCGCCAGGAATCCTCCAGTGCGGTGACGGTGAAACCGGCCCGCTCCAACACTTCCCGGCCGGCCGGCGGATTGGCCAGCCGCACCCGGACGTCGCCGGTGGAGTCCGCGGCGAGCAGCTCGGCAACCGAGCCGGCGGCGATCACCGCACCCTTGGACATGATGGCCACCCGGTCGCAGACCTGCTGCACCTCGCCGAGTTGGTGGGAGGAGAGCAGCACCGTCACACCGGTGGTCCCGAGCCGCTTGATGAGCTCGCGGACCTCCCGGATACCGGCGGCGTCGAGGCCGTTGCCCGGCTCATCCAGGATCAGCAGCTCCGGCTTCTTCAGCAGGGCGGCCGCGATCCCCAGCCGCTGCTTCATGCCCAGTGAATAGCCCTTCACCTTGTCGTCGGCCCGCTCCCGCAGGCTGACCAGCTCGAGCATCTCCTCGACCCGCGGCTTGGCGACACCGGAGGCGTTTGCCAGCAGCGACAGGTTCCGGCGACCGGAGAAGTTGGGGAAGAACAGTGGCGTCTCCACCAGCGAGCCGATCCGGCCGATCACCGACGGCAGCTGCGACGGCACGTCGACGCCCATCATCCGCATCGTTCCGGAGTCGGCCCGGACCAGGCCCAGCAGGAGCCGGATCGTCGTCGTCTTGCCGGAGCCGTTGGGTCCGAGGAACCCGAAGACACCGCCCGGCTCGATGGTCAGGTCCAGTCCGCGGACCGCGTGCTCGGCCGGTTTACGCCACCGTCGGTACGTCTTGTGCGCGCCCCGAATCTCAACAATCGCCACGGAGGCTCCCCTCTTCCCGTTGGAATCATGCCGCATCGACGGCCTTGACAGAGTGCAGACGCCGCAGTTTCCCGAAACGCGTGTGGCTGATGGGACTGAAGTGATCGTTGCCGTGACCTGGAGGCAGTCGAACCGACCTCGGCGTCGGGCCCGACTGGCAGACTCCTTCCCAACCCTGCAACGAACGGAGCCGTCTTGACCGAGACCGACGTACTGATCATCGGGGCCGGTCTGGCCGGGTTGACCGCCGCAGCCGAGGCCGCCGATGCCGGGCGGAAAGTCACTGTTCTCGACCAGGAGCCGGCGGCGTCCATCGGGGGCCAGGCGTGGTGGTCGTTCGGCGGGCTTTTCCTCGTCGACACGCCCGAACAGCGGCGGCTGGGCATCAAGGACAGCGCCGACCTGGCGCTGGCCGATTGGCTCGGATCGGCGGGTTTCGACCGGCCGGAGGACTACTGGCCGCGGCAGTGGGCGCACGCCTACGTCGATTTCGCCGCCGGGGAAAAGCGGTCCTGGCTGGCGCAACAGGGTCTCTCGCTGTTCCCGATCGTGCAGTGGGCCGAACGCGGCGGGTACCAGGCCGGCGGTCACGGGAATTCGGTCCCCCGCTTCCACATCACCTGGGGCACCGGGCCCGGGGTGCTCACCCCGATCCTGCGCCGGGTGATGGGCCACGTCCGGGAGGGCCGGATTCGGCTGCTGTTCCGGCATCGGGTCACCTCGCTGAGCACCGCCGACCGGCGGGTGACCGGAGCGGCGGGCGAGATCCTCGCCCCCTCCCCGGTCGGCCGCGGCGAGCCCTCCTCGCGGGAGACCTCCGGCGACTTCGAGATTACTGCGGGCGCCACCGTGATCACCTCCGGCGGCATCGGGGCCAACCACGACCTGGTGCGGGCGACCTGGCCGGACGGTTTCGGCCAGCCGCCCGCTTCGATGATCTCCGGAGTGCCCGACTCCACCGACGGGCTGATGCTCGGCATCACCGCCGCCGCCGGCGGCCGGCTGATCAACTCCGACCGGATGTGGCACTACCCGGAGGGCGTCGTCAACCATTCGCCGGTGTGGAGCCGGCACGGGATCCGGATCCTGTCCGGCCCGAGCCCGCTGTGGCTGGACGCGCACGGACACCGGCTGCCGACTCCACTGTTCCCCGGGTTCGATGCGCTCGGCACCGTCCGGCACCTGACAGGCACCGGCTACCCGCATTCGTGGTTCCTGCTCAACGGCCGCACCATCGGCCCGGAGTTCGGGCTGTCCGGGTCGGAGCAGAATCCAGATCTGACCGGGCGGTCGGTGACCCGGCTGCTGCGCGAACGAGCCGGCGGCAGGATCACCCCGGCGGTGCAGGCGTTCCTGGACCGGGGGGAGGACTTCCTGTCCGCTCCCGATCTGCCGGAACTGGTCGGCCTGATGAACGACCTGGTCGGTGGGCCGCTGATCGACGCCGACGAACTGGCCGCGACGGTGGCGCTCCGCGACGGTCAGGTTCGCACCGGGCTGGGCAAGGATCCGCAGGTGGTGGCGACCGAGCATGCCCGCCGCTACTTCGGCGACCGGCGGATGCGAACCGCCCCGCCGCACGAGTTGCTCGACCCGGCAGCCGGCCCGCTGATCGCCGTGCGCCTGCACATCCTCACCCGCAAGACTCTCGGCGGTTTGGAGACGGACCTCTCGGGCGCGGTGCTGGGGAGTGACGGCGGGGGCGTGATCCCAGGATTGTTCGCGGCGGGCGAGGCGGCCGGATTCGGCGGCGGCGGCATGCACGGCTACCGGGCGCTGGAGGGCACTTTCCTCGGCGGCTGCCTGTTCTCCGGCCGGACCGCGGGTCGCTCGGCGGCGCTGCTGGGCTGATTGGCAGGATGGATCCATGACCTCTGCCACCGAAAGCTCACCGACCCCCGATCCCACAGCCGGCACTCCCACAGCCGAAAGGCGGCCGATCCGGATCGGCGTGCAACTGCAGCCGCAACACGCCGACTACTCACAACTGCGTGACGCAGTGCTCCGGGCCGAAGACGCCGGCGTCGACGTCGTCTTCAACTGGGATCACTTCTACCCGCTGTACGGCGATCCCGACGGCAAGCACTTCGAATGCTGGACGATGCTCGGGGCCTGGGCCGAGCAGACCGAACGGGTGGAGATCGGCGCGCTCGTCACCTGCGGCGGCTACCGCAACCCGGACCTACTGGCCGACATGGCCCGCACCGTCGACCACATCTCGAACGGCCGGCTGATCCTGGGCATCGGCAGCGGCTGGTTCGAGAAGGACTACGACAACTACGGCTACGACTTCACCACAGCGGGCCAACGGCTCAACCTGCTCGGCGAATATCTGCCGCGGATCAAGGAACGATTCACCAAACTCAACCCGGTCCCGACCCGGGAGATCCCGGTGCTGATCGGCGGCGGCGGCGAGAAGAAGACGCTGCGCTTCGTTGCCGAGTACGCAGCCATCTGGCACGCCTTCGGTGATCTGGAGACGATGGAACGCAAGAGCGGGATCCTCGCGGAGCACTGCGCCACGGTCGGCCGGAACCCCGCGGAGATCGAACGATCGACTGCCGTCGAGAACGAGCCGGGCCCGGACAACGACGCGAATGCGTTGGCCGACATCGGTTTCTCGCTGTTCACCATCGGTCTGAACGGTCCGGACTACGACATGAAATCCCTCGCTGCGTGGGTGAAATGGCGGGACGGCCGCAACCAGGGCTAGCTCGGCGACTCTCCGTCATCGACCGCCACCAAAGATTCACATCACGCTTCGGTGACGACAGCAACGCCAGGCCCGTCGGCTACGTATAACAAGGTGAGAAGAGCATCGCGCGGGTGGCTGCTCCGGCGGGGGTCGGAGCAGAGCCGTTGAGCCGGACGTTTCGTGACCGGCATGGTGGGGGTCCGCCGTATCAGCGTGACACCCGCTCGCTCCTGCTCTCAGCACCAGGCATGAGTATCCGGCGACACAACAGATTGGGCCCTCCCGTGCTACCCGCGGTCAACAGCTATGTGGACATGTTCGACGACGAAGAAACATTGCTCCCCGGGGTCGAGCACCCCGCTTACGGCGCCATCCGGGTGCCCGACGGCCGGACGCTGGCATGGGCTGAATACGGAAGCGCCCGCGGCCTGCCCTGCGTGCTGATCCCCGACACCGGGTCGTCTCGGCTGTCCCCGGCCTGGCTGTTGCACGACTCTGCGCTTCCCTCGCCAGTGCGGCTTCTGGCGCTCGATCGGCCCGGCACCGGCGCTTCCGACGCAGTCGGCCTCGGCGGCCACTCCGACCCGGCCGAGGACCTGCGCCGGTTGGTCGACACCCTTGCGGTCGGCCATATGGCGGTCATCGGAATCGGGCAGGGCGCCGACGACGCATTCGCCTTCGCTGCCCGCTTCCCCCGCCTCGTCACCTCGGTGACGGCGGTCTCGGCCAGGATCGGGGAAGCGGCCGCACCACGCCGGAGCCTGCGTCACCTCTTCGCCGACCGTCGCGGCCGGGTGGCTGGCGGCGCTCTCGGCGGCTGGCTCGCCGCAGCGGGTGCCGATGCCGACCTGGCGAGCGAGGGGACGTGGGCGAAGGCGCTGTCCCGAATGACCCCGGAGGCCCGGACGGCGGTCGGGGAGCGTTGGCAGGAAGCCGACTTCCGCGCCGCAGTCGCCGCGGATGCCGAGCAGAACGGCAACGCCTGGGCGGCGATCTCTCAGCCGCACGCGGTCGCCGACTGGGTGATCCGGCCGACCGTCGAAACGCTGCCGGTGCACTTCTGGCACGGCAGGACCGAAGGCCCCACCGCGCTCTCCGACATCCAGTCCATCGCGGCCGGCCGCCCCGGCTGGGAGGTCACCGCCGTCGAAGGCTCCACCGCCGTCATGGGCATCTGGCACCAGATCCTGGGCGCGGCCGCGGAGTCGTTCCACACTGCTTCGGCCGCCTGAGCGGCCCGGACATCGCCGAAGACGCTCCCGGCGCGGACTTCATCGACGAAGCGGCCGCGCGGCGCCGGAGCCGGCAGACGATCGGCGCTCTTGTCGCAGGCATGGCGGTAGCTGTCGTAGGCGGTTTGGCGATCGGGCTCGCCAAACACAGCGGCAGCTCGCGTCCGATCTCGCCCGTGGCTGTCGTGTCGGTGATCGCCGGTGTGGTCATCCTTCTTATTGCCATCGTGGTCTGGGCCAGCTGGCTCTATCGTCGGCCGAACTATCGGCGAGTATTTCAGTACAGCCGATCCCGGCGCGCGGAAGTGGGCAAGAAGCTCCGCAAGGGCGTGCAACTGGCGGCTGACGACCTACCTGTCGCCCGCGCGATCGTCGGCTTTACCGCCGGCCGCCGTTGGGGGCCGTTCGGGATGGGGGTGCCCGCTGTGGCCTTCTTCGCAGCTGGCCTCACCGGACACGGTTTTTCGCGCTACATGGAATTCGTCGTCGCTGGGGGCTACTTTTTGCTAGCCATAACTTTTTTCACACAGAACCGAAAAATGCAGCGCAACTTCGCCCGGCAGCTCGGTCCGGGTAAGGGTGCTGTTGAGCCTTGAGCCGTCGCTCCGATCGCTGCGGTGTCCTGACTGTCAATCGGGTTGTCAGCCCAGTAGCGGGGCTCGCTCGCGGCTGGGGAGTGCGTTGGTCCTGATCAGCTCGGCGTACCAGTGGGCCGAGTCCTTCCAGATGCGGTGCAGGTTGTCGAAGTCGACCCGGATGATGCCGAAGCGGCGGTCGTACCCGAAGGACCACTCGAAGTTGTCCAGCAGCGACCAGACGAAGTAGCCGCGAACATCGATCCCCTCTTCGATGGCGGCCCGGACCGCGTCGAGGTGGCGGAAGAGGTAGTCGACCCGGTCGGGGTCGTGCACCCGGCCGTCGTCGGAGACGCTGTCGTAGAAGGCGGCGCCGTTCTCGGTGATCATCAGCGGCACGTCCGGGTAGCGGCGACCGACCTTGATCTGCATTTCGGTGATCGCCGCCGGGTCGATGTTCCTGCCCATCGCGGTGTACGGGCCCGGCTGCTGCAGGAACTCCACGTCGCCGGCCCCGACCCACGGACTGGCGGCGGCGTTACCGTGCCCGTCCGCCTGCTGCCGCTCCCCTTCGCCTGACCA
>JBBRDH010000090.1:0-22075 GCA_038204125.1 Mycobacteriales bacterium
AATGCGATTCGTAGAGATGACCCGCTGCCAGCAGTCGCGCAGCGATATCGGAATGGATGGCCTTGCGTTCGCTCTGCCGGTACGGGCCGTGCGGCCCGCCGACGAGCGGGCCCTCGTCCCAGTCGATACCGAGCCAGCGCATCGCTTCGATCAGCGCGTGGTAGGACTCCTCGGAATCACGCGCGTCGTCGGTGTCCTCGATGCGGAAGACCAGGGTTCCGCCGAAGTGTCGGGCGAACGCCCAGTTGAACAGCGCAGTGCGGGCCATGCCGACATGCGGGGTCCCGGTCGGGGACGGACAGAAGCGGGCCCGAACGTGCCGGTCCCCGGCGGTGGAGGACGGGACGGCGGCGGTGCGGGAGCTCTCTGTCATAACAGCCCTACCCTATCCGGGCCCCGGCCGGCCGAACCCGGGCGCGAGCTGCCGAGCGAGGGCTGGGGGGCGGCCTACCGAGGGTTGATCAGCGGGTGGTGACCGGATTGCGGAGCGTGCCGATCCCCTCGATGGTGACCGCGACGGTCTGCCCGGCGACCATCGGCCCCACCCCGGCCGGTGTCCCGGTGAGGATCACATCACCCGGCAGCAGCGTCATCACCGCCGAGATGAACTCGATGAGAGTGCCGACGCTGTGCACCATGTCGGCGGTGTGGCCGTCCTGTTTGACCTCGCCGTCCAACTCGGTCTCGATCGTCACATCGCCCGGGTCGAGTTCGGTCTCGATCCACGGCCCCAGCGGGCAGAACGAGTCGAAACCCTTGCCCCTGGTGAACTGCACGTCGGCTCGCTGCAGGTCGCGGGCGGTCACGTCGTTGGCCACGGTATAGCCGAGAATCACCGATGAGGCGTTCTCGGCGGCCACGTCCCGGCAGGGCCGGCCGATGACAACGGCGAGCTCACCCTCGAAGTCGACCCGGTGCGAGGACGGCGGCAGCAGGATGGGGGCGTTCGGGCCGATCACCGATGTCGACGGCTTGAGGAAGATGAGCGGTTCGGCCGGAACCTCATTGCCCGTCTCGGCGGCGTGATCGGCATAGTTGCGGCCGACGGCCACCACCTTGGACGGCAGGATCGGCGCCAGCAGCCTGGTGTCGGCCAGCGGCCACGAGCGCCCGGTGAACTGCGGTGTCCCGAAGGGGTGATCGACGATCTCCCTGGCCACCGCAGAAGGAGAGTCGATCCCCGCTTCAGCGCCCTCCACGACAACGAACGCGACGCCCGCGGGGTGGGCGATTCTGGCCAGACGCATGGTGCCTACTCCTGGATAAGTGTCGCCTGCTGGGATTCCGGCTGGTCGGGTACGGACTGGTGCGTGGCGGGCGGGTCGATGGCCGACGGTCCGAGCGCGTAGACCAGCGAATCGACCAGTGCCTGCCAGGACGCCTCTACGACGTTGGTGTGCAGCCCGACAGTGGTCCATTCCGGCCGCCCGGCCGCCATGGTCGAGGCAGATGAGACCAGGACCCTGGTGACGGAGTCCGTGCCGGCGTGGCCGGCCAGGATCCGCACCTTGTAGTCGATCAGCTCGATCCCGGCCAGTGCCGGAAGGTGCTCGGCCAGAGCCGACCGGAGTGCGGAGTCAAGAGCGTTGACCGGCCCGTTCCCTTCCGCGGTGGCGATCACCCGGCGGCCGCCGACGTGCACCTTCACCGTCGCCTCGCTCTGGACGCTGTCACCGGTGTTCTCGACGATGACCCGGTAGGACTCGAGCCGGAACGGGGCCGCCGGTGGATTTCCGTCGGCGGCTCCGATCTCCTCCCGGAGCAGCAGCTCGAAACTCGCGTCCGCGGCTTCGTAGGACCAGCCCGCGGCCTCTCTGCTCTTGACGGTGTCGACGACCTTGGCGACGACATCGGGCTGCCCGGCCAGATCTACCCCGAGTTCCCTCGCCTTCAGCTCGACCGAGGCCCGGCCGGCCATTTCGGTGATCAGGATGTGCATGTCGTTGCCGACCGCCGCCGGATCGAGGTGGTTGTAGAGCTCCGGGTCCACCTTGATCGCGGAGGCATGCAGTCCAGCCTTGTGCGAGAAGGCCGAAAGCCCGACGTAGGCCTGATGCGAATTGGGGGCGATGTTGGCCACCTCGGCCAGCGCATGCGACACCCTGACCATTTCGGGCAGCCGGCCCGGCGGCAACACCGGCATGCCCAGCTTCACCGAGAGGTTGCCCAGCACCGCGAACAGATCGGCGTTACCGGCCCGCTCGCCGTAGCCGTTGGCGGTGCACTGGACGTGGGTGGCCCCGGCCTGGACCGCCGCGACGGTGTTGGCGACGGCGCAGCCGGTGTCGTCCTGGCAATGGATGCCCAGCCGGAAACCGGTGCGCTGCAGTACCTCGGTCACCACGCCGTGCAGACCGATCGGCATCATGCCGCCGTTGGTGTCACAGAGCACGATGACGTCGGCGCCGGCGGTGAAGGCTGCCTCGGCCACCCGGACGCCGTAGTCGTGGTCGAACTGGTAGCCGTCGAAGAAGTGCTCGCAGTCCAGGAACACCCGGCGTCCCTCGCCCACCAGCAACGCGACGGTGTCACTGACCATTGCGAGGTTCTCTGCGCGCGTGGTCCGCAATGCCCGCTCGACGTGCCGGACGTCGGACTTGGCGACCAGGGTGATCACCGGGGCCTGGGAGGCGAGCAGGGCCCTGACCTGCTGGTCGTCCCGGGCCCGTACGCCTGCCTTGCGGGTGGCGCCGAAGGCCACCAGTTGGGCGGATCCCAGCTTCAGCTCGCCGTCGGCGGCGCGGGAGAAGAACTCGGTGTCCTTGGGCATCGCACCCGGCCAGCCCCCCTCGATGAAGCCGACGCCCAGTTCATCGAGCAGCGTTGCCACGGCGATCTTGTCGGCCACCGAATACGTGATGCCCTCGCGCTGGGCGCCGTCCCGCAGGGTGGTGTCGAAGACGTGGAACGCATCACCCAGCGGTGACAGCTGCCCGGCCGGGCGTGGTTGCGGGAGCGCTTGCTGGGAACGGAGGCTGGTCACGGAACTCCTCGGGCACGCTCAGTTCGATCTAGTGGCGCCGCGCCCCGGCCGGCGGTCGGCAGTGGGCGATCGGCTGGAAGGCCGGCGGTCAGCTGGAGGCAAGGGCGGCCAGTCGGTCGCCCACGGCGGAGGTCCGACCGGCCGAATTGGGCTGGCGGGTGGCCAGGTCGAAGGCCACCGCGGCCTCCACCCTGCGAGCGGCCTCCGGCATACCGAGATGGTCGAGCAGGAGCGCGACCGACAGCACCGTGGCCGTCGGATCGGCGCTTCCGACGCCGGCGATGTCAGGGGCCGACCCGTGCACCGGCTCGAACATGCTGGGGTTCGACCTTGACATGTCGAGGTTGGCCGAGGCGGCCAGGCCGATGCCGCCGGACACCGCAGCGGCGAGATCGGTGATGATGTCGCCGAAGAGATTGTCGGTGACGATGACGTCGAACCGGCCCGGGTCGGTGACAAGGTAGATCATCGCCGCGTCGATGTGGCAGTAGGCGACGGTGATATCCGGAAATTCCATCGAGATCTCCTCGACGACCCGGCTCCACAACTGGCCTGCGTGCACCAGGACGTTGGTCTTGTGCACCAGCGTCAGATGCTTGCGGGGCCGCCGGGCGGCGCGGCGGAAAGCGTCCCGGACGACCCGTTCCACGCCGAAGTAGGTGTTCAGCGAGATTTCGGTGGCGATCTCGTGCGGAGTGTCCTTGCGGAGCAGACCGCCGTTTCCTGCGTACGGCCCCTCGGTACCTTCGCGCACGACGACCAGGTCGATCGCCTGGTCGCCGGCCAGCGGCCCGGCCACCCCGGGATAGAGACGCGACGGCCGCAGGTTGACGTGGTGATCGAGCTCGAACCGGAGCCGCAGCAGCAGTCCCCGCTCGAGGATCCCGGATGGGACTGTCGGATCGCCGACCGCACCCAGCAGGATTGCGTCGTGCTCGCGCATCTCGCGCAGCGCCGAGTCGGGCAGCAGTTCGCCGGTGCGGTGCCACCGGGAAGCACCGAGGTCGTACATGGTCGTTTCGACCGTCGGCACCACGCCGGTGAGCACTTTGAGACCCTCTGCAACGACTTCGGGTCCTATTCCGTCGCCGGGAATGACCGCGAGCTTCATGTTCAACCGTTCCTGTCAACGAGCCTTCGGTGGTCACTTCTGAGGGGTGGCACTGCACATCGGGCACACTCCGTGCGCACCGCACCTCGGCACTCGCGATCGCACCGCTCCTGGGCACGCCCGCGCATGCAACTGGGCGTCGGGCACGATCGCGCGTGCGCCGCGGCCCGGCTGGTTGCCTTCGGAGATGGGAACGCTTAGGAACCACCCACCGGGACACCGGACCGTGCCGTCCCGCGGCATGAATCAGACATGCGAAGAGTAACCGGAGTTGACCCGATCGGTGGACGCGACGTGGCGTCAGTCGGTGGCGATACCGCGGATGGCGTTGGCCGAGATCGCGGCCCCGATCCGCTCCAGCGACCCCGGGTCGGGAAGACGGTCCACCCGGAGCACCATGATCGAGGCGCGACCGTCGATCTCCTGGGAGATCTGGGCCGCGAGGATGTTGATCCCGGCCTCGCCCAACAGAGCCCCCACCGTGCCCATGACGCCGGGGCGGTCCGCGTACGCGGCAAGGAGGAGATCCCCCTCGGCACGCAGGTCGAAGTGCCGCCCATTGATCTCGATGAGTTTGGCGACCTGGTTGGCGCCCGAAAGGGTGCCGGACACCGATCGGCTGCTGCCGTCGGGCATCGCGGCCCGCAGCACCACCGAAGACCGGTAGTCGCCGGTTTCGGCGGTGGAGGTGCCGGACAGGTGCAGCCCGTGCTCGGCCGCCAGAGCTGGTGCGTTGACGAAGGTGACCGCTTCGGTGATCACCTGGCCGAAGATCCCGCGGACCGCTGCGAGCTGCAGGATGCTGGTATCGGCAGCGGCGAGGTCGCCGTGCACCTCGACCGCCACCGATGACGGAACCGCGCCGCCGACCGCCGTCAGGATGGTGCCCAGCCGGGAGACCAGCGGGATCCACGGCCGCACCTCGTCGGCGACCGGACCGGTCGCCTGCACGTTGACCGCATCGGGGACGAAGTCACCGCGCAGAGCCAGCCTGACCGACTTGGCGACCGCGGTGCCGGCCTTGTCCTGGGCCTCCGCGGTGGAGGCACCGAGGTGCGGGGTGAGCACCACGTTGGGTGCGGTGAGCAGTGGGTTGCCCTTCGCCGGGGGCTCCGAGACGTAGACGTCGATGCCGGCGCCGGCAACCCGACCCTCCGTCAGCGCATCGGCAAGAGCCTGCTCGTCGATGAGACCGCCGCGGGCGGCGTTGACGATCAGTACCGACGGCTTGACAGTGGCCAGCTCCGCGGCGCCGATCAACCCGAGGGTCTCCGGGGTCTTGGGCAGGTGGATCGAGATGATGTCAGCCTGTCGCAGCAAGGTCGGCAGGTCGACCAACTGGACACCCAGGGCGGCGGCACGGGCGGGCTGCAGGTACGGGTCGTAGGCGATGACGTGCGTGCCGAAGGCCGCGATCCGGGCCGCGAACAGCTGCCCGATCCGGCCCAGGCCCACCACGCCGACAGTCTTTTCGGCGATCTCCACACCGGAGAACTTGCTCCGCTTCCACTCCCCTGCGGCCATCGTGGCGTGCGCCGCCGGGATCTGCCGGGCCACCGCCAACAACAGCGCGATGGCGTGTTCGGCGGCCGTGACGATGTTCGACTGGGGCGCGTTGACGACCAGCACCCCGCGGGCCGTCGCCGCCGGGACGTCGACGTTGTCCAGGCCGATCCCGGCCCTTGCGATCACCTTGAGCCGAGGGGCGGCGGCCAGCGCTTCCGCGTCCATCGTGGTCGCCGATCGGATGAGCACCGCGTCTGCCTCGGCAAGCGCCGGCAGCAACGCCGGCCGGTCCGCCCCGTCGACGTGGCGGATCTCGACGTCTGATCCCAGGACGTCCATCGCCGACTGGGCGAGCTTCTCGGCGATCAGCACAACGGGCTGCGGCACTTTGCGTCTCCTTTTGAGTTTCGGGTGTATTTCCGCGGTCGATCCGGGGTCCTATCGGCCAGCCGGGTTCTGATCGGGTCGGGGGCCGGTATTGCGACGAACCGCATGCGGGCCGCCAATGGTAGCCAGGTCAGGTGTCTGCCGAATGCCGAAGATCTTCGCTGCGCGCTACGCGGACGAGGAGGGATGCTCCAGGCGAGTGGCGAGTGGCGAGCGGCCCGCTGGGCGTACTGACGTGCGGCATTAGAGTGATGGGCACCATCGACGGAAGGAAACGCAGTGACGAACATCCCACCGTCCGACCCCCGACAGGGACCAGGACAGCAATACCAGAAACAACCTGGGTATCCCCCGCCGACCCAGCCGGGACCGGGCTCGTCCCCGATGGGCCAGAGCCCGCCCGGCCGGTACCAGGTCGCTCCCGACCAGGGACGCCAGGCCGGATCCGGGTACCCCCAGGCCGGATACCCCCAGGCCGGATACCCGCAGGCCGAGTACACCCAAGCCGAATACCCAGCTCCGTATCAGCCCGGCTACGTCCAGCCGGGAGGCTCTGGGGTGCCTGCCGGCCGCCCAGGAATGGTCACCGCCGCTGCCGTGCTGGCCTTCATCTGGGGCGGGTTCGCCATCATCGGCTCCTTCTTCCTCCTGATCGGCGGCTCGATCCTGTCCGCGGCCTGCACTTCGTCCGACACCGCAACCCGGATCGGGAACGCAGGCTGCTCGCTCGGCGGATTCCTGACGGTGGTGACTCTTGGCCTGATCATCGTGGCCGCGTTGCTGATCTGGGGTGGCGTGGCGGCAGTGAGCGGGAGGTCCCAGCAGATCCTGGTGATTGCCTGTGGGGTGTATCTGCTGCTCAGCGTCGTGTCGCTGATCGCCGGCTCGAGTTTCGGGTCAGGCTCGGTTATCGGCTTCGTCGCGCCGGTGCTGATCCTGGTGTTCGTGTTCAACCCGGCCTCGAAGGCATGGTTCAAGGCGAAGGGCGCCAAGACCTTCTGACCCGGGCGGTCAACCGGCCCGCCGCGGATGGGGCGGGCCGGCCGGTCCTCAAGATCACCGGCATCCGGTCAGCTCCGGGCAGCGGTCCCGGTGTAGTCGTCGTCTGCGCGAACCCAGCTCATCAGGCCACGGAGCCGCCGTCCGGTCTCCTCGATCGGGTGCGCCTCCTGCTCGGCCCGCAGTCGTTTGAACTCCGGTGCGCCGGCGTGCTGGTCGGCGATGAACCGGGCGGCGAAGCTGCCGTCCTGGATGTCGGCCAGCACACCCTGCATGCTCTTCGCGACGTGCTCGTCGATCACCCGGGGCCCGGAGACGTAGTCGCCGTACTCGGCGGTGTCCGAGACCGACCAGCGCTGCTTCGCGATGCCGCCCTCGTACATCAGGTCGACAATCAGCTTGAGTTCGTGCAGCACTTCGAAGTAGGCGATCTCGGGCTGGTACCCGGCGTCGGTCAGAGTCTCGAATCCGGTCTGGATGAGGCGTGAGACCCCGCCGCACAGCACTGCCTGTTCGCCGAACAGGTCGGTCTCGGTCTCCTCGGTGAAGGTGGTCCTGATCACCCCGGCGCGCGCGCCGCCGATCGCGGCCGCATAGGAGAGCGCCAGTGCCTGCGCCCCACCGGTGGCGTCCTGCTCGACGGCGATCAGGTCGGGCACGCCCTTGCCGTCGACGAACTCGCGGCGCACCAGGTGGCCGGGTCCCTTGGGCGCGATCAGGATCACGTCGACGTCCGACGGGGGCTTGATGTAGCCGAAGCGAATGTTGAAGCCGTGCCCGAACGCCAGCGCCTTGCCGGCGGTCAGGTGCTGCTCGATGTCGGAGGTGTAGACGTGCCGTTGCACGTGGTCCGGAGTCAGGATCATGATCACGTCGGCTTCCGCGGCCGCTTCGGACGGGGTGACCACCCGCAGACCCTCGTCCAGTGCCTTGGCGCGGGACGTCGACGTCTCCAGCAGTCCGACCCGGACGTCGACGCCGGAGTCACGCAGGCTCAGCGCGTGGGCGTGCCCCTGCGAGCCGTAGCCGATCACCGCGACCTTGCGGCCCTGGATGATCGAGAGATCGGCGTCGTCGGCGTAGAAGATTTCGGCTGCCATTGTCGACATTCCTTTCGCGGGCGCCCGGCCCGGTTGCGAGTGCGTGGTCGTTGTGTTCCGGATTGGTGGATCTGGGTGGTTCCGTCTGGGTGGTTCCGTCTGGGTGGTTCCATCTGGGTGGTTCCATCCGGGTGGTTCCACCCGGGTGGGAGCGGCCGAATCGGACGGTCTCGGTGATACTCCAGGCGTCAGTCCCGGGCGCGCTCCGTCGTGATCGACCTGGAGCCGCGGCCCAGCGCCACCATTCCGGACTGCACGAGCTCACGCACCCCGAACGGCTCGAGCATGCGGACCAGCGCCTCAAGTTTGTCGGCCGTACCGGCCACCTCGACCGTCAACGAATCTGGGGTGACGTCGATGACGTGCGCCCGGAACATGTCGACGATGGTGACCACCTGGTCACGGACCAGCGCATCGGCCCGCACCTTGATGAGCAGCAATTCCCGGTGCACCGAGGCGGCCGGAGGTAATTCGACGATCTTGAGAACGTTGATCAGTTTGTTCAGCTGTTTGGTGACCTGCTCCAGCGGCGCGTCGTCGACCGCGACGACTATCGTCATTCTGGACACTTCGGGATTCTCGGTGGGGCCGACCGCCAGCGAGTCGATGTTGAACTGCCGCCGGGAGAACAGCGACGCGACCCGGGCCAGCACTCCGGGCTTGTTCTCGACCAGCACCGAGAGGGTGTGGCGGGTCACAGGTTTCGCCTCATCATTCTTCCTCGAAAAGCGGTCGGATACCCCTGGCCGCCATGATCTGGCTGTTACCGGTACCGGCCGCGACCATCGGCCAGACCTGGGCGTCGGCGCCGACCGTGAAGTCGACGACCACCGGACGGTCGTTGACCTCCATCGCCGCGTGAATGGTCCGGTCCACGTCCTCCCTGGATTCGCAGCGCAGACCCAGGCAGCCGTAGGCTTCCGCCAGCATCTTGAAATCCGGGATCCGGTGTTTGTGGGTCCCGAGGTCGGTCTGCGAATAGCGTTCGCCGTAGAACAGGTTCTGCCACTGGCGAACCATTCCCAGGTTGCCGTTGTTGATCACCGCCACCTTGATCGGAATACCCTCGATCGCGCAGGTGGCCAGTTCCTGATTCGTCATCTGGAAGCAACCGTCCCCGTCGATCGCCCAGACGGTGGTATCCGGTCGGCCCATCTTGGCGCCCATCGCGGCCGGGACCGCATAACCCATCGTGCCCAGGCCGCCGGAATTCAGCCAGGTGTACGACTTTTCGTAAGAGATGAACTGCGCCGCCCACATCTGGTGCTGGCCGACACCCGCAGTGAAGATGGTGTCCGGGCCGCAGATCCGGCCGAGCCGCTCGATCACGTACTGCGGCGAGAGCGAGCCGTCGGCCGGCCAGTCGTACCCGAGCGGGAACGTTTCCCGGACCCCGTCCAGTTCGGCCCACCAGGCGGTCAGGTCGGCCACGACACCGGCGGCCTGCTCGGCGGCCACCGCGGTGATCAACTCGGCGATCACCTCTTTGGCGTCACCGACGATCGGCACGTCGGCGGTGCGGTTCTTGGAGATCTCGGCCGGATCGATATCCGCGTGGATCACCGTCGCACCGGGGGCGAAACTGGACAACTGGCCGGTCACCCGGTCGTCGAACCGGGCCCCGAGAGCGACGATGAGGTCAGCCCGCTGCATACCGGCGACGGCCGCGACCGTGCCGTGCATGCCCGGCATCCCGAGGTGCTGGATGTGTGAATCCGGGAACGCTCCCCTGGCCATCAGCGTCGTCACGACGGGAATGCCGGTGAGTTCGGCCAGCAGTCGCAGTTCTTCGGTGGCGTGCGCCTTGAGCACCCCGCCGCCGACGTAGTACACGGGCCGGCGGGAAGCCGCGATCAACTTGGCGGCCGCGGCGATCTGACCGCTGTGCGGCTTGGTGACCGGCCGGTAGCCGGGCAGGTTGACCTTCTTCGGCCACCGGAAGGTGGTCTCGGCCTGCAGGATGTCCTTCGGAATGTCCACCAGGACCGGGCCGGGGCGACCGGTCGAGGCCAGGTGGAAGGCCTGCGCGATCACCATCGGTATGTCCGCGGCGTCGGTGATCATGAAGTTGTGCTTGGTGATCGGCATGGTGATGCCGCAGATGTCGGCCTCCTGGAAGCCGTCGGTGCCGATCAGCGGGCGGCCGACCTGACCGGTGATCGCCACCAGCGGCACCGAGTCCATGTGCGCGTCCGCGATCGGGGTGACCAGGTTCGTCGCCCCGGGGCCGGAGGTGGCCATGCAGACCCCGACCCGGCCGGTGGCCTGCGCGTACCCGGTGGCGGCATGACCGGCGCCCTGTTCGTGCCGAACCAGGATGTGCCGCACCTTGGTGGAGTCCAGCAGTGGATCGTAAACGGGCAGCACCGCACCGCCGGGAATGCCGAACACGATCTCGACGCCGGCCTCCTCGAGCGACCGGACGACTGCCGCAGCGCCGGTCAGGCGCTCGACCTCCGGAGCCGGGGAAGTGCCCGGGGATGTCCGGGCGACGCCGATGGTGCTGACAGCGAGGGGGTTGGCCGGGCTCACGCCCGGGCCGACCGGAGCGAGCCGGGCAGGGACGGGGGCAGGTCGGCCGTGGGTCAGGTTTTTCGGGATCATGATGGGGCCTTCTGACATCTTCTCGGGGTCCCGGCCGGCGGCCGGGAGAGCAACGGCGGTATTCCGTGCGGCCGCCGTGGCGACCGTCCTGGTCGAACCGGTGGGCGACGGCCCGCCCTTGTGAGGCGGGGCCGTCCCCTCCGTGCTCCAGACGCACCGCAGGGTCCGCCGGGGCAATAAAAAACCCCTCGTCACCGGTGGCGGTGACCAAGGGGTTGCGCGTCGGGTTCGGGTTGACCGAACGGGACGCGCTAGCGGATTACGAGAAGCAGGGACACACCGCAAACCCTACGGGCGCAGGTCGAACAGTGTCAAACAGGCTCGCGGTCACAAACAGTTGCGCGCCGCCGAACGAGCACACCGCGGACGGGTGGGGCCGATCCGAGGCCTTCGCGCCGATCCTCGCAACAGTTCCGCCGTCCTGGCAACAGCAGGGACCGTCACAGGTGTTGCGGGGACGGCTGACGTATTGCTCGGACGGCAGGCTGGCCGCACATCAGCAACCGGCGACCGGGCACCGGGAACGGACGAACCCACGAACGCACGGAGCAGGAATCGGCGGCTGACCACCGGCCTGGCGGACCGGATGGAACGATGGGCTGGTGCCCCGTCCCGATCGCGTCGTCTTCCGGCTGCCACCGGTGTCGCTGTTCATCCCGCTGCTGGTGTTGGTCCTGGTCACCCCCCTCGCGACGGCCGGCAGCAGTTGGTTCCGGGCCTTATTCCTGCTGCCGGCGATCGCGCTGGCCTACATCCTGCTCACCGCAACGATTGCCGACGGTCGGCAGATCCGCACCACGGGACTGCGGGGCGGGCGGAAATTTACCTGGGCCGAGTTGAACGGGTTCGAATTCCACGGCCAACGCTGGGCGACCGCGGTGGGGCTGGACGGCAGTCGGGTGCGGCTGCCGATGGTCCGGCCGCGCGACCTCCCACGGCTGGCCGCAGTGTCCGGCGGACGGTTGACCCTTGGACCTGATGCCGACCCAGAGGAAGGGCCGGTTGGATCTGACGTCGAGAACCAGACTGGGGAGCCTGCCGGCGACGTCGTGCGCAGTCGCGCCACCGGCGACATCGAACTCGCCAGGACGGCCGGCGCATCAGGGGTCAGGTCACCGGTCGCCGAGTCGCCGGAAGCCAAGGCGGCCGGAGGTTGCGATGACAAATTCTGACGATCGGGCTCCCGCCGGCCCTTGGGCTGCCGGCGACCCGCCGGCGGCGACTTTCGTCTCCGTGACAGGGGTGCGGACCTTGCCGGGTGACGGCGACGATCGCCGTCGACTTCCGGAGCGCACCGCCCGCTACTGGCGGACCCGGGCGTTGCTGGTCGGCGTGCCCATCCTGGCCGCCGCGATCTTCGGGGCTCTTCGCTTTCACTGGTTCACCCCGACGGTCAGCTGGATCATCGTCGGCGTCCTGGCCGGCTGGCTGATCGTGGTCGAGGCGGTCATCGCACCGCCGGTACGCCGGGCGCTGTTCTGGTACTCGTTGTCCGACACCGAGATCGACATCCAGCACGGTTGGCTGGTCCGGACCAGGACCGTGGTGCCGATGAGCCGGGTCCAGCATCTGAAGACCGAGCAGGGCGTGCTCGCCGACCGGTTCCGGGTGGCCAATCTGCACATCCACACCGCCGCCGGCCCCGTCCGATTGGCGGGTCTGGACGTGGACGAGGCGGCCGACGTCCGCGCCCGCATCGGCGCTCTGGCTCAGCTGGCCGATGACGTCTGATCCGGGCGCCCCGGCCGGCGTCACCCCACAGTTGCTCGGACCGACGGTTTCCCTTGCGCCCTCCACCGCGGTGTCGGCAGTCAACGAACTTCCTGAGCGACGGATGCACCCCGCGTTTCTCGTGGTCAGCGCCTGGCAAATTACCAGGGGCCTGATTCCGGCGATCGCCGTCTTCATCTGGAAGGCACCGCACTGGACGCTGGCCGCGGGTGCCGGGCTCATCATCGCGGTGTCGATCACCGAATGGTGGGTCAAGAAATATTCCGTGAGCGGCGGCAGCCTGCGGGTCCGCGCGGGTCTGTTCAGCCGGACCCAGCACACCATCGGCATCAACAAGATCACCGCAGTGGATGCCGAACGTGGTGTCCTGCAACGTCTCTTCCGAGTATGGGGGGTCAAGATCCAGACTCCGGGTGACGGCCCCGGCGCCTCCGTCCACCTGCGCTCGTTGTCCAGCACCGCACTCGAAGAACTCCGGGCGGCCCTGGATGTCCGGCGACGCCCGCTCCCCGGTGAGGTCCGATCGGAAAATTCGCCGGCCGGGACCGCATCTCCGGGGCAATTGCCTGCGCCGATCGCACCCTCTCCCCAGGGCCTGTTCTCCTCACCCGAATCCTCCGGCAGATCGGAAGCCGCCGCGCCGTCCGGCGAAATAATTGCGGTCCTCGGCACCAGGACGCTGCTGATCGCCGCGCTCACCGGGACCTCGATTCCGTTGATGCTCGGCGGGGCGGGGGCCGCCTGGAGCCGGGCGCACGACCTGCTCCCCGAGCAGACGATCGACCATCTCACCAAACGGGTCTTCGTCGGCGGCGCGGTGACGTCGTTGATCATCGCCGCGGCGCTGTTCATCGCGGTGCTGGCCGCGGTAACGCTGACCTCACTGCGGCTGGCCCGATTCACCCTCAGTCGCGACGGCAATCGGATCCGGGTGGCGCGCGGCCTGATCGCCCAGCGATCCGGGACCATCGTGGTCGACCGGGTGCAGGCGGTCCGCATCGTCGAGGGGTTCTGGCGGCGCCCGCTCGGATATTGCGCGCTCGAGGTCGAGGTCGCCGGATTGGCCGCCTCGAACGAGAACGAACGAATGTTGTTCCCACTGATCAAGATGCGCGCGGCCGGCGAGCTCGTCAACCAGGTACTCCCCGAGCTGGGATGGCAGCCGCGTCCGTTGACACCGGTGCCCGCTCGGGCGCGCCGTCGGTATTTGACGATGCCGGTGATCTTCGCGGTCGCCGTGACCGCGTTACTCGTCCTGCTTCCCGGCCGTGCGGCCCTGCTCGCACTCGTCCCCCTGCCTGTCGGGGTGCTGGTGGGCGCGAGCCAGGCCCGGGCTGCGGCCTTCAGCCTCGATGAGGCGACGGTGATCCTGCGCTGGCGGCGGATCTTCGCCCGGCACACCCTGATTGCCCGGCGTTCCCGGGTGCAAATGACTGCGCTGACGTCCACGGTGCTGCAGCGCCGGGCGGACCTGGCCGGCGTCACCCTGTTGCTGTCGTCGAAACGGCGGGCACGGATTCGCCACCTGGACCGGCGGGACGCGAGGTTCCTGCTCCACGCCGTCGGGCGGCCCCTGGCGGCGGGGTGCGATGTCGGAATTCCCGGATCCCCGCTACATTCGGCAGGTCAGGGATGAAATGGGTACCGCGGAACAGGATCGCGCCACTGGCCGCGGGGCTGGTGTTGCTGACGGCATGCGGCGACTTCTCCCGTCCCGCATCTTCTTTCACCGCGCAGCCCTCGTTGTCCGCGGCGAACGTCACCCCAGTTCTCCCCGCCCAACGAACCACGGATCCAGCCCTCACGCCGCCGTCCACCGCTGCCTCCAGCGGCGGGTCGACCGGCGGCAAACCGGTAGATCCCTGTCAACCGGTTGATTCGGCGGTGATAGCAGCCTGTCTCGCCGCGCCGTGGGGTCTGGTGCCGTTGCAGGACGGGCAGTCCGCACTGGTCGGCGAACGGACCACCGGCCGAATTCTGCTGGTGTCCGCGGGCAAGAAACCCGTCTCTGTCGCGACGATCACCGGCATCGACGCCGCGGGCGATGGGGGGCTACTCGGGCTGGCTGTCTCACCGTCGTACGTCGAGGACGGGCTGATCTATGCCTACGTCACGACGGCCACCGACAACCGCATCGTGCGGATCGCCGCCGGTGACAGGCCGAAGGCAATCTTCACCGGCATCCCCAAGGGGCGGACCCACAACGGCGGCGCGATCAAATTCGCCGGCAGCGACCTGTACATCGGGACCGGCGACGTCGGCCGTCCGGTGACCTCGGCGTCGTTGGCCGGCAAGGTACTGAGAATCAACGAGTCCGGAAAGCCTGTGGCCGCCGACGTCCGGCGCGGATCGGCGATCCTGGCCGCCGGATTCACCCAGGTCATCGGGATGTGCCTGCTTCCCAACGGGTCGGTGGGTGCACTCGACGACCGGCCGGCGGCGGACGTGCTGTTGCCGGTGACCGCCGGACGTGACTATTCGGTCCTGAAATCGGGCGATGCACTCTGGACCTGGAAAGCCGGTGACGGCGGAGCCGCGGGTTGCTCGGCCACGGCCGGGGTACTTGCGAACACTTCGCTGGACAAGCAACGGCTGACCGCCATCGACATGACCGCCCGCGGGACGTTCAGCGGTACGCCGCGGGTGTTGCTGGACCGCAAGTACGGTCGGCTTCGGACCCTCGCACCGGGCGTCAGGGACCTGCTGTGGATGACCACCGCCAACAAGGACGGCCATGGCAGGCCGGTGCCGAGTGACGACCGGGTGATCGTGCTCCCCAGCGGCGGCGCCGGTGGTGGCGGCGGACCCGAATAGCCGTCCAAGCCCCGCCGGTTCCTCCCGGCTCGCCCCCCGCGCTGGTCAAAGTCGGCCGCCGCCTCCCCGCCGGGGCTGCCCCCCGCGCTGATCAAAGTCGGCTGCGCGGACGAACTACGGCCAGTTGGGGCCTGTGTGGGCGTCGACGCCGAGCGCTTTCAGGACGAGCGTGCGCACCCTGCCGGCGTCAGCCTGACCCTTGGTCGCCTTCATCACGGCCCCCACCACCGCCCCGACGGCCTGAACCTTGCCGGAGCGGATCTTCTCGGCCACCTCCGGCGCGGCGCGTAGAGCCTCGTCGACCGCGTACTGCAGGGCCGAGTCGTCCGAGACGACGGCCAGGCCACGGGCGGCGACGACCTCATCGGGGTCGCCCTCGCCGGCCAGCACCCCATCGATTACCTGGCGCGCGATCTTGGCATTGAGCGATCCGTCGGCGACCAGGGCGATCACCCTGGCGAGTTGCGCGGGGGTGATCGACAGTTCGGCGAGCGACACCGATGCCGCGTTGGCCTTCTGCCCGAGGTAGGCCGACCACCACGACCGGGCTTCGGCCGGCGGTGCCCCGGCGGCGACCGTCGCCGCAACCAGATCGACTGCGTCGGCGGCCAGCAGGTCGCGCATCTCGAGGTCCGTCAGGCCCCACTCGACCTGCAGCCGGGACCGGCGAACCCAGGGCAGCTCCGGCAACGCCGCCCTAATCGACTCGACCCACGCCGCATCGGGAGCCAGCGGCACCAGATCGGGCTCCGGAAAGTATCGATAGTCCTCGGAGGTTTCCTTCGACCGGCCAGCAGTGGTCGTCCCGGTTGCTTCGTCGAAGTGCCGGGTCTCCTGCTTGATGGTCCCGCCGCCGGCGAGCCGCGCGGCCTGCCGGGTGATCTCGTAGCGGACAGCGCGCTCCACCGACCGCAGCGAGTTGACGTTCTTGGTCTCGGTGCGGGTGCCCATGACGGGATTGCCGGCCGGCGTCAACGACAGGTTGGCGTCACACCGCAGCGAGCCCTGATCCATCCGGACATCCGAAACTCCCAGCGAAAGCAGCAGATCCCGCAGCGCGCCCACATAGGCCTTCGCCACCGCCGGCGCCGCGGCCTTGGTCCCGAAGATGGGCTTGGTGACGATCTCCACCAGCGGCACGCCGGCCCGGTTGTAGTCGAGCAGCGAATACTCGGCGCCGGCAATACGGCCGGTCGAGCCGCCGACGTGCAGCGACTTGCCGGTGTCCTCCTCCATATGGGCCCGCTCGATCGCCACCCTGACCGTCTCTCCGTCCACGTCGACGTCGAGGTAGCCGTCGTAGGCGATCGGCTCGTCGTACTGCGAGATCTGGTAGTTCTTGGGCATGTCCGGATAGAAGTAGTTCTTGCGGGCAAACCGGCACCAGTCGGCGATCTTGCAGTTCAGCGCCAGGCCGATCCGGATCGCATACTCCACCGCCCGCTCGTTGACGGTCGGCATCGCGCCGGGCAGCGCCAGGCAGACGGGGCAGACCTGGGTGTTGGGCGGAGCACCGAAATCCGTCGCGCAGCCGCAGAACATCTTGGTGACAGTGCCCAGTTCGACGTGCACCTCAAGCCCCATCACGGGGTCGAATCGTTCGATCGCCTCGTCGTAATCCATCAGCTCGGGGGCCATCAGCGGGCCACCGCCAGCTCCGGCGCACCGTCGGCGACGATGCCGCCGAACCGTCGCACGTAGTCGGCTTCAAAGGCGGCCGCCACCTGGTACATCCGCTCTTCGCCGAGCGCCGGGGCCATCACCTGCAACCCGACCGGCAGGGATGTGTCGGAGGCAATGCCGCACGGCACACTCATCGCCGGGATGCCGGCCAGTGAGCCGGGGATCGTGGCGAGATCATTGAGGTACATGGCCATCGGGTCGTCAACCTTCTCCCCCAGCGCGAACGCCGTCACCGGCGACGCCGGTGAAATCAGCACATCTGCTGCGGCGTACGCCTTCTCGAAATCCTGCCGAATGAGAGTGCGTACCTTCAGCGCCGATCCGTAGTAGGCGTCGTAGTAACCGGCCGACAGTGCGTACGTGCCCAGGATCACCCGGCGCTTCACCTCGGCGCCGAATCCGGCGTCGCGGGTGGCCGACATCACGGCCTCGGCCGAGACCGGCTCCGCCCCGGTCGCGATGTCGTCGACCCGCAGGCCGTAGCGCATGGCGTCGAACCGGGCCAGGTTGGAGGAACACTCGCTGGGCAGGATCAGGTAGTAGGCGGCCAGCGCGTACTCGAAGTTCGGGCACGACACCTCGACGATCTCCGCGCCGGCCTCGATGAGCGAAGCCACTGCGGCATCGAACGACTCGAGGACGCCGGCCTGGTATCCCTTGCCGCCCAACTGCTTCACCACGCCGATCTTCATTCCCCTGACGCCGTCGGCCACGCCGCGCCGGACCGCGTCGACCACCCGTGGGACGGGCGCGTTGATGGAGGTGGAGTCCCGCGGGTCGTGCCCGGCGATCACCTCGTGCAGCAGTGCGGTGTCCAGGACCGTCCGGGCGCAGGGGCCCACCTGGTCGAGCGAGCTGGCCAGAGCGATGACGCCGTAACGGGAAACGCCGCCGTAGGTCGGCTTGGCGCCGACGGTGCCGGTCAGCGCCGCGGGCTGCCGGATCGAGCCGCCGGTGTCGGTCCCGATGGCGAGCGGCGCCTCGTAGGCGGCCAGCGCAGCCGCAGACCCGCCGCCGGACCCGCCGGGGATCCGCCCCAGGTCCCAAGGGTTCAAAGATGGCCCGTAGGCAGAGTTCTCCGTAGAGGAGCCCATCGCGAACTCATCGAGGTTCGTCTTGCCCAGGATGACGACGCCAGCGTCCAGCAGCCGCCTGGTGACCGTTGCGTGGTAGGGCGGCATCCAGCCGCGGAGAATCGCCGAGCCCGCGGTCGCCGGCGAACCCTGCTGCACCACGATGTCTTTCAACGCCAGCGGAACCCCGGCCAGCGGCGAGGCGAGTTGCCGGCCGGCACTTCGGGCACCGTCGACGGTCCTTGCCTGGTCCAGCGCGGAATCGGCCGACACGTGCAGGAAGGCGTGCACCGCCCCGTCGACGTCGCCGATCCGGTCCAGGTGCGCCTGGGTGACCTCGACCGCGCTCACCATGCCGTCGGCGATCGCGGACGCCAGTGCCGAGGCCGTCTGCCGGGTCAGATCGGTACCGGACAGCGTTTCGGTGCTCACTCCTGCTCCCCCAAGATCTGCGGCACCCGGAAACGGCCGTCCTGCGTGGCGGGCGCCCCGGCCAGGGCTGCCTCTCGGCTCAGACCTGGAACCAGCACGTCGGGCCGGTAGACGTTGGTCAGCCCCGCGGCATGGGTGGTCGGCTCGACGCCGGGATTGGCGGTGGTCACCGCACTGACCGACGCGACCGAATCCAGGATCACCGACAGCTGCCCTACGTACAGATCCAACTCGTCCGTGGTCAGGTCGATGCGCGCCAGTTGAGCCAGATGGACCACGTCGTCCCTTGTCAGCGTGGGCCTGCCGGTCGAAACGGCAGCGTCGGCTGAGATGGCCGACGGTTCACCTGGTTCGGACACGGTTGGTTCGGACACAGTTGGTTCGGACACGGTTGGTTCGGACACGGTTGGTTCGGACACCTGGTGTGGCGGCGGGTTCGGAGCTGGCGGGGTGGACACGATCCTCCAAGATGTTGGGCCGACGAGTCGGGATTGCAGCCGTTCTGAGCCCGGTGTCGGCCCACCCGGACGGGCCGGCAACCCACTCGATCCTAGGTGTTCCGGCGCCCCCGGCCGATCGGCACCGGACAACCGCCGATCGGCGTAGCTCGACGGAACGGAACGGCCGACCCATGGTCGTCATCAGGCCGAAACGGGATACGAGAAGACTGCCGACCATCGGCGCCGACTTTTTCCAGACCCACTTGGGTGACACACTGTCACCGCACGATGCCGGAAGGTGCCGTGCGCGACGGCGCCAACACTTGCCCGAGCGACCACCAGACGTGCGAGATTCACCCGGCCCGGCGATCCGTCTGTCCGGTCCGGCAAGAGGATGAAAAGGTGGACAGGCCCTGACCTCCTACGTACTTCGTCTGGTACTCCCGGACCGGCCGGGCTCGCTCGGAGCGGTCGCGAGCGCACTGGGCCGGGTTGGCGCTGACATTCTCGCCATGGACATCGTGGAACGTTCCTACGAGCAGGCGGTCGACGACATCGTCGTCGAACTGCCCGACGCCAAGCAGCCGGATGTGCTGATCACCGCCGCCGAGACGGTGGCCGGCGTCCGGGTGGAGTCGGTTCGACCCGATCCCGGGGTCGCCGATCGGCACAAGGAGTGGGAACTCGTCGAGGCCATTGCCGCCCACCCGGCGGAGGCGATCTCCACCCTGGCCCGGATGCTGCCCAAGGTATTGCGGACCGGCTGGGCAGTCGTGGTGAAGGTCACGCCGGACCGCCAGATCCACCTGCTGGCCGGCGGCGGCGGGGTACCGAACCTGTCCGGAGTGACGCCCGGTTGGGCACCCACCCTGGACGCGGGCGTCCTCGATCCCGAGGCGCACTGGGTGCCGGACGACTGGAAGACCATCGGCACCGAGATGGCCATCGCCCCGCTCGGTTCGGCCGAAGTCGCGGTCATCGTCGGGCGCCCGGGCGGACCGGCCATGCGGGATTCTGAGGTCGGAAGGCTGGCGCACCTGGCCGGGCTGACCGCCGTGGTGATCGGCCGGACGCTGCCGCCGCGCTCTCCGTGACCGCCGGCGGGAACGCTGCGCCCGCGCGACGCACCCTGATCACCGGAGGTGTCCGGTCGGGTAAGTCGACCAGGGCCGAGGAGTTGCTGCGGGGAGAGGCGGCGGTCACCTACATTGCCCCCGGCCCGGCGCCGGACCCTGTCGCCGATCCGGAGTGGGCGGATCGCGTTGCAGCACATCGGCTTCGGCGGCCTGCGTCGTGGACGACCGTCGAAACCACCGACGTCGCAGCGGCTGTCACGGCGGCGTCCGGAGCGATTCTGCTCGACTGCCTCGGCACCTGGGTCACCGCCAAGATCGACGAACTCGATGGCTGGGACCGGCCGTCTACTTTGTGGCGCAACGACTTCGACACGTCGGTGGAGTTCCTGGTGGCTGCCTGGCTCGCCGCCCCCGGCCCATTGGTGGCTGTCACCAACGAGGTCGGTATGGGTGTCGTGCCGGAATACCGCTCCGGGCGCCTTTTTCGCGATCTGCTCGGCACCGTCAATCAGCAACTGGCCGCCGCGAGCGACGAAGTGCTACTGGTGATCGCCGGCCGAACCCTGTTGCTCTGAGCCCGATTCCCGCAGGCACCCGGGCCGTGAAGAGATCAGCAATTCGGCTGTGCTGCCGCTCAATGCTCCTCACTCTCGGCGAGGCCGGCGAGTCGGTCGAGCGACGCCTGGAGCCTGTCCGGCGTGGTCGCGCGGGCGCGGGGGAGGCGCTTTTCGTCGGTGAGCCCGGTCCAGTCGTAGGTATGGATGACCCGGGTACGGGCGACGTCGAGCGGCTCCAGCACCCATCGCCAGAGGTGCCCGGGCGGCGCTGAGCCCGGCTCGGCAGGCTTCCAGGCGATTCGGCGTCCCTCCTCGAATTCGACCACGTGATTTTCCCGCACGCTGCCCTTCGTGGTCGTCATGACGAATACCTCGCCGGTCGCCCGGATGCGTTGGCCAGCGGGCGCCTCTGCCAAGTTGTCGTTGCCATCCCAGCTCGGTTGTCGACTCGGATCAGCGATGAGTTCGAAGATCTTCTCCGGCGCCGCTGCGACCTCGCGACTCGCGCTCACGACACGTGGAACCTCGCCCTCAATGGTCATGGGTCTATCGAAGCACCCAGTCGCAGTTCCGTGCTGGTCGTTCTTCGGTCGGCGACCGGAGCATCGCCGAGTGGGCGATGGCCTGATTGCCACCGCAGGGCGTGTCCACGGTGGGGCGACCCCCAGCCGGGCTGATGCAACGGCTGTCGGTTCACGTGCCGATCGCCACCGGGCCGGCACCGGTCCGGCTACTTTCCGCTTGACTTGACCGATCCGTTAGAGGAGACTAACCGTTAGTGAATGCTAACCGAGATGGTGCCGCCTGGGACGCCCTCGCCGATCGCACTCGACGCACGATCGTGGCCCGACTGGCTGATTGCCCAATGGCGGTCGGAGAACTGGCCGCCCAGCTACCGGTCACTCGATCTGCAGTGTCGCAGCACCTGAAGATCCTCAAAGACGCTGGCCTGGTCAGCGAGCGCGCCGCCGGAACGCGACGGATCTACCGGCTCAACCCGGTCGCCATGGCCGCACTACGGGACCAGCTCGACACCTATTGGAAAAGGGCGCTCGAAGGCTACACGGGCGTCGTGGAGCAGTCAGATGAGGAGAAATAATGATTCGCTCCACTGCTGGAGTGGTCCGTAAACAGATAGTCGTGCAAGCGGCGATCGACCGGGCCTTCGCGGTGTTCACCGGTCGATTCGGGGAGTTCAAGCCGCCAGAGCACAACCTGCTCGGCGCCCCGATCGCCGAGACGGTCTTCGAGCCACGGGTCGGCGGGAACATCATCGACCGCGCCGCCGACGGCAGCGAATGCCGCTGGGCACGAATCCTGGCCTACGAGCCTCCGGACCGTGTCGTGTTCAGCTGGGACATCAGCCCACGTTGGCAGATCGAGACCGACCCGAACCAGACCAGCGAGGTGGAGGTGCGGTTCTACGCCGAGACCCCCGGGCGCACGCGATTGGAGCTCGAACACCGGCACATCGATCGGCACGGTCCGGAATCGCAGGCGGTCACCGATGGTGTCGACGGCAACCAGGGATGGCCGCTCTACCTCGCCCGCTACGCGCGCCTCTTCGCCGAGGAGAGCT
>JBBRDH010000091.1:0-21424 GCA_038204125.1 Mycobacteriales bacterium
ACAGTGGGCGGCGGGACCTCGGTCCCGCCGCCCACTTTGCGTCATCCGGTCGGGGCCGCTGCCCGACGGCCCGGAAGGCTATCGTCTGGCAGATTCTGCCGGACCGAACCGACAAATGGCCGGTTCCGGGCCGGCGTCGCGGCGTCGGTGCTGTTGCTGGCCGGTTTGCGGCTGGAAAGGGGTGAGCGCCCGGTCGATCAGGGCGCAGGCGTCCTGCAGGTGGATGCCCAGGTAGGTGCCCGGCAGCGCCCGACGGCTGGCCGCGGAGGTGAAGGCATTGCCGGCGTAGAACAGCAGAACCCCTTGGTCGGTGACGGACCGCATTGATTCGATGGCGGCGCGGCGGCCGGAGTTGAGATGACAGACCAGCACCGCAGCCGGTGACCGATGGGCGTGGATCGCGGTGCTGAAATCCAGCGCGGTGGTGCGGGCGCCGAGCACCCGGCACGGACGCCCCCGGTAGCGCAGCAGCACGGCGAGAGCCTCCAGTCCAATGGTGTGCAGGTCTCTCGGACCGCAGGCCAGCACGATCATCGCCCGGTCGGCGCCAGGCGCGGGCGCCGCCGGGTTGAGGCGGTCCAGCCATCCCCTGGCCGTTTCCGTCGACAGGTGCTCCTGCTTGATCTCGCACCGGCCGGTCTGCCACCACGATCCGATCTGCTGCATCGCCGGGAGCAGTACGTCATCGATGCACGAACCCAGCCCCAACTCCTGGTTGGCCTGGTTCAGAGCCCGGCGCATCTCGAGCGGGTCGGCCCGGGTCGACCCGGCCAGGAATTCTTCGACGAACGGCGCGGCGGGGCCGGTCGCGGTGACCAGGACGCGAACCACTGCGGCGGCCGCGGCGGCGCGTTGGCCGCGGGCGATCTGATCCCGCATCAGCCGAATGGCGTGGACCTCGGCAGCGCCGTACCGGCGATGCCGGCCGGGGACGCGATCGCCGGTCGGGATTCCGTACCGCAATTCCCACGACCGCAGCGTCGGCATCGGAATACCCAACAGCCGGGACACCTCGGCGATCGGAGTCCCCGCGATGGCGGCGGGCTCCTGCGGCGTGCCGTCCTTCATGTGGCCTTCAGACGGCGGAGGAACAAGAACCGCATAATTTGCGGCACATATCTCCGGTCTACAGGATAAAGTACACCCCGGAGGTACTCCAATTTCTTCGTACCGACGACGCTTTTTGTGCTCGAAATCCCGCGAGCACAGCCTGGTGGACATACCCTGCGTGGACGTAGCTACGCAGAAAAGGTGACGTGCCCGGCGGGATTTGCAGAGTGTCGGCCCCTTGCGGCCCCCTCGCGCACGATAGGTCCCGCCGGTCAGAGCCGGCGGAACCGGCTGCTGGGCAGCGGGCGACCGCCTCGCTTTCGAATCTTCGTTGCCCGATTGCAATCCATTCTCGAATGGATACAGCCATCGATGTATGGTGCGGTGGTGGAGATCATCCAGTCCGCGACCAACGGGGAAGTGCTGGCCCGGTTCGGGGCCGCCCTGTCCGACCCGACCCGGGCCAGGGTGTTGCTCGCCCTGCGGGAGGCCCGTGCCTACCCGGCGGACCTGGCCGACCTGCTCGGGGTGTCCCGCCAGAGTTTGTCCAATCACCTGGCGTTCCTGCGCAGCTGTGGGCTCGTCGTCGCGGTCCCGGAAGGCCGTCGAATGCGGTACGAACTCGCCGACGACCGCCTCAGGCACGCATTGACCGACCTGCTCGGGGTGGTGCTCGCCACCGGTGAGCCGCCCAGCGTCGATGCCGCCAGGGTCCACGCATGACCGTCGGTCTGCCGACGCACCCGGCCGGCACGGGTTGTGGCCACGGGTGCTGCCCAGCGGGCGGCGACGCGACGGTGGCGGGACGATGACCGGCACCCACGCCCAAGACACCGAAGCCGCCGAAGACCCGACCCGCCACCACCACGACGCCGACCACGACCCGGCCCATTCGCACGGCGTGAACCCCGACGCAGACAGGCGATACCTATCGGGCACGCTCGTGCTGATAGTGGCGTTCATGGTCGTCGAAATAGTCGTCGGGATCATCGCGGGGTCACTGGCCCTGATCTCCGACGCCGGGCACATGCTCACCGACGCCGGTTCCATCGCCCTCGCGCTGTGGGCCATCAGCCTGGCCGCGCGCCCCGCCTACGGCCGCTGGACCTACGGATTCAAGCGGGCCGAGATCCTGTCCGCGCAGGCCAACGGGATCACCCTGCTGCTCCTCGCCGCCTGGTTCAGCTACGAGGCGATCCGGCGGCTCTTCCACCCCCCCGAAGTGCAGGGAATGCTGGTGTTCAGCACGGCGCTGATCGGGATTGCGATCAACGTTGCGGCCGCCTGGTTGATCAGCCGGGCCAATCGGAGGAGCCTGAACGTCGAAGGCGCATTTCAGCACATCCTCAACGATCTCTTCGCCTTCATCGCGACCGCGATTGCCGGTCTTGTCGTGCTGCTCACCGGCTTCGCCCGCGCCGACGCCGTCGCCGCGCTCGTGATCGCCGGGCTGATGGTCAAGGCCGGCTACGGTCTGGTCCGGGAATCCGGCCGGATCTTCCTGGAGGGCGCCCCCAAGGGCCTGGAACCCGACGTGATCGGACCGGCGATGGCCGGTCGGCCGGGGGTCGCCGAAGTGCACGACCTGCACATCTGGGATGTCACGTCGGGGATGCCTGCCCTGTCGGCGCACATCCTGGTCGACCCCACCGGAGATTGTCACGATGTTCGTCGGGACATCGAGGTGTTGCTGACGGGCACCTACCGGATCGACCACACAACCCTGCAGGTCGACCACGTGGACAGGGCCGGGATTGCCGGCGGCCCGATGGACCCTGACTGCGAGGCTCCGCACGGCCCTCGCCACCAACCCATCGCACCCGCACCGCCGGTGAACCCGTCCGCAGCTCGCCCGCACTGACCTGCCCGTTCCGGATTATCCCCGCTGGGTCATCGAGTCCATCCAGGACAGCCGTGGATTCATCGACCGCGGGCGATGACCTGGCAGGCAGATTGCAATACCCCGGGGGGTATACGATGGATGCTGGCCAAAGGAAGAACAATTGGCACCTCCACCCTGGCGAACACGTCATCACCGCGGTGAAAGACCCTGAACTGGTTGGGTCCCGGCCGCGATCGCCCGGCGAATACCAATGCACGGGAAGGACCCACCGATGAGTTACGCAATGAGCGTCACCATCCCCCGCCCCTTCGAGCCGATCCTGGCCGCCACCAGAACGGCTCTGGGAGATCAGGGATTCGGAATCCTCACCGAGATCGACATCAAGGCCACCATGAAGGCCAAACTGGACGTCGATGTGCCGGCGCAGTTCATCCTCGGCGCCTGCCGCCCGCCGCTCGCGCACGCCGCCTTGCAGGTCGAGCCTTCCATCGGACTGTTGTTGCCCTGCAACGTTGTTGTCCGGGCTCTGGACGAGAACACCACGCTGGTTGAGGCTCTGGACCCCAGCGTGATGGTCACGATGACCGGTAACCATGCGCTCGCGGCCATCTCGGAGGAGGCGACCACCCGGCTGCGGGCCGCGTTGGCAGCACTGGACGGCGGTGCCTGAACGACAGTGACGCAACGACTGTGGCTGAACAGTAGGCAGCAAACCCCGATGACGAACGGAAGGACGGGCATGGTCCAGCTCGCCGGCGATGACCTCGGCCCCATCACGAACCGCCTCAGACGCGCCCACGGGCAGCTCGCCGGGGTGCTGCGGATGATCGAGGAAGGTCGCGACTGCGCCGACGTCGTCACCCAACTCGCCGCGGTGAACCGGGCCGTCGACCGGGCCGGCTTCGCCATCATCGCCACCGGACTCAGACAGTGCCTGGCACAGTCCGGTGGTCAGGAATCGCTCGACAGCAAGGCCATGGAGAAGCTCTTCCTGTCCCTGGCCTGACGAGCCGGACCATCGCGGGCGAAAGCGGGTCTGCGCCGTCCGATCCGGGCTACTCGTGCGTTGATCAGAAGGGCCTCGCGGTCAGGAGCTCCGGAACCGACGCAACCGCAGGCTGTTGCTGACCACGAACACCGAGGAGAACGCCATGGCCGCGCCGGCGATGAGGGGGTTGAGCAACCCGAGCATGGCCAGCGGGATGGCGGCGACGTTGTAGGCGAACGCCCAGAACAGGTTGCCCTTGATGGTGCCCAGGGTGCGGCGCGCGAGCCGGATAGCGTCGACCGCGGTGCGTAGATCGCCGCGAACCAGGGTCAGGTCACTGGCCTCGATGGCCACGTCGGTCCCCGTCCCCATGGCGATGCCCAGGTCGGCCTGGGCCAGCGCGGCCGCGTCGTTGACGCCGTCACCGACCATCGCCACCACCCGCCCTTCGCTCTGCAACCGGCGCACCACGGCGACCTTGTCGGCCGGTAGCACCTCGGCGATGACCTCGTCGATACCGACCTCCAGCCCGATGGCGCGGGCGGCCCGGGCGTTGTCACCGGTCAGCAGCACCGGTCGGAGTCCGAGCTGGCGCAGTTCCGAGATGGCCTGCGCGCTGGTCGGTTTGAGGGTGTCGGCCACGACGAGCAGACCTCGTAGGGCACCGTCCCAGCCCACCGCGATCACGGTCCGGCCGGCCGCCTCGGCGGAGACCCGCGCAGCGTCCAGTCCCCCGTCCTCGTGCTGTTCCCCCTCTTGCGCTCCGCTCGAGGGCGCCGACCGTTGAGCCACCCAACCGGCCCGACCCGCCACGACGGCGTGCCCGTCCGCCACGCCCCGCACACCCAGGCCCGCAGTGGAGGAGAACGCCGACACCGCAGGGAGCGGCCCGACCTCATCCCGGGCGGCCGCGGCGATGGCGGCGGCGATGGGATGCTCCGAGGCGTCCTCCAGGGCACCGGCCAGGCGCAGCAACTCGGCCCGGCCCGTGCCGGTGGCCGGCAGCACGTCCACCAGCTGCATCCGACCGGTAGTCACGGTTCCGGTCTTGTCCAACACGATGGTGTCGACCTGTCGGGTCGACTCCAGGACCTGCGGGCCCTTGATGAGGATGCCCAGTTGGGCGCCGCGGCCGGTGCCGACCAGCAGTGCGGTCGGGGTGGCCAGGCCCAGCGCGCACGGGCAGGCGATGATCAATACGGCGACTGCTGCGGTGAAGGCCGCCTGCGCGCCGGCGCCGATGGCAAGCCAGGCGGTCAGGGTGGCCAGCGACAACACGATCACCGTCGGCACGAACACCGCTGACACCCGATCGGCCAGCCGCTGCACCGGAGCCTTCCCGGTCTGGGCCTGCTCGACCAGCCGGGCCATCTGCGCCAGCTGGGTGTCCGCGCCGATCCGGGTGGCGCGCACCGTGATCCGGCCGCCGGCGTTCACTGTTGCGCCGGCGACCGCAGTCCCCGGACCCACCTCGACCGGCACCGGTTCGCCGGTGAGCATGCTCGCATCGACCGCGGAGGATCCTTCGATCACCTCGCCGTCGGTGGCTACCTTCTCACCGGGCCGGACGACGAACACATCGCCCACCACCAGGGCGTCGATCGGCACCCGCTGCTCGATCCCGGCGCGGATCACGGCCACGTCCTTGGCGCCCATCTCCAGCAGCGCCCGGAGCGCCGCACCCGACTGCTTCTTCGCCCTTGCCTCGAAATACCGCCCGGCCAGGATGAAAACAGTGACAGCCGAAGCGATCTCCAGATAGATCTGCCCGGAACCGTTACCCCGCTCGGGAAGCAGCCGGAACGCCATCCTCATACCAGGCTTTCCGGCGTCGCCGAGGAACAACGCGTACAGCGACCAACCGAACGCCGCCGACACGCCCACGCTGATCAGCGTGTCCATCGTCGCCGCGGCATGCCGCGCATTCGCCCATGCCGCCCGGTGGAACGGCCAGGCCCCCCACACCACCACCGGCGCGGCCAGCGTCAGGCTGAGCCACTGCCAGTTGTCGAACTGCAGTGGCTCGATCATCGCCAACACCAGGACGGGCAGCATCAGCGCCGTCGACACCAGCAGCCGGTGCCGCAGCGAGGCAACCTCCATGTCCTGAGCTGGCAGTTCGTCCCCGGCGTCGGCGTCCTTCCCCTGGCCGACCGGGCGGATCGAGCGTGGCGGTTCTGGTAGCCGGGCCGTGTAGCCGGTGGCCTGCACCGTGGCGATCGCGTCGTCGGGCGAGGTTCCCGGTGGCAGCATCAAACTGGCCTTCTCGGTGGCGTAGTTCACGCTCGCCTGCACGCCGGGCATCCGGTTCAGTTTCTTCTCGATCCGCGCGGCACACGACGCGCACGTCATGCCGCCGATCTGCAATTCGATCGCATTCTCGGCCATGGCCGACCTCCAGATCGTTCAAAGCCAGCAGTGGACAACCCCGGCAGGCGGATTCGTTCCGTACTCGGCAACGCCGGGCCCCGGGCTGCCTATCGGCGCCGACCGAGGACGGTGCCGGCCTCGGGTTACGAAGCAGCGAGTTGGTAACCGGCCTCTTCGACCGCGCCACGAACGGCCTCGGGGTCCACCGAGCCCTGCTCGGTAATGGTCAGCCGGCCGGTGGCGAGGTCGACATATGCCTTGCTGACGCCGGGCACGGCACTGACCTCTTCGGTGACGGCATTGACACAATGTCCACAGGTCATGCCCACGACGGTGTAGTCGGTGGTCATAAGAATCGGGGTCCTTTCGACGGGAAAGTGAATCGGGTGATCAAGGGTCAGGAACGGACCAGCCGGGCGATGGCGCCGGAAGCTTCGCTGAGCTTCGCCTCGGCCTCGGGGCCGCCCGCGGCGGCGGCCTGTAGAACACAATGGTTCAGGTGCTCGTCCAGCAGACCCAACGCGACCGACTGCAGTGCCTTTGTCATTGCGGACACCTGGGTCAGGATGTCGATGCAGTACTTCTCGTCCTCGACCATCTTCTGCAGCCCGCGGGCCTGGCCCTCGATGCGGCGCAAGCGTTTCAGGTAGTCGTCCTTGCGGTGGATGTAACCGTGGGTTGCGTGCTCTCCCGCACCCGTGTCGATCGCACCGGTGTCGATCGCACCGGTGTCGATCGCGCCGGAGCCGTTCGTGCCGGTGGCCGTGGCGCTGGTGACCGTCGCTCTTTTGACCATCTGGTGGATCCCCTCTCGCGGTGCCCTGCTCGTCTCGCGTCCCCCGGCAGCTCGACCGGACACCCGGGTCGAGCCACGCCCATCCATCTCATTCTATACCCCCTACGGGTATGCGGCACGAATCGTCGGGGCCGGCGCAGCCAGGACCGGGGCGAGACGGTCGGTCATCCGCCGCTGTGTCCGGTGGTGGGGGTGGGGCTGCCCTGCCCTTGCTGGGCAGGCTGGGGTGAGGCCGCGTCGGCGACGGGCAGCCGGAGCCGTTTGAGGGCCAGGGCATTGACGGCGACGATCAGGCTGGACCCGGCCATGGTGAGGGCAGCGATCTCGGGGCGCAGAACCAGTCCGAACGCGGGTTGGAAGACGCCGGCGGCGATGGGTAGCGCGATGGTGTTGTAGCCCACCGCCCAGGCCAGATTCTGCCGCTCCTTGCGCAGAGTGCCCCGGCCGATCCTCAGCGCAATGGCCACGTCGAGTGGATCCGAACGCATCAACACCACGTCGGCGGTGTCGATGGCCACGTCGGTACCCGCACCGATGGCGATACCCAGGTCGGCCTGGGCCAGCGCGGGAGCGTCGTTGACGCCGTCGCCGACCATTGCGACCTTGCGTCCCTTGCCCTGCAGCTCGACCACTTTCGCGGCTTTGTCCCCGGGCAGGACCTCGGCGATGACAGTGTCGATGCCCAGCTGCGCTGCGATCCGTTTCGCGGTCGCCTCGTTGTCGCCGGTGAGCATGACCACCTCGATGCCGGCCTCGTGCAGCGCGGCGACGGCGGCCACCGAGGTGTCCCGGATGGCGTCGGCGACACCGATCACGCCCACGGCCCTGCCCTCCACCGCGGCCATGACTGCGGTGCGGCCCCCGGCCGCTATCTCGTCCCGCCTGGCGGCCAGATCTCCCACTTCGACCTTGTCCCGGGTCATCAGCCGCAAGCTGCCCACGGCGACCCGGCGACCCTCGACCTGAGCGGTGGCGCCATGGCCGGGGACGTTCTCGAAGCCGTCGGCCCGGGGGATGCTGATGTTCCGCTGCTGGGCGTGGCGCACGATCGCCTGTGCCAGCGGGTGTTCGGATTCGCGTTCCACGGCGGCGACCAGGCGCAGTAATTCGTCCTCGGCGATGACGCCGTCGGTAATGACGTCGGTGACGTCGGGTTCGCCCCTGGTCAGGGTGCCGGTCTTGTCCATCACGACCACCTGGATACGGGCCGAGGTTTCGAGCGCGGTGGCGTTCTTGAACAGGACTCCGCGTTGAGCGCCCAGCCCGGTGCCGACCATGATCGCGGTGGGGGTGGCCAGTCCGAGGGCATCGGGGCAGGTGACGACCACGACCGTGATGGCGTACAGCATGGCCGTACTGAGTGGGCTTCCGGTCAGCAGCCAGACGGCAAGGGTGAGGCCGCCGCCGAGCAGAGCGACCAGGACGAGCCAGAACGCGGCCCGGTCGGCCAGGCGCTGCCCTGGCGCCTTCGAGTTCTGGGCCTCCTGGACGAGCTTGACGATCTGGGCGAGGGCCGTGTCGGCGCCGACCTTGCTGGCGCGGACCCGCAAAGTGCCGTTGATGTTGATGGTGGCGCCGGTGACATCGGAGCCGGGTTCCTTGTGCACCGGCATGCTTTCGCCGGTGACCATCGACTCGTCGACTTCGGTTTCGCCCTCTTCGACGACGCCGTCGACGGCGATCTTCGATCCGGGCCGGACCAGCATCAGGTCGCCGACGACGACATCGGCGGTGCTCACCTCGACCTCGCGCCCGTCCCGCAGGACGACCGCCTTCGGCGGGGCGAGGTTCAAAAGGGTTCGGATGGCGTCGTTGGCGCCGCCCCGGGCGCGCATTTCGAACCAGTGCCCGAGCAGTACGAAAGTCGACAGCACGGCGACTGCTTCGTAGAACACGTCACCGCCGCCGGTCAGGGTGACGACCAGGGAGTACAGCCAGCCGGCGCCCACCGCGGCCGCGACCAGAACCATCATGTCCAGCGTCCGGGCCCGCAGGGCGCGCAGGGCACCGTTGAAGAAGATTGTGTCGGCGTAGAAGATCACCGGAAGGCTCAGCAGCAGCGACCAGATGTCGACCCGCAGCCCGAACGGGACAGCGATGTTCACTCCGAACACGTCCCGGCCGATCGGCGACCACAGCAGGATCGGTACCGCGAACACCAGTGCCAGCAGGAACCGGTTGCGCATGTCACGGACCATGCCGGCCATCGACATATCGCCGTGACCCCCGTGACCCATGACCTCCTGCGGAGAGCGGTCCGAACTCTCTGGTTTTCCCGCAGCTACATGCCCGGCATGACCATCAACGGCCCCACCGAGCGGGGCGGTGCGCGCGACCGCGTCAGCGGTGGCGATCCTGATCCGCGTTCCGCCGTCAGGTCGGCGGCCGGATGGGTACGGCTCGGCCATCGGGTCGCACACGTGGGTGGGCACCGATTGTCCGGCGCAGTGAAAACCACAATCCTGGATCCATCCGCGAAGCTGCGCCACAGAAGTGCGGGCCGGGTCGAAGTCGACGGTCGCGGTCTGGGCCACGGCGTTGACCTGTACATCGACGACTCCGCGTCGGCGGCGCAGAACGGAGTCGACCACCGCTTGCTGTGACGCCCACCGCAGCCCGCTGACGTCCAGCACGGCTCGAGTGGTGTGCGGGGCGGACGCCGAAGCCGGCTGGGGCCCGCGTCCGGAGGAAGTGTGGACATCGATGGTGCGGCCGCTCGGGTGGTCGGTCATCGCTGGTTCCCTTTCCGTGCGGAGTGGGTGACCCGCGGGGAGTGGCGACGGTGCCCACCCGCAGCGGATACTGTCACTATACCCCAGGGGGGTATGACTTCCATCGGTGGGGCACACTCCGCCGATTCAGAAAATGCCCTGCTGCTGTGGCCATTTGAAACTATTGGGAGAAGCGCCGACCGAACCCCATCCGCGGCGACCCGTATCACTGCGGGTGGTCAATAGCCGGCCGGACACCGCCCCGATAGGTGACAGTCACAGCAGCCGCCAGTGCGATGAGCCAGGCCAGACCGACCAGCAACGGTCGGGTTTCGTCGAACCCGGGGGTGAGCGCCGCGTCGAGCAGGACCCGGGTGCCGCCGAAGCCGGGCAGGAAGGACGAGAGTGCTGTGGGGGTGGGGTGGAGCATGGGGCTCTGCACGATGGCCAGGTCGACAAAGGGGAGTAGAAACGCGACGAACACTCCGCCTACGCGCCCGAAGATCGGGGCGAGCAGCGCTCCGATGAGCGCGTAGGTGAGCGCGGTGAGGACGTTGGCGGCGATGTAGATCGGCCAGCTGGTGGGGTGGAATACCAGCGCGGTCGTCGCCAGGGCGACAGCGGTGGCGACGAGGGCAGTGAGGCCGAGGACGCCGAGGCGGGCGGATAGCAGGGTTACCGTCCGGAGGCCGGCCAGGGCGACCCGGCGGTCGCCGTCGATGCTGTCCAGCATCACGAACAGCCCGGCCAGCGCTGCGAGCGAGGCGACGGCGATGGGGGCCATGGTCGCGGCATGCACGTCGGGCATTGCGACGTTTCGGGCGAACCGCCGCCCGTTCTCGGTGAGCGTGATGCTGATCAATCTGTCGGGGGTGACTGCGACGGCGCCCAGGATGAATACCACCGGCACGACCACGAACAGCGACCACTGCGCCGGGTTCCTTCGGGCGTCGCGCCAGGCGCCCCGGAAGGCGGCCCAAAACTGCCCGGACAAGCGATGGGTACGGGTATGAGCCCGGGCGGCGCGGGTGTGCGCACCGGCGGCGTCGGGGTGAGCGCGGGCGGTGCGGGTGCGGGCCACGGCAATGCCCCAGGACGCGAGCACCGCGGCGAGCGTCCAGGCCAGCGCCCACCCCAGGTCACCGATACCCCCGCCGTGCCTCGACGGCAGGTCGACCATCCACAGCGTGACGAAATGGGTGGGCAGGCCGCGGGTGGCCAGACGGTCGGCGGCGCCCATGGCCGGTCCGAAGAAGACGTCCACGATCCAGACGAACAGCACGATGACGCTGCCGTTGACCGGGTTGCGCACCAGGGATCCCACCGCCGAGCCGATCGCGAGGTAGATGACGGCGAACATCAGCGTGCCGGCGATGACCCGGGCGGGGTGGTCGATGCCGGTGCGCAGGCCGAGCGCGGCGAGTGCAGCCCCGCCGGCGCCCGCGGCGAGGGTGAGGCCGGTGAGCAGCCTGGCCAGCACCAGCCGGGAGGTGGGCAGACCGGCGAAGATCAACCGCCGGTCGGCGTCCCGGGTGGTGGCGGTCTGGAAGTACAGGGCGATGCCGGCCAGGAACGCCGCGGCCCAGCCGGCGGTGGCTGTTTCGACCGCGGAGCCGCTGGGACCGCCGAGCAGGTTCGCGAAGTCGGCCAGGCTGCCGGCGACCACGACGACGAACACGGCCGGGACGAGGGCGAGCAGCAACAGGTTGACCGGGTTGCGGGCGTAGTCGGCCAGGAATCGCCGCTCGAACAGCAGCGCGGTCATCGCAGCACCGCCAGTCCGTCCTTCACCTCGATGATCCGGTCGAACCGGTCCTGGTCGACGAGGAAGTGACTGACGATCAGTACGGTGCGGCCGGCGGCGCGGCGGTCGGCGACCAGGTCCCAGAACTTGAGGTAGGTGTCCCAGTCGAAACCGGCGTAGGGCTCGTCGAGCAGCAGCAACTCCGGGTCGGCGAGCATGGCAAGCCCGAGATTCAGTTTTGCCAGGGTGCCGCCGGAAAGTTGGTCAGCCCGGGTATGCGCGTACTGATCGAACCCCAGATCGTGATAAATGCTCTTGCGCGACGCCTGCGTGTCGGAGTCGCTGAGCCGGTAGGCCCGGCCGAACAGCTCGAAATGCTCGTCGCAGGTCAGCCGGGCGTACACCAGCGGTTCCTGCGGGCAGTAGCCGAGCCGGCCGGACCGCACGACGGACCCGGCGTCTGCGGCCAGTGCGCCCACCAGAATCTTCATCAGCGTGCTCTTGCCCGACCCGTTCTCCCCGACCAGGCCCACCACCTCACCCGCGTGCAGGGTCAGGCCGGCGCCACGCAACACGTGCTGGCGCCCGCCTGGCAGCGGCCACGGTCGTCGCCGGTAGGACTTCTCGATACCGCTGGCGCGCAACAGGTCCGCGCCGGAGCCGTCGATTTCGGTGGCCCGCTCGGACAGGTGTGCGGCTCGTGAGCCGGCTGCGACCGGGGCGACCAAGTCCACCGTCATGGCGCGTCCTCGCCGGTGCCGGCGACCGGGGACATGGCCCGGTGGGGCCCGGTCCCCTCGCGTGGTCGACGCACCAGCCAGCCGATCACTACGACCACCACCACAGCGAGGATCAGCATCATCACGCTCATCGCGAGCCATCCACCCGCGCCGAAATTTCCGTGGTTCCACCACATCATCCGAGACTCACCCCTCCGGATCGGCGACCCGGAACCGGGCCGCAGCTCCAACTCTGGCCGCCCATACCCCCACGGGGTAGGGCCAAAGGTCCCGGTTCTTCTTGACCCGCGGCCGCGTCGGTCGAAGCAACCGCCGGGCGGGGGGATCCCGGCGCTACGGGAGCAACGGCAGGGTGAAGGTGAATTCGGCCCCGTAACCCGGTCCCGCCGACGCCGCTGTGATGTCACCGCCGTGCTGCCGGGCGATGCCACGGGCGATGGTCAGCCCGATGCCCGAGCCGGCGGACCGGCGCGGTTGACCGGGGGCGCGGTAGAACCGCTCGAACACCCGCTCGGTATCCGCGGCGGTGAGCCCGATTCCGGTGTCGGTCACCACGGCAGATGCGTGGTTGCCGTCGAGGCTTGCCGCAAAGGTCACAATTCCGCCGGCGGGAGTGGCGAGCAGGGCGTTGCCGAGCAGGTTGGCGAGCACCTGGGTGATGCGGTCACGGTCGACGTGCACCGGGAGCGGCTGATCCGCATGGACGGTCAGGGCGATCCCGGCGTCCTGGAACTGGGGAGAGAGACGGGTCGCAGTGCGCCGGGCGAGGTCGGCCAGGTCCGCGTCCACCGGCCGGAGATCCAGGCGGCCTTCCTGCGTCCGGGACAGGCTGGACAGGTCGTCGGCCAGGCGGTGCAGTCGGCGCAGCTCCTCCGACAGCGACGACAGCAGCTCGGGATCCCCGGTGAATACGCCGTCGATCAAACCCTCGACATAGCCGTCCAGCGAGGTCAGCGGGGTCCGCATCTCGTGGGCCACCTCACCCAACAGCTGGGTGCGTCGCGACTCGGTCTGCGCCAGGGCGCGCCCCAGGGTGTTCACATCGGTGGCCAGCGCGGCCAGCTCGGGCTCCGATGGCAGCGGAACCGTGCCCTCATAACGCCCCGCTGCGATCTGCCGGGTGGCAGAGCGGACAGCGTTCAACGGGCGGAGCAACCGGCCGGTGACCGCGGCCGCGACGATCCCGGCAGCGGCCACGCTGGCCAGCAGTCCCACCAGCAGGGCGGTGTCCAGGGCGGAGAGAAACGCCGAACGCACGCCGGCGTCGGTCACCGAGCCTGACCCCATCTCCATGCCCATGCCGTGCATCACCGCCACCTGGTGGTCGAACAGGCGGGGGGCCAGCAGCCGGGTAGTCAGGAACGCCACCCCGGCGCCCACGGCGGCGACTCCCGCGTAGGAGACGAACATCCGGACCGGCAGCCGCACCCTCATGCCGGCCGGCCGACGAACTTGTAGCCGACGCCGCGGACGGTGGCGATGAGATGGGGGTCGGCCGCGTCGTCGCCGAGTCGGGCCCGCAGGTTGCGGATGTGGACGTCGACCACCCGCGGATCGCCGTAGAAATCATAGCCCCACACCCTTTCCAGTAGCTGCGCCCGCGAGAAGACCCGCCCGGGAGCGCCGGCCAGCGCGGCCAAAAGGTCGAACTCCAGGCTGGACAGCGCCACCGCATCCTGGTCCACCCGGACCTCCCGGCCGATCGGATCCACGGAGACGCCGTCGAAGCGCAGCACCGGGTCCGCTTCGCTCTGGGAGTTCCGCTCGCGCCGCAGCACCGCCTTCACCCGGGCCGCCACCTCCCGCGGGCTGAACGGCTTGGTAACGTAGTCGTCGGCGCCCACCCCGAGCCCGACGAGCTTGTCCACCTCCTCCGCGCGGGCCGTGAGCAGAATGACGTACGCGTCGCTGAAAGTGCGCAGCTCACGCAACACCTCCAAGCCGTCGGTCCCGGGCATCATCACATCCAGCAGGACAAGATTCGGCGGATCACTGCGCAGCACAGCCAGCGCCGATTCTCCGTCCTCAGCCTCGGTCACCGCGAAACCATCCGCCTCCAGATACCCCCGGAGCACAGCGCGGATATGCCGCTCGTCATCGACCACCAGCACCCGCCGCACGACTCGCCCCTCCCGAGCTATCCGATCCGAGCTATCCGATCCGACCTAGCCGAACCGACTGACGGGTCCGACCTACCCTGTCCGACCCCTATCCCCGACCCCTATCCCTGTCGAGGCTACGACCGTGGCCTGGCCGACCACATGCGCCGACGCATCTACCGTCCCATCCCGCCCATCATTCCGGTGCTCATCATTCCGGCGCCCATGCCGCCGGCGTTCATGCCCGCCCACGCACCGCGGGTGGTGACCATCGCGTCCACGTGCCTGGTGACCTGGGTGAGCATTACCGTCCGCTGCGCAGCCGTCAGGCTGGTGTCATCGGTCAACCGGCTCGTCATGCCGGCGATGATCGCCGCCTTCAACCCGGAAACTGTCCTGCCCTGGGCGGAAGCGACATCTGCGAGCGACTTCCCGGCTTCCAGCCGGGCCCACAACTCGGACTGGGTCAACCCGAGGTACTTCGCCGCCGCGATGCTCGGCGCATCCATCACACCGACCATGCCGGACATCCCGCCCCCGCCGGCGCCAGCGCGGCTGCCGCCCATCATCAGGCTCATGGCCGACATTCCGTTCCCGGCTCCGAACATCCCTCCGGAGACCCCACCGTCGCCGTCGCCGACATCAGCCACCGACACTGTCGTCGGTCCAGGAGTGCCGGACGCGGCCGCAATTCCGGCGCCGCCGGCCAGTGCCACCGCCAGGCCGACTCCGGCCAGCCCGCCGGTGATCTTCTTCCAGTTGAGTCTCATGATCTTTGAACTCCTTCGTCGTCTTCGACACCAACCGGTGCCTGATACCCAGCATCGGGCGACGGTGTGAAGCGGCGACCGGGGCGGGCGTGAAGATTCGATGAAGGCGATGGCTGTGCCCGCGCCACCGAGGCATCACGTCGTCGGTGGTGTGAGTCAGGGCGACCAGCATTGACGCCGAGCCCGGCGATGCTCCGTCCTGGTGACCTGAAGTCCTTTCGCCTGCCCACTTTTCCCAAAGTCCGTACGGTCGTTCGGGTAAAGTTTGCGGCATGCGTCGGCAGCTGACTCCCCGGTTGCGTCATCGGGCGTGGCTGGTCGCACGATGGGTGGTGCTGGGTCTGGTCACCGCCGGCGTGCTCGGGATGCACGTGCTCACCGCCCCCGGGGCCGGTGGTCACCACCTGATGGCGATGCCGGACATGCCGGCCATCTCGACGGGCGAGGCCCCGGCTGCCGTCTCCGTCGACCTCGCGGCGGCCGGGACGGCATCGCTGACGGGACCGGTGACCCGCGGCAACATGGCAGCGTTGGCCTGTTGCGTCCTGTTCCTGATCAGCTCGGCGAGCCTGATCCTGTGGGCGCTGCGCGGGGTGGCCCAGGGCGGCCTGTCTTTCCGGGCACATCGACCCGCACCCAACCCGCTCCAGGTGTTGTTCGGTCGAGAGCCGCCAGGGCGCCATTCGCCACGGATTTCTCTCTGCGTGCTTCGGGTGTAGGGGCCCCGCCACCGACCCCGATCCGGTCGGTGATTCGCCGTGCCCACCAGACCCCCATCTCCAGGAGAAATGCACATGAACATCGCTGACAAGACCCGACTGACCGCCGTTGTGGCCGCTTCCGTTTTCGCGCTGGCCGCCTGTGGCACCGCCTCGTCCCCGGCCGGAACTACTACGACATCCTCGGCCGGCACGACCGCCGCGCCATCCTCGGCAGGTATTACCGCAACATCCTCGGCCGACGCGACGGCGGCGACATCCTCTGGCAGCGCATCGATCTCCCCGATGCCGGGAATGGTGATGCCGACCGCACCGGCCGGCCCGCACAACCAGGCCGACATCAATTTCGCGCAGCAGATGACCGTCCATCACCAGGGCGCCATCCAGATGGCCGATCTGGCGCCGACCCGGGCATCGAGCAGCCAGGTCAAGTCGCTTGCGGCAAAGATCAAGGCTGCGCAGGCGCCTGAGATCGCCGAGATGACCGGCTGGCTCGCTGCCTGGGCGCCGGCCACCGACATGAACGGCAAGCCGATCACGACGGCTCCGGGCTCGTCGAACATGGGCGGCATGGCGGGCACCAGCGGCATGGCGGGGACCAGCGGTATGGCGGGGACCAGCGGTATGGGAGGTACCGGTGCCGGGATGCCCGGGATGATGACCGACCAGCAGATGGGTCAGCTGACCGCTGCCACCGGTTCAGCCTTCGACAAGATGTTCCTGCAACTGATGATTGCTCACCACCAGGGCGCGTTGACCATGGCCCGGACCGAGAAGAGCCAGGGCAGCAACCCGGCGGCCGAGGCCCTGGCCGATTCGATCATCACCAGTCAAACCGCGGAAATCACCACCATGCAGACGATGCTCCAGTCCATGTAACGGCTGCCGGCATTTCCGGTCTTCCTGCGGCCCAGTTGGTCAGGCATCAAATCCTGCCCAGCTGGGCTTCAGGTCGTTCCGTGGCTGCCGCCGGCCGCCATCAGTCGTGGACCGGTTCACCGGTGATCTGATGATCGGCATGGAACATCGCCTCCCGCAGGAGGTTTCGGACGTGACCACCGCGGAGGCGGTAGACAATCCGTCGACCGTCCCTCGAGCCGTCCACCAGTCCGGCCAACCGCAACTTTGACAGGTGCTGACTTGCCACCGTCGGCCGACACCCGGCTGCCGCCGCAAGACTCGCCACGTCCAACTCGCCGCCGGCCAACGCCCACAACATCCGGACCCGCGTCGGATCGGCCAACATCGCGAACGAGACGACCGCCGCGTCCACCTGCGCCGAAGATGGGTCCCGCGGGTGTGAAGCGCCACTGGCAACACTTGTTCTGCCCGATGACACAGCAGATGTCCTACCCGATGACACACCAAGTGTTCCGCCCGATGACGCAGCAGGTGTCCTGCCCGATGTCACGGCAGGTGTCACGTCCGTAGCCGGAGCTGTCATACGGCTCACCCTCTCCCTCCCGCCTTCATATGTTCACGACTGCGCAGATAACCGTAGGATAAATAACGCCTCACTCTGCCGATCCGAAACCAGGCCCCCGATGACTCATCAGCTCCGGAACGATCACGACGCTCATGATGAGCTCGACCAACACGGTAACCACCACGATCACGACCACGCGCACGACCACGACCACGACCACTCCCGGTGGTCCATCCTCACCCACTGGCTTTCCGAACTGGTGGGCGGTCACTCCCATGACGCCGCCGACCAGATCGACGACGCGCTGGAGGCCGACCGCGCGGGCCGGCGGGCGCTGATCATCAGCCTCATCGGCCTCGGCGTCACGGCGCTGATCCAGGCTGTCGTAGTCGTGCTGTCCGGGTCGATCGCGTTGCTGGGCGACACCCTGCACAACGTCGCCGATGCGCTGACGGCAGTGCCGTTGCTGATCGCATTCACCCTGGCGCGGCGCTCACCGAACAAGCGGTACACCTACGGCTATGGCCGCGCCGAGGACATCGGCGGCCTGTTCGTCATCGCGATGATGGTCCTCTCGAGCGTGCTGGCGAGCTATGAAGCGATAGACCGGCTGATCCACCCCCGGCCCGTCAGTCACCTGTGGGCGGTGGCCGGGGCCGGTCTGGTCGGATTTCTGGGCAACGAGATCGTCGCCCGGTACCGCATCCGGGTGGGGCGGCAAATCGGCTCTGCCGCCTTGGTCGCCGACGGGTTGCACGCCCGCACCGACGGCTTCACCAGCCTCGCCGTGCTCGTCGGTGCCGGCGGTGTGGCCGTCGGTTGGAATTGGGCCGACCCGGTGGTCGGACTGCTGATCACCGTGGCGATCATCGGAGTGCTCCGCTCGGCGATCCGTCAGGTCGGCGCCCGGTTGATGGACGCCGTGGACCCCGGCCTCGTCGACCGGGCAACCGCCGTGATCGGCACCGTGGACGGCGTCGCCGGCATCGAGAGCCTGCAGATCCGATGGATCGGGCACACTCTGCACGCGGAAGTCGACATCACCGTCGACCCGGCTATGACCTTCCTGCAGGCCCACGACATTGCCGAACACACCCACGCGCACCTGCTCGCCGGGCTGCGCCGGCTCACCGCCGCCACGATCCACGTCAGCCCCGCCCCCCTGGCGGAGATGGTCCGCGGCAGGAACACGTGATGGTCGGGTAAACCGCCAAGTTAGCGCCTCGTCCAGCCGTGGGGCGCGGATCGACCGGCGGGACACCGGTCCCGTCGACAGCGAACGGCATCTGCAAGGACATCCCGGTCTGGCTCCCGTGCCCGGGCCTCGGTCCTGGGCCCAAAAACCCGGCAACCTGCAGCGTGAGTGACAACTCATCAGCGTTAACTGTGAGCCGGTTTTTGAATTCATCACGTGTCAGACCGTCTGGTCGTGCCAACGTTGCGGTGAGGTCGACGATCACGAGGTCCGCACGGAGGAACGGTGCTGTTACAGGGTGGACTCGCCGGCCGTGTCATCGCCGGCCGTGTCATCCGATTGCCGGGGTCGGGCTCACTTGTTCCACACGTTGTTCCAGACGTCCAGCCCGAACCTGTCGATGCCGGGAGTGGCGGCATAGCCCAGGTACGGCAGGCCGAAGATGTTCTCGATCGAGGCAAGCAGCGCGTAGTGGTTGTAAGGGGTGGTGCTCCAGGTACCGCCTCGGGTAAAGCGGGACAGCACCAGCGCGCCGACGACTCCGCCGCCCAGCCCGCTGATCCCCGGGAGCGGGGAGTTGGGGCCTGGGCCCTCACCGCAGCAGGCCGTCGCGTCGGTCTGCGGACCGTCGGACTCGTCCGCGGTGATGATCAGGGCGCCGTCGGCCTGGTAGGCCGGGGAGTTCAGAATTTTCGGCACCCACACCGACAGCCACGCGTTCACGCTCACCAGACCGCCGGGGCGGCCGTCCACGCACGGGGAGTCGTGGCCGTCGTTGCACAGATTCGGCGTGATGTAGCTCAGATTCGGCGTGGTGGCCACACTCGCCAGGTCAGCCGGAAGCCGCCCGAGGTCCACCACCCGCTGGGCGCACTCGGCCGAAGCGGTGATCGCGGTGAAGTACACGAACGGGTTGTGCCGGGCGGCGTACTGATCCCCTACCTTCGCCTGCTGGGTCGGGTCGACGGTGTTCAGCACCGGGTGCCGGCACGGCGTCCCCATGTCCTCCAGATAGCCCTTCCACGACAGCCCCTTTGCCCGAAGCTGCGTGGGCAGGGAGGCAACCGTGGACGGGAACACGCAGCCGGACCCCACCGCCTGCGCGGGGGCCGCGGTGCCCGTGCCGACAAACGCCGAGTACAGCTGGCAGTCACCCTGCATCTGGGCGTTGGGGCCCTGGCCGGAGATCTGGGCGATGTAGTTGGGCTGCGAGTTGTGTGCCGTCCCGTCGTAGGTGTTCAGCAGGACGCCCTTGGCCCGCAGGGTTGTGGCCAGGTACGGCGCCGCGGATCCCGGCCCCCATGTCCGGTCGTAGCCCTTGTTCTCGATGTTGATGACGAAGACATGCTTGATCGGCGGCACGTATGCCGCAGTGACCGGAAGTGCGGCGGCCGCTGCGGTCACCCCACTTGCGGCCCCACTGGCGGAACCCATTGGCAGCAACGCGGTCAGGCAGCCGAGCAGAAGAACGGCGACCCGACGGGGCCCGCGTCGGGCGGAGCGGCTTCTGGGGAGGATTTTCGAGGTCATGATGGCAACGTCCATCCGGCGGCCAGCGCCTTCTTCTTCAGGGCGGGCCACTCCGCCTGCTCGGCGCCGCTGAGCTGGCTCGGCGCACAGACGGTGGCCACGAACGGAGGGACGGTGAACCGGGGAGCGGTCAGGTTCGGCGCGACCGAGAAGTCGAGCACCTCGGCGAGGTTCCGCGCCGCGGCATCCCGCGGGGTCAAGGCACTCAGTCCCCAACGCCACTCGATCATCCGCAGCACCGAGGTGTGGTCATAGGTGTTGTGCGACAGATGGGCCCGCCTCGCCATCGGCGACATCACCAATGCCGGCACCCGGAAACCGCGCAGCGCGGTCACCGCGGAGACGTCCGGCGCCGTGCCTGGGGCGATGTGGTCGAAGAAGCCACCCCACTCGTCGAAGTTCACCACCAGAACGGTGTTCTTCCAGTTCGGGCTGCCAGTGACTGCGTCGTAGACCTGGTCGAGGAACTGTTCCCCCGCCCGGATGTCGGCCTTCGGATGGTCATCGCCGGAGCTGCCGGACGCCTCGTCCATGAAACGCGGATCGACGAACGACACCTGCGGCAGTAGGCCCGCGGCCGCGTCGGTGAGGAAAGAGCCGAACGGCTTGGAGATGGGCAGGTACTTCGTCCCCCACAGCGCGGTGAACGGGACATCGGAGAAGTAGTAGCGCCCGGTCAGGCCGGCCTCGGCCAGTCGATCCCAGATCGTGGGCAGCGTCGACGTCACGGTCGAGTTGTGCAGCCGATCGGTCTGGGCCGCGTGCTGGTAGAAGCGGTTCGGATAGGTCTCGGCCATGACGGCAGAAAAGTAGTGGTCGCAGGTCGTCCAGGCCGGCGCGGCCCGCCCCAGGAACGCCAGATCCGACTGCAGGTAATAGCCGATCGCCAGCCGGTCGTTGACCCCCGCCTTGAGCCAGCCGTCGCAGAGCCCGTCGTTCAGTTCGATCCGACCCCCCTCGTAGGAATGGTCCGGATCGTTGAAAGCGCAGCTGGCGAACTGGGCGAGATGGTGTGTTCCGTGCGGAACCCCGTACCGGTCGGTGAACGTCAAGCCAGCCTGCCGGCCGTACGCACCCGGCAGCCAGCCCAGGAAGTGGTCGAAGGACCGGTTCTCCATCATCACGACCACCACATGCTCGATGCCCGACGATCCCGGCGCCGGAAGTGCGGCGGCCGACACATCGGGAAAACGGGGCGCGGCGAGCAGACCCGCAAGGCCCCGGCCCGAGCCGGCCGCGATCACGGACGCACCCACCGCTCCGGTGGTCGCCAGTAGTTGTCTTCGCGTCAACGTCACCGTCCCCACCCAACCCGGTCCGCGCCGGCCGAAACCAGGCCGCACGGCAGAGTTCATCACCTGTTCTAACGACCGCACACTCGGCGGACGGGTCGGGCTTCGCGGATTCACCTTCGCCAGCACGGCAACAGGCTCGGGCGCTCGC
>JBBRDH010000092.1:0-20675 GCA_038204125.1 Mycobacteriales bacterium
TGGCCTGCTGGGAAAAGCGCAACCGCCTCTACCCCGAGGAACATCCAGCCGGCGTCATCTGGGCCGGGACCCTCTATACCGAAGACTCGGTGCCGATCATGGCCGGCGACGAGCTCGTCCGCTACGCCACCAAACTCCTGCGCGAACGCCGCGCGGAGGAGCGCCTGGAGCAGGAGCGCGTCGTGGCCCTAGAGCATCAGCCGCGCCACTCCGCTCGGCCGTTGGTCGCCAAGGCGGCCTGACCACCGATGCGGAACCACCGACTCGAAGAGGCTCTGCGGGCCCGAGGGGTCACCGCGGCTGCGTTGGCCGCAGCCGTCGACGTCACGCCGAAAACCATCAGCCGGTGGCTCGCCGACGACTCCTGCATCCCTCACGCGGAGACCCGCGCCGCAGTGGCGACCCACCTCGACCGACCAGCAGCTGACCTCTGGGCGGCCGGCGCCGGCGAACTGCCGACCGGTGACGAGCTGCTCGGCCTCTACCCCTCCCGGGCTTCCGTGCCCGCACCTTTGATCGCCGAACTCCTCGGGTCCGCCCAAAGTCAGATCGACATCGTCGCGATCTCCGCCCTGTCGGTGTGGGAGAGCGTCGACGGTCTCGTCGACCTCCTGCGGGCCCAGGCCGCCGCCGGCGTCCGGATCCGGATCGTGCTCGCCGATCCCGAGGGCGACTCCCTCAGTGACCGGGGCGCCGAGGAGAGCATCGGCGAGCTGATTCGCGCTCGTGCGCAATTGGCCTGGGCCGCCGTCCGCGTATTGCGTGATGTCCCCGGCGTGACCTTGGCGATGCACGACGCGCACCTGCCGGCGGCCATCATCCGAGCCGACGATGACCTCCTGGTGAACCTGCACATCCTGGGGATCGCCGACGCTGCAGCTCCGGTGCTGCACCTGCGTCGCCAACCCACCGGCCGCACAGCTGGCGCGTATCTGGAGTCGTTGGATCTGGTCGCCAACCTGGCCCGGCCGCTGGCTGCGCCGGCGTCGCGCCCGAGGCGGGTCAGCCGGCCGCGGACCCTGCGACCTGTCGCCGGCCAATCAGGGACTTGAGCGGCACCACCAGGCGCACGCACTCCCCGCACAGCTCCAATTCGTCGTCCCAGCCGTTCGCGGCTGCGAACCTGCGTGCCTGCTGGGTCCCGGTCCAATGGCGTTGCCCATCGACGATCAGCTGTCGGCGGCAGCCGTCGCAGCTCATGGTCCAGCAGCGCTGATGGAGCTGGCTCAGTTCCTCGATCGGGATGCTCTCCCGCCGTCGCAGGCCTCGGATGACCTGCTCCATCGCGGCCATCAGGCGATCCACGCATGCTCGGGCGGCCGCGTCTTCGGTGCGGTGGTGGTGACCTTCGGGGGCACCGGGCGCCGCCGCGATCCAGCACCGCCGATGACTCTCACTCAGCAACTGCCCCACCTCCGATGGCCGTCCGTCAAGAAAGCCCAGGTCTACCTCGTATTGAGGTTCTCATCAACGCATGAACTCGTGTGTTCAGCTTCGGCGTATGTCGTGTGATGTGCACCCGGTATATGTCGTGCGTTCAGCCCGTTACCGGAAGAAGTCGTGTGTTCCGACAAGAGTAAGTCGTGTCTTCGGAAAAGAGGTAAGTCGTGCGTTGTGCAACGGGGGAACGCAGGAAGTCGCCAACGCACCAATCGGGCATCGGATGGCTTCATTGAGACCCCGAGACCAGGGAGGGCGCTCCGATCCGCTTCCTCCTTCGTCGGGTCGTTCGGAGCGTAACCCCCGTGTCAAGAGGGTTGGGCGGAATTTTTTGCGATTCGGCCGGTGCTGGCGGATCACTCCCGCACCGGTCGGCCGGTCGGCATGCGGGAGACCCGGGGAAACTTCTTGCCGTGGTTGTACTCGGTTTGCAGCTCGCCGACCGCCCGGATCAACGCGGGGTTGATGACATCGGATGAGGACTGGATGCCGGCCTGCGCCTTGTAGGCGCCGAGGTAGGTGACGGCAGCGCGCAGGTCTTCCAGGATGTCGGCGCGGATCAGGAGGGAGACTTTGGCGGTCTTCACGCCGGAGGTGGTGCCGGGCGGTCGACCGCCGGCCATCCGGGAGACGCGGGGGAACTTCTTGCCGTGGTTGTACTCGGTCTGCAGCTCGCCGATGGAGCGGATCAGTGCGGGGTTGATGACGTCGGAGATGGACCGCACCCCGGCCGCCGGCTTGTAAGCAGACAGTGCGGTGACGGCGGCCCGGAGGTCCTCGACGATGTCGGCGCGGAGGAGGAAGGACCGCTGCACCGACTTGTGCTTGGTCGACCCGGTCGACGTGGCCGCCTTGGCCTGGCTGGCGACCTCTGCGGCGGGGGCGGGGTCAGCGTGTGGAGCACGCTCCTCGGTGGGGGAAGCGACCGGTGCGTCGTCGGCTGGGGCGGTCGGGGTCGCTTTCGGTCGGCGTTGCTTCCGGGGTACCGGCATCCTCTCGGTTGACTCCGGGACCGCCGGCGCGGTCACTGCTTCCGGGGCGACCGCCGGCGGGGCGACCAGAGCGTCAGGCTCGTCGGTGGGGCGGGCGCGGACGATCGCGACGGGCTTGCGTGGTCGTGCGGGCATGTCTTGTCCTTCGCAGTTAGCAGTGAGTCGGTGTCGACAGCAGACCGGTCAGCGGCGGCGCTTGCCCTTGGGGAGCGACAGGCCTCCCGCGGCGAGCAGCTTGGGGAGGTGACCGGCGTAGGCGTCGGCGACCCGCTCGGCGTAGGGGTCGCGCATCTGCCGGAGCGGCGTGTGGAACGACTCGTAGGCGGTGGCCACAATTTCGTGACGGGGGATCGGTGGCTGCCAGACCTGGTCGCCGAAGATCGAGACCAGCTCGCTGTAGATGCGGTTCTCCTCGGCGCGGCCGGCGAACTTGGTGATCAAGATGCCGGCCAGGTTCAGCTGGTTGTTGAACTGCCGGCCGACCGGGATGAAGTCGTCGAGCAGCTGCGAGAGCAGCCGGGTGGAGAACGTCGTGCAGGCGGTGAGCGCTAGGACGTGGTCGGCGGCGACCAAGCCGGCCAGAGCGATCCGTGACCGGTTGGGTGGTAGGTCGATCAGGATGACGTCGACGTCGCCGGTTCCCCGGTCGATGGCATCACGCAGTCGCCGCTCCGAAGCGGGGGCCGTCAGGTCGTACTCCCGGTTGGACAGCTTGATGTCGGAGATGCAGACCTGGATGCCGCTCCACTGTTCGCCGGCCGGCACCCAGCATTCGGCCAGGCTCAGGGATCGGTCGTCGCGGAGAACATCCTTGGATCCGGCGACGTCCAGTTCGGCCGGATCCAGCGCCTCGGTGAGGGTGCAGTTCGGGTCCAGGTCGATCGCGCCGACGCGCAGGCCGGATGCCACCGCAGCCTCGGCGAATCCGAGGGTCGAGCTGGTCTTGCCGATACCGCCTTTGTGGTTGGCCATCGCCACCACCAGTGGTCGGGTCATGGGTGAAGGACCTCGTTTCGCGACTTGCGGGGAAACTTATGTCTTACAGAACACCCTAACGCATGTCTTATCTGAGTGCAACATAATTATGTCGCGTGTGTCGGGTGGTTGATGCCTAGCGTCTGGCCTTGCCGGTGCCTTCAATCCTTCGAGCGGTCGCCAAGGAAGGAGGGGCACCGGCCCCAGCGTCTGAGCCAGGAGGCATGCCGTGCGCAACGCATCTGCACCGCGTCGACCAGGAGGTCAACCACCCGAGGCTGCGCCGCCGCCGCCGACCCCGGAACAGGTCATCCAGGCCCGCAAACCCCGGGTCTCATGGCCGACGTGGACGCTGGGCCTCGGCCTGATCCTGGTGGTGGGCCACTCGATGGCCGGCTCACTGAAACCGGCCACACGTCAGCAGGCCCAAATACTGGCGACCGTGCACACCTGGGCGATCCCCGCCGGCGTTGCCCTGATGACAGTCGGGGTGATCGCCCTGATCGTCCAGCTGAGCTTCGAGCCGCGGGGCGCCGCGGCCGTCCGGGTTCTGTCGGCGGCCGGTCAGGGACTGAAACTGGGCCCGAACCAGGTGACGCTAGGCAAACCCCGATGGAAGGCGACCTGGAAACGCGGCCGCCGTATCCGGCGGCTGACCTCGGGGTGGATCCGCTACGCAACTGGCTGGGTCAGCACCGACATGTCCGCCGACCTGGAGGAGATCCTCGAGCCCTTCGCCGCCGGCCCACTTCATGTGACCTGGGAGCCCGACCACGACCGGTTCGCCGTCACAATCCAGCCGCCGGCCCCTGTCTTGCTGCAGGACACGAGCACCACCGTCGGCGCGATGACCCGAACCCTGTCCCATCTGATGGGCGAGCTGGAGGTCGACCAGGTCCAGACCCAGATCAGCCCGAGGGGCGCCATCACCCAGTTCGTCGCCCAATACGCCCGCACCACCCGGGATCTGGCCGACAGCTACCGTCAACGGATCAAGTACGTCCTGGATGCAAAGTGCCCGTGCCCCACCGGGTACTGGAACGTCCGCCTGGACCCGGCGACCAGCCGGATCACGGTCACACCCTCCGAACCGATGCCGACCAAGGCCGAGCTGCCGCTGATCGAGCTGACAGCCGACGACCGTCTCAAAATCCCGGTCGGCGTGGCCGCTGGCGGCGAAATTGTTTACTGGTACCCGGCGATTTTTCCGCACATGCTGCTGGCTGGGATCACGGGAACCGGCAAGACGATCTTCATCAACTCACTGGTCGTGCTCTGCACCGCCCGCGGCTGGCTGGTCACCCTGGTCGACCCCAAAGAGGTCAGCTACCGCGGCTACATCCCCGACACCCTGCGCCGACTCGGCCGTCGACTGTGGGCCGGCATTCGGCGCGTGGCCACCGTCGAACTGGAGATGGAGGAGGCCATTCACGAGGAATACGACGAGCTGCGCCGTCGATACGCCGCCCTCAAGGTGTTCGGCGTCCGGGAACGCGATCTGCAACCCCGGCTGCTGATCGTCGACGAGGCCGGGGAAATGACCGAACGGCTGAACTCATGGCAGTCCTCCGACGCCAAGTACTTCGCCCTGGTCGAGCAGGCAACCGCCAAGGCCGAAGCGGAAGGCACCGATCCGATCGCCGCCGCCAAACTGGTCGACAAGCCCAAGGGCACGAGGAACCCGGTGCTGCTGGAACTGTGGTCGTTGCTCCGCCTCGGACGCCAGGCACTGCAATTCGTAGTCACCGGCACCCAGCGACCCGACGTCAACTTCATCCCCGGTGAGGCCCGCAGCAACCACACCGCCAAGGTCGGCATGGGCAAGCTCGACGGAGCAGCGATGGACATGCTTTTCGGCACTCGCCTGATCCAGCAACGGGTCCACGACACAACAGTGGATCCGATCACCGGTGAGCGGAAGTTCACCCGGATCCGCGGCCGCGCGACGATCGACGTCGGCGACGGCCCCGTCTCAGTCCAGACGTTCTGGACACCCGAGCCGGGCAAGGTCATCAGCGGAGAACTCGACGAGTCCGATACCGCGCTCGTCGGCCGTCAGTACGATTACGTCACCAAGTGGGCGGCCACCTGGGACGTCAATGCGGAATGGACCGGATTCGAGAAGCCGGCGCCCAAAGACATCGTCGACCGCAAGACGACCATGGTCACCGCCGCCCTGGACGCCGACCTGCACAAGGAGCCACCGAAACCGAAGAAGAAATCTCGCGATACCGGCCGGCCGGCCGGATCTCTGGCTGCCGGTGATGTCGCCACGCTGGAGATCGACGGCGAGCAGGTCTCGGTGGAGATCACCGAGATCGAGGACGACCCTTCCTGGATGGGTGAGGAGGGCGAGGTCCACGAGCTGCAGCTGACGTACCGCTTCGCCGAGGGCACGGACCGGGCCGGTCAGATCGGCGTTACCACCCTGGCTGACGACGAGCGGGTCACCGTCGAGTGATGACGCATCGAGCCGATCGCTTGTGCACTAAGACCGACTATGATGAACTAAGACAAGGAGAGGAGATGGATACCATGAGCCTGTCGATCCAGGCGCGCGAGCTGGCCACCCAAGCCCACCGGGACCAAGTCGACAAGACCGGTCACCCCTACATCGAGCACCCCGCTCGGGTCGCAACCCGTGTCCAGCAGATGGCCCCGGTCGACGATGACGCCGAGACCGTCGCCTGGCTGCACGATGTCGTTGAAGACACCTCAGTCACCCTGCGCGAGATCGAGCTGCAGTTCGGGCCGCGGATCGCCGCGGCCGTTCAGGCCATCACCCGCCGGCCCGGAGAGAACCCCGACGACTACTACCGGCGAGTCGCGCAGAACCCGCTGGCCTTGACCGTCAAGCACGCCGACATCTCCGACAACACTGACCCTGCCCGAACGAGCCAGCTAGATCCGGCCACCCGAGACCGCCTGGCCGCCAAATACGAACACGCCCGAGCGAGGCTGGCCGCCGAGGTCACCGCCCCGGGCCCCGTGAGTGTGTAGGTCATGCGCGGAGGGTCAACGGCGGTGCCCGGATCATCGCCGGCTGCAGCACAAGCAGCTCGACGACCTACGCCCGGCAACTGTCGCCGACGTACCCGACGTGGACTGGAGCAACGCACCGGCGGGCCCGGCCGAGCTGTACGCCCAGTTTCCCTCCGAGGTCGCCGCCAGCACCGTCATCCGACTGGAGGAAGTCCGGAGCATCGAGGCGGACGCCACCTCGGCGATGACGGCGGCGATGGCCGCAGCCGGCGCCCGGCCGCATGGGCTGGCCTTCCGCATGAAATCACCCGCGTCGACAGCTCGCAAGATCCAATCAAAGTTACTGCGCAGCAACAACGTTGCCGCCCTGGCCGTTGCCGACCGACTAACCGACCTACTGCGCTACACCGCCTTAACGAAAACGAGCACCGAGGTGGTGCCGGCGGCCCGGGCCACCGTCGGCAAACTGGTCGACCAGGGCTGGCAGGTGGTCGAGGCCGAGCACAGCTTCATCGCCGGAAACCCCTACAAAGGCCTTCACGTTCTGCTGCGACACCCCGCATCGAACCTGGTCATCGAGCTGCAGTTCCACACCGACAGAGCCCAACACCTCAAAGACATCTCGCACCTGGACTACGAACGGGAGCGGGACGACAGTGAGCCGGTCGAGGTCCGCGCCGCGGCCCACGCGCGGATGGTCAAGCTCTGGAGCCGGGTGCGCTTACCCTGCGGCATTGACGGCCTGGTCGTCGGCGGAGTGAGAGTCAACGCCAAGGCCTACACCAACCCATATAAGACAACTGAGCAGAAGGGACGCACATCATGAGCCTGTACCTGGTCCGCGATCCCGAGACCCAGCAAGCAGTCTGGCTGGCCTGGGTCGACACCGCGAACGTCCGCGTTTACACCTGGATCCCCAACCTCGACCGGTTCGTCATGAACAGCGGTCTGGCTCAGGACTTCTACCGCGAGAATGAGATGCGCTACGAAGTTGTCGACGACGCCACCGCCCGAGCGGCCATCGCCGCCGAGGTGGGCAAGATCGACTTGCGCAGCCGTCGCTGGATGGTCGACCAGTTCGCCCAGAGCCCGTTTTCCCGCACCGCCGACGAGGTACTGGCCGCCGCCGTCCCGTCCACCCGGGCCGGTGTGCGTCAACAGGCCGCGGCGATCGCCGGCCGGGTGAAGGACTCCGCCCCGGGGGAGTGGGTTACCTGGAAGACCTACCCGGCTGAGCGCAAGCAGCTGGCCTACGTGGCAGCCAACGACCTGCGCAAAGGCCGGGTGCGGGCCTTGGTGGCCCAGGCCGGCGAGGTGGACAGCCGCGTGCTGCCGGCGGGCGATGGCAGCCTGCTGGTGCAAGTCAGCCGGATCGGGGCCCCGAGCGCCGCTGCTGCTACCGCCTCTCAGCGATGATTGCCAGCCCGAAACCGGTCATCCCCGCGGGGACCGTCGCGTCGCTCACCGACCACGTGTCGGGTCCGGTGGCGATCGCCGCGGCCGTCGTCGTCGGTGTCGCGCTGGCCCTCATCCTGGTCGTCTGGCTGGCGAAAAGGGTCATGCACAAGGTCGTCGGTGTCGCGATTAGCGACGGCGCGGCGGCCGTCGCCCATGAAGGTACGCAGACCTGGATCCACCATCTGATCAGCGCCAACCTGCACACCTGAACTATGACAGGGATAAAAGGGACGCCGAACGCGGTCGATAGCCCGAGGCAACCACGCACGAGGACGGCGGCCAGCAGTTGAAACATTGGGCTCGGAGTGTCGGTGCCACTGAGTAGCGTTCCCGATGACGAAAGGCGGGAACGGCCGTGGGGCTCTCAACAACGCAGCGGAATGCGGTGCTATCCAGTTGGATCAAGCCGTCCAATGACGACGAGAAGGCGCAGCAGGATCGGGCGGAGCGTCTCGTCCGCGCAGCAATCGACGAGAGCGACGACTTCGACGACGCGGAAGTGGAGATTTATACGAAGGGGAGCTATCCCAACAACACGAACGTACGTCGGGACAGTGACGTCGACGTCGTCGTTGAACTTCACGACTGCTTCTACTCAGCACCCAAATCGGGGGTGACCTTGGTAAATCCCGGCCACACAACCCCGTACACCGGCCCATGGACACCCACCAAGTGGCGAGCCGCCGTGAAGAAGGCGATGGTGACCTACTTCGGGGAGTCGAGCGTCGACGCGACCGGGAGAGTGGCCATCAACATCGGCGCGGTTGCAGGCAGTCGTCCGAGCGCTGACGTGGTGCCGAGCTTCTTGTACTACCGCTACGAGGACGCCTACAAGCAAGAGAAGGAGCAAGGCAGCTGCGTCTTTCCCAGCGACGGCGGCGCCATGATCGTCAACTGGCCCGACCAGCAGCTACGGAAGGGGCGCACCCTCAATACGACGACCGGAGGTCGGTACAAAAACTTTGTGCGGGCGCTGAAAAATGCTGAGAACACTCTGGTGGCAGAAGGTGCGATCGATGATCTTCCGTCGTACTTCATGGAGTGCCTGGTCTACAACGTGCCGGCGACGACGCTCTCGAGTGGCTCGAACCTCGCTGACGGGTTCCAATCCACGTTGGCCTACTTGTGGAACCGTCTGAGCGACGGCAGCGCCGCCACTGACTGGGTAGAACCCAACTACATGAAGTGGCTCTTCAAAGGCCCCCAAAAGTGGACCGTGGACCAGGCGAAAGATCTTGTGCTGCTCACTTTTTCGCACCTCGGCTACGGGGACTGATCGCCATCGCCCGCCCGGCACTTGCTGTTCGTATCGCCGTCCTTGGCGTCGGCTCCGTCTACACGGCTTTGCTCTACATATCGAAGGTGCAGCTCGACAGCGCTGGCAAGCACATTGTGGCCTACTTGCCGATCGTTGCTGCCCTGGTGCTGATCCTGTGGGATCTCATGGCCTGGCGGTGGCCACTGATCCATCAGCTCACCCACCGCCCTCGGATCGACGGGCTGTGGGAGGTGGTGTTGCAGCCGACCGCCGCGAGTCATATTCCTGCTGGGGGCAACCGAGGACCAATCTCCGCCTACGTGATGGTCAGCCAGTCGTTCTGGTCGGTCCACGTGCGGCAGTTGACCGTTGAAAGTGGCAGCCGCAGCCGTGCTGTCGTGTGGGAGGACCGCGGCGAGGCCGACGTCGAGCGACTGAGTTTCCTCTACGAGAACGACCCTCGGCCCGAACACCGAGAGCGCAGCCATCGCCATCTTGGGTCGTGCACGTTCTCGCCCGCCAACTTGAAGCCCAAGACAATGCCCGGTGTCTACTTCACCGATCGTTACACCCAGGGATCTATGGATCTGACGTTGATCGATCGGTCAAAGGGCCACAGCTCCTTCCAGGAAGCGGCCGACCACGTCGCGCGGCTCAGCTGAGCGGCGCGAAGGCACCTATATACCGAAGGCTGGCCCCAAGAAGACGAGAGCCAAAGGGACGCAGAGGGCGAATTAGAACGACCAGTGCTGAGCTTCCACGAAGTCCATCACGGTCATGCAGGGCACTGAGAGTGCTTGACAGACATCGGGAATGCGCGGCTTGTTCAGGTTTCCGCTGAACGTTTCGTCGGTGACCACAGCCCCGTGGTTGACCATGGCCAGCGCGATTACGAACGGGTCGGCGCCGTTGCGACCGCCTCCGTTGCCGACCAGCCGTGGGTGAGCGGCCAAGATGTTGCGGGTCGCCCGTTGGATCTCTTGGTGGAGCGGAACGTACAGCTGGGGTTGGTCTTTCGCCCACTGGTAGGGCTCGTCGCTGCGTTTGCTCAGTTCGTCGCTGACGATGGAGACAGCCCGAACCGAACCCGTGGCGATCATGTCCTCGATGTTGGCCCACATTCCGGCGAACACGTTGGGTCGGAACAGGTCTCGCCGGCCATTGAGGATTGCGCTGGTGTCGAACGAGTAGAACGCATTCACACGGCTTCCCGCAGTGATGCCGTGTCCGCGAGGCGCTGGATCTGGTCGACCTTGACGCCCATGTAGATCGCCGCGGTGTTGCTGTCGATCACGCGGCGGCGGTGCGCGTCCGCGATGGCTCGGACGTAGCCCTTCCCGAGGTCACGCACGGTGTTCCGGTACCAGTTGCCGCCGGTGGACTTGGATTGCTCGTCCAGTTCGTAAGCGGCGAGGAACTCCGGGCGACGAGCTTGGTAGAACTCCAGACGTGCCCGGTCGAGGGTGACCAGGCGCCGAAGGAAAGCCTCGGCGCTCACGCCGAACGGCGCGGCCGCGGCCCGGAGAGCCGAGTAGTCCCACGTGTCGGGATCGTCGGCGCGAGCGATGACTTCCGGGCGCGCCAGGACCGCGGCCGCGGGCATCAGCATGGCCGCGGCGATGGCATTGCACCTGGCCTCCAAGCGCCGGTTGAAGTCGGTGGCGCGGGGGTCGGTGGTCGTATCGCACAAGCCTTCCGTATGCAGGAGCAGGTGCGCGTACTCGTGCATCAGCGTGAACAGGCGACCGCGCGGGTAGTCGGCGCCGTTGACCACGATGACGGGGAGCTGCTCGAAGTACAGCGAGAACCCGCGCATCTCGGCAACGGTGACCCTGCCGCCTTTGGTGGCCATGACCAGCACGCCCGCTCTCTCCAAGGCGGCTACCCAGGTGTTCAGGTGCTCGTAGGGGGTGGACGCTCCGGTGGGCAGGGGGAGCGGTGTGACCGCCAGGAGAACGCACCGGGCTTGGGCGGCCAGGGCCTCGTCGTCGTCTGGGATCTGCCGAAGGCGCCAGTCGGTGGCCGGCTCGATCTCGTCGAGTTCGTCGAGTTCCAGCAGGTAGTCGCGTTGGACGTGGGCCCGGCGGTATTCGCTGTGCAGGTCAGCGGACCAGCGGCCGGCCTCGGCTCCGTCGAGCCGGCGGAAGTCGCGCATGGTGTCGAAATCGGTGGGTGGTGTGGCTAGGAAGAACACGGCCAGGGACCGCCGGTACACCTTGGCCGCGCGCTGCAGTTGCGCGATCGTCGGGATCTCGTCGCCGGCTTCCCATTGGTCGACCCGGTCGTCGGCCAAACCGATCTTACGAGCGGCGGCCACCGGGGTCAGGTCGACCGATTGCCGTGCCCAACGGAGCACTGCTGGCTCCACAAGAGCCGGGATCGACGCTGCCATGTCGTTGATTGTCAGGTACAGATGCACTCGCTGGAAGACATCGGGGCATCTGTGCTGGTCAAAAGCCGTGCAGACGGGTGAATTCGCTTCGTGCTCGAACTATGACGCAGCTTGGAAGGGACGCATGTCAGCGTGACGGTAGCGGCCGGCTGAGAAGCTTGGATCCCTCAATGTCGGTCCGTCCATGGCGGGTGCCTTCTTGACGTCTGGGACGTCATTGGATCCGTTGCGGTGCTGTGGCACTTTGAGCGGTGAGTTGGCTTACGGGCCCCTCCGAGCAGACGGGACTGATTGATGGCTGGAGCTTTCGCCTTCGACGACGGCCTAAGTCGGCTGTTCGCTGTTACTGGAATGAGGCCCAGGGATGTACCCGCGGCCTACCAGATAGCGGCCGCGGCTGTCCTGGACAGTCGCGGCAGTGGCAAGGACCTGCTGTTGTGGTTAGGGGTGCGGCGGCCGGATCCTTCGATCACAGTCCGAAGGTTGGTCGAGCACCTTGCACCGGTGGCTCTCCCCCTGCTGCGTTCCCTCCGCGAATACGACAACGCGGCCGGTTGGCGAGTACCCGAGGAGCTCGATGTCTCTCGCGACCCGTCGCTGGTGAGGATTCCGATCGAGCGAGTACAGGCGCGATGGTCTGCGTTGCGACCATGGCCGGCTGATCTTCCAGGCCTGACATGGACCGACGTGATTGCCCTGTTGTCTGTGAAGGTCAGCCAGGTACTGGAGAACGCCTACCGCCCCCCGGAAACGGACTCAGACGGAAACTTGGAAGAACGATTTGAGCTGGCAAAAGAGCCGTGGCCGACTCAGCAGTTCAAAGCAGTCTGTTGGTTACTGGCCATCATTGCTTATCAAAAGCCTGCGTCGCCGCCGCTCAATGGATTCTTCCACACGCATAAGGATCACTATTCAGTGCGACAGCGTGCTGCCCGAACGATTGCGATCCTGACGCTGCTAGCAAGCTACTCGGATACGTCCCCCAAAATATCGTCTGTGCTGCACACATCGCCATCTTTTTCCGGCTGGACGAAACATCAATACTCGGTTCGCTCCAACGGCACACCCGCCAGCCATCCTGACCGTCAAACCTATTGGGACCGCTACTTCGGACGACGGCTGACCTGGGAGATGGGAGAATTTAAATGCGACCACTGTAATCAGGACCTGCCGGGTATGAATGCGACTATCCCACCATCCTTCGAGTACACCTATCTCGAAAACAAAGTGACCCGCCTGATCCAACGCTCGGAGGTGATCGACCTAAACGCCGCCCGAGGCATAGGACTGATTAGGAGCGACTCTCCTACCTCGCCGCTCCTTGGTGCAGAAAGGCTGCAGCGCTTGGAGGCGAACTTGGACGAACCCTGATACGTCATGGCCCATTCGTATCTCAATCCACCCCACCGAAAAGGAAATGATCCGATGTCTTCAGCAGTCGTAACAACAGCAAGCCGCCCCGCGGCGGTCGCTGAATTTGACCAGATCAATCGCGACGTAGCAGGGCTGCAGCCCGGATCCTTGGTGGATCTCGTCCAGGTCCGCGAAGGTCTGCAACAGATGGTCCGTCGTGTCGATGACCAGCTCAATCATGGTCGCCACACTGTTTCGGTCGACGACCTAGGCCGCATTGTCTGGACCGGCGACATGCCGTCCCCGGTCGTACTGAGCGACGTCACCACAGAGACGTTCGCTGCAAGCGACGAGATCGACCTGAACCAGCTTCGGACTGAAGTCCTGTCACAGCAGCGCCGGAAGTCCACCGAAAACACGGGGATCTCGGTGACATCCGAGGGGCGCATCGTCAATACCGAAGACGGAGGTGCGAGGGTGCTGTCCGACCTCACGACCGAGACGTTCGCTGCGTCGCCGAACGCGTTGTGGGACAACTACACCACGAGCAGATCCATGCCCAGCAACACTCGTTCGGTTCAAGTTGGGGACCGTCAGGGCTGGACGTATTCCGTCGTCAATGAATTTGACGATTGTTACCAGTTCTTCGCGTACTGGTCGGACAACAACCGCGACTATCGGGTGATGCTGATCAGCCCAAATCTGGAAGGCCAGTACGGTTCGCATCAGGCTCACCTATATACGAATGGGCTCTGCTGCCTCACGCCAACGATCGGTACCTCGTCGTTGGAGTTGGCGTTCACACGGTCCGTGCTGTGGTGCAACGGTGTCAGCGTAGTGCGTCGTGGAGGCACCTTCCCGTTCACAATTGACCAGTGACGAAGAGGAGACGAAGATGATCACAATTTTGGATAGCGCCGTCGCCAATATCGCCGAAATGGTCGGGCAACACCGGCCGGAGCGAGGTGGGGCGCTGCTCGGTCCTCCAGGGCAACCACTAGTGACTGATTTCTTATACGACCCCGACGGGCATGTCACCGGCGCGTCGTACAATATCTCCAACAGCTTGCGTCGCCGGATCCGGGATTTGGAGTTGAGCACGTCGGCGCTCCAGTTGAAGGGTATCCTGCACAGTCATCCGGGCTTTCTGGATCGGCCCTCCAACCAGGACCACAATGCGTTCGCCGACATGCTTGTGCGCAACCCGACCATGGGGTCGTTCATCGCCCCGATCGTCACCCAGAGCGAGCTGCGTGACTCGGGGCACGAGCTGGCGCTGGGACATACGGGCGCGAAGCTGTCTATGTTCCTGGCCTTGCCGCTCCCTGGCCGTCAAGGTGTGGCGGTCAACCCGACCGGCGTCCGGGTCCTGAAGCTGCACGATCCGATGACCGCGGTGGCGGCCCGCTTGGGCGCCAGTACGCCGGAGCGACCGCAGCTTCGCCTTTTCGGCGGTGATCTGCTCTTGACTTCGTCGTTCGTCCTTCCGGATGGCTCCGATTTGATCGTGGTTATGCCGATGAGCGCGATGGTGGCGCCGACAGTGCTGTTCACCCCGGCTGGGGGTGAACCGACCACGTTGCCGTTGCGGTGGCGCCCCGGGCAGTCCCTTGACGAGACGCTGACCGTCGCGCTGGCCAGGAAAAGATCCGAGGATGCTGTCGCTGGCGTTCCGACGCCGACGCAGCCTAGGAGGGTGGAGACCGACCAATGGAGGTCCGAGACGGATGTAGTCCGATCGGGCATCAACGCCCGGGTCGGCGGGCTGATGCCCGTGTCCATCGCGCACAAGAAGGTGCTGCTGGTCGGCGCTGGCAGCGTCGGCAGCGTGTTGGCAGATCAGCTTGTTCGCAGCGGGGCGGAGCACATCACGATCGTCGATGCTGACCGCGTTGCACCGGAGAACCTCAGTCGGACGGTCTACACGCGGTTTGATCTCGGTCAGCTGAAGACGGATGCTTTGGAGCGTCACCTGAACTCCATCAACCCGGCGGTCGAAGTACAGAAGATGCCCGGTTTGGTAGACGAGATCGCCGATCTGCTCGCCTTAGTGCGGCAGCACGACGTGGTCTTGGCCTGTACCGACGACGCGACCGCGCAAAACAAACTGAACACGGCTGCGTACGCCGCATTGAAGCCGGCCGTCTACATCGGCCTGTATAGGCAGGCAGCCGGCGGTGAGGTCATCTTCACGGTGCCCACCGTCACAAAGTGCTACCGGTGCGCGACTAGCGTTCGGCACACTAACCCGCATGGTCGGCCTGAAACTGACTACACCACGGGCCGCTTGACCGGCGAGGTAGGGCTGGGTGCGGATATCGCCCACGTCACCACTGCAGCGGCGAAGATCGCCTTGTCCCTGCTTCAGCTGAGCAACCTGGCCAGCCCCGGTGCGCAGTTTTCGGTCGGCCCGATGAGCGCCGGCGAGAACTTCCTCATCCTGGCGAACGAGCCGGACTACTGGTTCTTCCCGTCGGTGTTCCAGGGTGTGGCCGGCCAGCACGCCTACCAAGCAGTGTGGATGCAGGTGCAGGGAGACGCCGCCTGCCCGCTGTGCGGTGAGGCAGCCACGCCGGAGAAAGTGACTCTTCAGACCGAGCCGACGTGGGAAGAGGTGGTGGCTGCCCTCGGTGAGCGTGGACCGGATGCGGTTGTCACGACCGACAGCAGCACGGCGCACATCGCGACGCAAATTATCGAGGTGACAGTGCGCGGGCAAGCGCAGACCGAAGAACTGCATTGACGTATTCGGCATCAATGCGGAGGACACGGCTCGCAGTCTTGAATTGCAGCAGTCGACTCCATCCGGGGGTCGCAGGAAGGAAGGAGAAAACATCATGCCGGCACCGTTTGTCCCCTGCCCGTTCGCGACCGAACGCTGGGGCGGCTGCACTCCCTCGCAGGCTTGGCGGCCAGGACAACTCGACCTGACCGCACTGGCTGCGGCTTTGGCCGCCCCTGCGCAAGCCGCCCCGGTGTTTGCCGACCCGGTCAACGTGCCAGTACCGGACCTGCCCGCCCGCGGGTTTCCCCGCGGCGGTGGCAACGAGCCGGTCCGCTCGTACGCGGTGATCGACGCAGACTCGGCCGAGATCACCTACACAGTCCAGCCTGTGACCCGAATGGAGAAAGCTCAGTGACCAGCCCACTGCCAGCTCGGTACAACTCGGCAAGCGCACCGGCGTTGCCGGTGTCTTATGCGGCCGCGGCCGCATCCCGGCCGCGAGGTGTCATTGCTGATTTCGCCGCCTATCGACAGGAACGGCGGGATGCGGCAGACCTCGACCGCCTGACCCGCGACCTGCAGCACGCCCAGGCACGTACCGTCTTGACGGCCGCGTCTGCGCACGCGACCGCTGCGGCGCTGATGGCCATCGACCAGGCCTTTTACGCCCAGGCACGGGTGGCTTCGCAGGCCGATCCAGGGTTTGCTCCGCAGGCCGCGGATTGGGTTCAGGCAGTTCATCAGCTCTCTCTCGATGCGTTCACCAACAGCTACCGCGGCGAGCATTACGAAGGGCGGCGGCGGTGAAGGAGAACAAGAAGAAGGCCCAGGAAAAAAAATCCCAGATTTTGGCCAAGAAGGTCGAGCGTGACGTGAAGACGATCGATTCACGGAAGGTCCACGACACTCAGGGTAAAGGTCACCACGAACGTCGCCGGTAGAACCCAGAAATCATGAGGCCCCGCCGCGAATCGCCTGCAGCGGGGTCTCATCCTGTCCCAATATTGGCAAAGTGTAGGTGGCTGATTAACCTGAAATCGCCTAGTGGTCGAACTATGACGACAGGGAACAGGGACGCGCGTCGTCAGTGTGACGGTGGCCGGCCGGCGGGAAGCTTGGCCCGAGGATCCCGGAACGGTTTGCCTTTGTGATGGATCAACTCGATGTCGGTCAGGTACCGGTCGAGCGCCGCGACGACCAGTTTGTTGGCACTGGTGACCCCGGGGAGTTGCCCGGTTTGTGCGGCCCAAGCCGCGGCGCCGAGCAGTCGTCGGTGCAGCGAGAGCGGCCAGACGACGCTGATCCGGGCCAAGGCCTGGGCGTTGGTCGGTCCGCGGCCGCGGTTGTTGTTGGACGGCATCGGAAACGGCTGCCCGTCGTTGTGCTCGCGTTCGAGGTCGCTGAGGTATCGGTGTGTAGCTATCCGCACGAGGGCTATTTGGCTGGTGATGCCGGGCAGTGAGCGGGTGTCGCCGGCCCATCGCAGGACACCGTTGATCCGCTCTTTCACGGTGGCCGGCAAGACGTAGGCCATGCGGTCGGTGAGCGGTTCTCCCAGCTCACCGAACCCTTCGGCTGCGACGTGCGCTGCTTCGAGGATGTCTGTGGTGGGAAGGCCTGGCCGGTCCATCGCCCCATTCTACCTCTAGCGACATAATTATGTCGCTGATTGGTGGTGGGGCGGTGTGACGCTCCAGGCGCAAGGGCCCGCAGACCAGCTCGGGCTCGTGAGTACGCCGAGGAGCACCCAGTGATCGCCCACCACATCGCAGAAATCATCACCACCACGTTTCTGGCGGGGCCGCCCGCCGCTCCACCGACCACGGTCACGGTCAGCAGTTCCGGAATCAGCACATGGCTGAAAAACAACGTCGTGCAGTTGCTGATTCTCGTAGTCGGTATCGGCCTGATCGGCAAGAGCCGGAAAGGTGACACCAGCGGCTCGATGCTCACCATCGGGCTGCTGGTGGGAGCTTTGGCCGTCGTCGCGGTCGGGGTGTCATCGGCCGGTGGAGTGAACGTCGGCAAGTGGGTTGCCGGCCTGTTCGGCATCAGCCTCTGAGTTGCAGGGCCGTCACCGTGCAGGTCACCACCGACGATTCGCTGCGGCGTGTCGATGCTCGTTGGCTTGGCGTACCGGGATGGACTTTTCCGTGGGCGCCGACCCGGTACAACGCCTACGCGTTGGGCGCCCCGATCTTCCTGGTCATTATCTGGGCCATCACCAGGTTCTTCCCGATGGGCATCTGGACGGTCATCTACAGCCTGGTGATCGCCGTGTTCATCACGACCCGGCTGATGCGTGTGGTCGACGACGAACGGCCGTCTTCAACGATCGCCCCGCTGGTCTGGGGCGAGCTGGGCGCACCGCGGAGCAGCCGCCACGGCAAGTCCCATCAGTGCGCTTGGAACCTGCAGGCCGTACCGATTTTCGCTCTCGACGCCGCCGGCCGGGCCGAGCTGCTGCACCGCCCTCCGACCCCATCGCGGCGGCTCCACCGCCGCCGAACCGGGAAGTGACCTCATGTCCCTGCTGACCCACACCGCCACCGCCGCAACGCCCAAGGACCCCGCGCCCACGACGCCGCTGCGACAGATCCTCGGCCACGTCGCCATGACCGAACGCACCGGTTGCGCCTGGTATCGCGCCGATCCGGTGTCGTGGTCCTTCCGTCCGGACCGTGACCGGGAAAGCCACATGGTCAACCAGGCCGTGGCGATGGCCCAGCTGACCGGCCAGAAGATGCGGATCCGCGGCACCACCACGCCGTTCCCGGTTCGCACCTGGGCCGAGCAGCACCACAACCTAGTCGTCGAGAAGGGCCGGCCGTACGGGGCCGGCCCACTGCCGTACTGGGGCGAGTTCCTGGCCGGCGAGCAGCAGCTGTTCCTCGACGAACATCAAAGCGAAAAGGAGGTGTTCTTCGGCGTCGACTTCCTGCAGCGAGGCATGCTCGCCGACTACGTCGCAGCTGCGGCAAAGCTGTTCGTGCCCAGCAAAGTTGCGCCACTGACCCGGGAATTGCACCGCCAACAGGCGGCCCTGGGAGCCCTGGACACCTTGATGAGCCGCGCCGGTATGCAAGCCCGACCACTCACCCCGGCCGAGATGCACTGGCTCCTGCACCGCAGCTCCCATCTGGGCTTCCCGGCACCGGCCCACCGCTTGGCCGTCGACGTCGACGAGTGGGCCGCCGGCGACCTGGCCGACCTGCTCGACACCGTCTCCTGGACCGCGGAGCCGTTCGCCACGACCCTGAAAGTCACCGGGATCCTCAACGGCCACACCATCACCAGGCACGTCGCCGTCCTCACCGTCGGACGTATGCAGCGGATGGACATCCCACAAAAGGACCAGCCGTGGATGACGATCCCGGACAGCCTGGGCATCCCGCTGGAGTGGTCGGCGCACATCACGCCCCGCGCCGACAAGGACGTGCTGAGCGAGATCCGACTGATCCTGGGCAAGATCTCGTCACAGAAGAACCACTACGAACTTGAACACGGGGTGGACGCGCCGTCGGCGCTGGAGGAACAGAGAGCGCAGGCCCTGCAGGTCGAGCAGGAGCTGTCCAACATCGCCGACTCTTCCCTGTGTCGGGCCAAAGGCTGGTGGCGGGTCGCCGTCTCCGGCCGCACCAAACAGGAGTGCCTGGGTCACGTCGAGCGGGTGATCGCCGCCTACGGCCGCAAGGTGGAGATCAAACACACCTTCGGCCAGTACGACCTGGCCGGCGAATTCATGCCGGGCTCGATCGTCAAACACAAGGCCCACCTGCGGAAGCTGCCGCTGCGGGCCGTCGCCGCCGGCGGCGCGGCGGTGACCTCCATGGCCGGCGATCGGCGCGGCTGGAACATCGGCCGAGCCGCGCAGGACAATTCCCCGGTCATGTTCGATTTCTGGCGCAACATGGAAACCTACGACGTATCAGGGCTTTTCCCCGTCACCGGTGGCCTGGGATCGGGGAAGTCGACACTCGTCGGCGGTGTAGTGGGCAAGACCGGACTGTCCGGCGTGCACTGGTGTGTCATCGACCCGGCCGGCCGGCTGAGCCGCCTCGGCCGCACCCCGCAACTCCGCGGGGTCTCCCGCATCGTCGATCTGCTCAACGGCGCCCCCGGCTCGATGAACCCGTACGCGCTGGTGCGGGAACCGAAGCTGGAGGACTTCGACTACATCAACCTCGCCGAGCTGGACGACACCGAGGCCACCGCGATCGGCTTGCGCGTCGACGACCTTTACACGGCCAAGATCTCAGACCTGGATCCCGAGCGCGTAGAGGCGTTGCGGCAGCGCCGATTCGCCAAAGCCCGCACCCGGGCCGTTGCCGTCCGGACCCGACTGTGCCTGGACTCGGTCCTGCAGATGCTGCCGGCCACCTTCGTCGTCTCCGGCGAGAACGCCGGCCACGTCGCCACCGAGCTGCGCCTGGCCGCCCAGGCCATCGTCGACCCCCGCGGTAAATGGTCCGGTCGCCCCAACAAGCACCCGGGCATGGTCATCGAGGCCCTCCGTGAGTCCCAGACCAACAACCGCTCGGTGGCGATCGCCACCGCCGAAATGCTGACCTCCCTGAGCAACGAACCCCAGCCCTCGTTGCTCTTCCCGACCAGCGACGACGAGGCCGGCATCGACGATTCGTTCGACGCCCAGCTGATCTTCCTGTCCACCAAGGGCATCGTGATGCCCGATCCCGACACCAAACCCGAGTACTGGCAGGACGAACCGCGGCAGGGCGTCGGCATCCTAAACTTGGCCTCCTGGAAAGCACTTCGCTGGGTCTACGGTCTCCCGGCCGGCCAACGGAAGGGCATCGCCCTCGACGAGGTGCAATTCCTGAACTCGGTCAGCTCCGGCCGGCTGATGATCACCGAGGCCGGCCGCAACAGCCGCAAACAGAACCTCCTGGTCCTAGCCGCCGGCCAGGACCCGGGCGACGCGCTGCTCGACCAGCGGGGCGGCAACAACTTCATCGGCGGCGCCTTCATCGGCCGCATGGACGACGCCGAGGCCGCCGGCCGGGCACTGCGGATGGCCCAGGTGCCGATCGGCGTGGGCTACGAAAACACGCTGCTCGACATGCCCAAGCCCACCGACGA
>JBBRDH010000093.1:0-20666 GCA_038204125.1 Mycobacteriales bacterium
AACACCCCGAAAGATGCCCAAAACAAAACCTCGCAATGCACCAACAAAAGCCCCACCACCCCAAAAAAAGGCAGCAAAACCCACAACATTGGCGCTGACTTTCGGTACACTGTTGAGTTCTCAAAGAACACACGCACACCCTTGGAGCCGCTAGGCTCGTCCGGGGACAACCACTCCACTGTACCCGCGTCGGCTATGGGTATCAACCCGTCGCGTCCTCGGTCCCGCAGACCCGCGCTCTTGGAGCGAGCGGAACGCGTGCTGCGCCCGCTCCGTCTCCGGAGCCGTGATCTTCGGATTTTGCACCCGGCTCCGGCCAGGTCAAGCAGGTCTCCCTGCTCCTGTCCGGATCTCCATGAGGTGCACGGATGAAGTTACGGGGATGCGTCCGGCAAGTCAAATGTGCAGGTCGAGCGGGTGGATGATCAGGTTTCGGCTGGTGAGAGTGGTTGCCGGTCAACGATTTCGACCCACGGAGCCCGTCGTCATCCGGTGACCCGGACTACAGACTTGGCGGGTCAATCCGGCGGGGTCCCTGGGTCGCAGGTCAGAAGGCCCGGGGTACTCGCGGTGGCGCCGGCCCACGGTCGGTAGATCGGATCGTGGTGCCCTGCTTTCAGCCGACCTGGACGCCCGCCACCGCGCGCTTGCCCCTGCGGAGAACAAGGAAGCGCCCGTGCAGCAGGTCGCCCGGGGACGGCACGTATTCCGGATCCCCGATCCGTTGATTGTTGAGGTTGGCGCCCCCCTCGGCAACTGTTCGCCGGGCCTCGGAGAGCGACGACGCCAGCCCGGTATCCCGCAGCAACGCCGCCATCGTCGGCATCGCGCCGGCAACTGTCAACAGGCCGGCCTCTTTCAGTGCTGCGCCGAGCGTGGCTCCGTCCACATCGGCGAGCTCACCGCGGCCGAACAGCGCACCACTGGCGGCGATCGCACCCTCGGTGGCAGCTTTTCCGTGTACCAGGGTGGTCACTTCGAAGGCCAGCGCCCGCTGCGCCGCACGGGCGTGGGGCCGTTCCGCCGTTGACTTCGCCAGATCGGCGATCTCCTCGCGATTCTTGAACGAGAAGACGTTGAGGTAGTGCTCCACCATCGCATCCTCGACGTTGAACCAGAACTGGTAGAAGGCGTAGGGGCTGGTCAGATCTGCATCCAGCCACACCGTTCCGGACTCGGTCTTGCCGAATTTCGCACCGTCCGCTTTCGTGATCAGCGGAGTCGTCAGGGCGTGCGCGGCGATTCCCTCAACCTTGCGGATGAGCTCGATTCCGCTGGTCAGGTTGCCCCACTGATCGTTGCCGCCGACCTGCAAAACGCAGTGATACCGGCGGTAGAGCTCCAGAAAGTCCATGCCCTGCAGGATCTGGTAGCTGAATTCAGTGAACGAGAGGCCCTCGTCGCTGTGCAATCTTGCCGACACGATGTCCTTCGCCAGCATTCGACCGAGGCGAAAATGCTGCCCGATGTCGCGCAGGAAGTCGATTGCGCGCAGCGGTGCTGTCCAGTCCAGATTGTTGACGATTGACGCGGCGAACGGACCGGTGAAGTTCAGGTACCGCTCGACCTGGGTCTGGATGCGCCGTACCCAGTCGGCGACCACGTCCGTCTCGTTGAGTACACGCTCACCCGACATCTTCGGGTCACCGATGAGTCCGGTCGCCCCGCCGACCAGCCCGAGCGGGCGATGACCAGCAAGCTGCAGTCGGCGCATGGTGAGCAGCAGCACGAGATTACCGATGTGCAGACTGGGGGCGGTCGGATCGAAACCGCCGTAGAAGGTGACCGGTCCACGGTCCAGAGCGGCGGCGAGTTCGGCCAGATCGGTCGATTGTGCGATCATCCCGCGCCAGTTCAACTCGTCGAGGACCGAGGATGTCGACACATCGGCCGGGGAATCGGACACGCGCGGGCGATCGGGCACGGCGTTCATCCTGCCATCCGGCCGGCCGGGTTCCCGGACGTCACGGCCATCGTCCGCCGGCGCGCGCGTTGATCGCGGCTCGCTCGGCAGCGTCTTCACCGACCCGGTCGTCGCTGGTCATCCAGGTCGATTCCGCTGGGCGGCGCCTTTTCGTGCCTGGGCGGTAGGCGGAGACCGATACCGCGCCGGCCACCCAGAACCGCCACGGTTGTTCCGCCCCGGCGTTGACGCCCACCCGTGGGCCGCTGCGGACCGATTCATCCGGAATCGCTGTTCCCGGATGGAGGCGCACGGGTGCACCCGGCGCGAAAAGGTCGACGCCATTGGCCTTCGCCGCCAGTCCGAGTACGGAGGCCAAACCGGCCGGGCCACGCGCCAAATGCCCCGGTGGCGTCCTATCGGTGCGTCGACGTGCGGCCAATGCGTGGCCGGACACAACATCGCCGGCACGCAGCAGGATCGCCGACGGCTCGCCCCGACGACCCGTGACGATATTGACGCACCAGTGCATTCCGTAGACGAAATAGGTATACAGATGACCCGGCTCGTCGAACATGACGGCATTGCGCCGGGTCAGCCCGCGGAATGCATGGGAGGCCGGGTCATCCGACCCGAGGTAGGCCTCCACCTCGGTGAGCCGAACCGCCACCAGGCCTTCGGGCGAATCGGCGACGATCAGCCGCCCCAGCAATCCAGGTGCAAGATGCACCGCGTTGCCCGACACTGCGGAACGCCGGAGCCGACGACCGAACGTGTCCATCACAACTCCCTGATTTCAGGGGGGTAACTGACGAAAACCGTTACCCAGAGGTGGCTTGCACTCTGCCGCATGGACGAAAGTAGCCGATTTGGGATCAGAGTGACAGGAGTCATCACTTTCAGCCTCGTCTGAGACGGGGGCACCTCCCGCTTGCGGGGGATTGATCCCCGCCGGGGGCACCTCTGCCCGCCGGGGGTGGGGAGCCTCAGCGGGAGAGCCAGGAGCGGTCGGCGGCGATCCGGGCGCGCAGGGTCGCGATCTGCTCGGCGACCCGGTCGGGGGCGGTCCCGCCGAAGCCGTCCCGGGACGCCAGGGAGCCCGCGACGGTCAGCACCTCTCGAACGTCCGGGGTGAGCGCCGGGTTGATGTCGGCGAGTTCGGCGTCCGTCAGCTCGTCGAGTTCTCGGCCTGACGCCTCCGCGACGGTCACGCAGTGGCCTGCGGCCTCGTGGGCCACCCGGAACGGAATCCCATGGCGGACCAGCCATTCGGCGATGTCGGTGGCGAGCGAGAAACCGGCCGGGGCCATCGCGGCGAGCCGCTCGACCCGGAAAGTCAGCGTCGCCGTCATGCCGGTCACCGCGGGAAGCAGCAACTCGAGCTGCTCGAGCGAATCGATCAGCGGCTCCTTGTCCTCCTGCAGATCCCGGTTGTAGGCGAGCGGCAGACCCTTGAGCGTGGCCAGCAAGCCGGTCAGGTTTCCGATCAGCCTTCCTGACTTTCCCCGGGTCAGCTCCGCGATGTCCGGATTCTTCTTCTGCGGCATGATCGACGAGCCGGTGGCGAAGGCATCGTCGAGCCGGGCGTAGCCGAACTCGGCGGTGGTGAAGACGATCACCTCCTCGGCCCAGCGGGACAGGTTCACCCCGATCATCGCCAGACAGAAGGCCAATTCGGCGGCGAAGTCGCGAGATGCGGTGCCGTCGATGGAGTTCGCGGCGGCGGAGTCGAAGCCCAGTTCCGTTGCGACGGCGGCCGGATCCAACCCCAGGGACGAGCCGGCCAGGGCCCCGGAACCGTAGGGCGACACGGAGGTTCGCCGGTCCCAGTCCCGGAGCCGATCGACATCGCGGACCAGCGCCTGTACGTGGGCGGCGAGGTGATGGGCCAACAGGACCGGTTGAGCGTGCTGGAAATGCGTCCGCCCCGGCATCGCTACGTCGGGATGGGCGGCCGCCTGGGCCAGGAAAGCCTCCTGCAGATCGAGCAGCAACCCGGCGACCCGCCGGGCGCCGTCCCGCAGGTACATCCGGTACAGCGTGGCCACCTGGTCGTTCCGCGAACGCCCGGCCCGCAGTTTTCCGCCGAGGTCGACCCCGGCCCGGTCCAGCAGGCCACGCTCCAGGGCGGTGTGCACGTCCTCGTCGCCGACTTCCGGACCGAAAGCGCCGGAATCGACATCCGCCGCGAGCCCGTCGAGGGCGGCCAGCATCCGGTCGAGTTCTTCGGCCGTCAGCAGACCGGCACCCTGCAGCACCCCGGCATGCGCCTTCGAGCCGGCGATGTCGTACGGCGCGAGGCGCCAGTCGAAGTGGGTCGACTTCGACAGCGCCGCCATCTCCGGCGCCGGTCCACCGGAGAACCTGCCCCCCCAGAGGGATATCGGTCCTGACGAGAGGGAGCCGGGCAGCGGCGGCGAGGTCACCGTCGCGCCACCCGCAGGTCCCGTGCGGCGGACGTGCGGACGTTGAGTCCCCATAGCTGCACGAAACCCTTGGCCAACGACTGGTCGAAGGTGCTCTGCGCGTCGTAGGTCGCGAGGTGGTAGTCGTACAGCGATTCCTCGCTGCGCCGGCCGGTGACCACCGCGGTGCCGTGGGCGAGGGTGAGCCGGATCTCTCCGGAGACGTGCCGCTGGGTATCGGCGATGAAAGCGTCCAGCGACCGCTTCAACGGCGAATACCAGAGGCCGTCGTAGACCAGTTCGGTCCAGCGCTGCCCGACCGTCTGCTTGAACCGGGCCTGCTCACGCTCGAGGGTGACGTTCTCCAGTTCGCGGTGGGCGATCAGCAGCGCGATAGCGCCGGGCGCCTCGTAGACCTCCCGCGACTTGATGCCGACGACCCGGTCCTCGACCATGTCGATCCGGCCGATGCCCTGCGCGCCGGCCCGGGAATTCATCTCCTCGATGGCAGCCAGCATGCTCACCGGTCGGCCGTCGATCGCCACCGGCTTGCCCTGCTCAAAGGTGATCAGCACCTCGTCCGGCTCCCGGTGGGTTGCCGGATTGGCGGTGTAGGAATAGAGGTCTTCGATCGGAGCGTTCCAGATGTCCTCCAGGAAGCCGGTTTCGACCGCACGGCCCCAGACGTTCTGGTCGATCGAGTAGGGGTTGAGCCGGGAGGTCTCGATGGGCAGGTCCTTCTCTTCGGCGAAGATGATCGCCTTGTCCCGGCTCATCCCCGAATCACGAACCGGGGCAAGGATTCGGAGGTCGGGGGCGAGCGCGCCGATGGACACCTCGAATCGCACCTGGTCGTTGCCCAGGCCGGTGCAGCCGTGCGCCACCGTGGTCGCGCCGTACTTTCTCGCCGCGGCGACGAGATGCTTGGCGATCACCGGCCGGGAGAGCGACGACACCAGCGGATAGCGCTCCATGTACATCGCGTTCGCCTGCAACGCCGGCAGGCAGTAGTCGTCGGCGAACTCGTTCTTCATGTCGGCGACCACGGCTTCGACGGCTCCGCAGGCCAGTGCGCGCTCCCGGATGACGTCCATGTCCTCGCCGCCCTGCCCGACATCGCCGGCCACCGCGATCACCTCCGCGCCGGTGGCGTGCGATATCCAACCGATCGCCACCGAGGTGTCCAGTCCGCCGGAATAGGCCAGGACGATTCGCTCTGTCATCTGAGGTCAGGCTCCTTCTGCTTCGATTTCTTCTGCTTCGATTTCTTCTGGGTCAACTTCCTAGGGTCAACTTCTTGTGGGTCAACTTCTTGTGGTTCAAGATCGTGCGACTCGGAAATTGCGGATCATGGTCGGTCCCGGAGGACAACGCCGAGCACGTCCGGCCAGCAGATCTTCTCAGTTGCCGCCGACATCGGACAGCGCCGCCAGCCGGCTGCCCAGTTCCGCCCCGGTGAGGCCGTCCCTGGCCACTACCAGAATGGTGTCGTCGCCGGCGATCGTGCCCACCACATCGGCCAGCCCGACCCGGTCGATCGCCGATGCCAGGAATTGCGCCGCGCCGGGCGGGGTACGCAGCACGACCAGATTGCCCGATGCGTCGTAGGAGATGAGCAGATCACCCAGAAGCCTTGCCAGCCGGGCAGTTCCACCGGCCATTGTCCTGGGCGGCCCGTCCTCCGGAATGACGTACACAGAAGCGCCACCACCGACCCCGCGCAGTTTGACCGCGCCGAGCTCCTCCAGATCACGCGACAGCGTGGCCTGGGTGGTGTGCAGGCCATCGGCCTCGAGCGCCGCAGCGAGTTCCCCCTGGGACCTGACCCCACCCTCGCGGATGAGCTGGGTGATCCGCCCCAGCCGAGCGGTCTTGGTTCCCGGCAGGCTGCCGGTGGTCATCGCGGTCCGCCGGTCATGGCCGTCCGGTCATTTCCGGGCCGACCCGTCCTGATGGATCAGGAAGGCCAGCAACGCCTTCTGAGCGTGCAGCCGGTTCTCGGCCTCGTCCCAGACCGCAGAAGCCGGCCCGTCCAGCACCTCGTCGGTGATCTCCCAACCGCGATGCGCAGGCAGGCAGTGCAGCACGATCGCACCGGGCGCGGCCCTGGCGAGCAGATCGGCGTTGACCTGGTAGGGCCGGAACGGGCCGATCCGGTCGAGCCCGTCGGTCTCCTGCCCCATCGAAGTCCAGCTGTCGGTGACCAGTACGTCGCTGCCGTCGACCGCCCGGTCCGGGTCGCCGATCAGCTCGACCGAACCGCCGGTGGTGGCCGCCAGCTTCTTGGCGTCCAGCAGGATGTCGGACTGCGGGTCGAACCCGGTCGGCGACGAAACCCGCACGTGCAGCCCTGCATTGGCGCCGCCGAGCAGCAGCGAGTGGGCCATGTTGTTCGCCCCGTCACCGAGGTAGGTCAGGGTGACCCCGGTGAGCCGGCCGAGCCGCTGCCGAACCGTCTGCAGATCCGCCAGCACCTGACACGGGTGGAATTCGTCGGTGAGCGCATTGATCACCGGCACCGACGAGACGCTGGCCAGCGCGTTGATCCGGCGCTGGGCGAAGGTGCGGATGGCCACCGCGTCCACATAACGGGACAGCACCCGGGAGGTGTCCTCGATCGTCTCCTCGCGGCCGAGTTGGGAGGTGCGGCCGTCCACGATCACCGGCTGGCCGCCGAGTTGGTTGATCCCGACCTCGAACGACAGCCGGGTCCGGGTGGAGTTCTTCTCGAAGACGACGGCAACAGCCTTGCCCGCAAGGGGCTTGGGACCGGTCCGGTCGGCTTTGTAGTGGTCGGCCAGGTCGAGCAATATCAGCAGCTCGGCGGGCGAAACGTCGTCGTCGCGCAGGAAATGACGAACAACACTCATGACGTCCTCTTCTTTGCTTCCGCAACGGCCGGGGCGGCCGTGTCCAGAATTGCGGGCAATGCGGTGACGAAGGAATCGGCCTGTTCCTCGGTGAGGATCAATGGCGGAGCCAGACGCAGCACGTCCGGTGCCGGCGCATTGATGATGAATCCGGCGGCGAGCGCCGTGGCGGTCGCCGCGGCGGCGATCGGCTGCGCGAGAACGACGCCGATCAGGAGGCCGGCGCCGCGGACCCGGACGATCGCGGGATGCTGCAGATCCTCGATGGCACCGGCCAGATGCTTGCCGAGCGCCTCGACATGTTCGAGGAGGTGTTCGGACTCGATGGTGGCGAGCACCGCCAGGGCGGCCGCCGCGCAGATCGGATTGCCGGCGAACGTCGATCCGTGCTGGCCGGCCGACAACAGTTCGCCGGCCGTCCCCATGCCGATGACGGCGCCGATCGGCAGCCCGCCGCCGAGCCCCTTGGCCATCGTGATGACGTCGGGCCGGATACCGGAACGCTGGTGGGCGAACCACGTCCCGGTCCGGCCGATCCCGGTCTGCACCTCGTCCAGGACGAGTAGGGCACCGGCGGCCGAGGTGATCTGGCGGGCGGTCGATAGATAACCGGGCGACGGCGGAACCACTCCGGCCTCGCCCATGATCGGTTCCAGGAACACCGCGGCCACCGAGTCGTCCACCGCCGCGCGGAGAGCCCCCACGTCGCCGTACGGGACGAATTCCACCCCGGCCGGCATTGGCTCGAACGGGGCCCGCTTGGCGGGCTGGCCGGTCAGCGCCAACGCGCCCATGGTCCGGCCATGGAACGCCCCCTCGGCGGCGATGATCCTGGGCCGTCCGGTCCGTCGGGCGATCTTGAATGCCGCCTCGTTGGCTTCGGCACCGGAATTGCAGAAAAGGACCCGCCCGTCGTGCTCGGCGCCGGCAATGCGAAGTAGTTGTTCGGCCAGGTCGAGAACCTTTGGGTGGGTGAAGAAGTTCGAGACATGTCCGAGCGTGGCGACCTGCTCGCTCACCGCCTTGACGAGCGCCGGGTGGGCGTGGCCGAGAGCGTTGACAGCGATCCCGCCGAGCAGGTCGAGATACTGCCGTCCTTCGGCGTCAGTGACGACGGCGCCGATGCCGCTGACCAATTCGATCTGCGGGACGCCGAAATTGTTCATCAGGGCGGCCGACCACCGGCCGGCCGCCCGACCGTTGCCGTCCGACGGGTTCAGCTGGGCGGCAACATCTTCGACGGCGGTGCTCATTGCGCTCTCTCCTGGTCCGGGTCCGGGACGACCATGGTGCCGACGCCGGTAGTGGTGACGATTTCCAGCAGCACGGCATGCGGAACGCGGCCGTCGATGACGTGGGCGGCGGCGACCCCGCCCCGGACGGCCCGCAGGCAGCCCTCCATCTTCGGCACCATGCCGGCTTCCAGGCCCGGCATCAGGGCCTCCAGCGCTGTCACCGAGATCCGGGAGAGCAGTGAGGAACGATCGGGCCAATCCGCGTACAGACCCTCGACATCGGTCAGCATCACGAGCTTCGAGGCCCCCAGCGCAATGGCCAGGGCGGCAGCGGCCGAATCGGCATTGACGTTGTACACCACACCATCGACGTCAGGGGCGACTGTCGAGATGACCGGGATCCGGCCCGCCGCAAGGAGATCGAGGACGGCGGCCGGGTTGACCTGCACCACGTCGCCGACCAGCCCGATATCGGTCTGCACGCCGTCCACCGCGACGGTGCGGCGGGCGGCGGTGAACAACCCGGCATCCTCACCGGACATACCGACGGCGAGCGGACCGTGATTGTTGATCAGCCCGACCAGTTCCCGACCGACCTGGCCGACCAGCACCATTCGGACCACGTCCATCGTCTCCGGGGTGGTGACCCGAAAGCCGCCCTTGAACTCCCCGGCCATCCCCAGCCGACCCAGCATCGCGCTGATCTGCGGGCCGCCGCCGTGCACCACCACCGGGCGCAGGCCGACCGTTCGGAGAAAGACCATGTCGGCGGCGAAGTCGCGTTTCAGACTTTCGTCGGTCATCGCATTGCCGCCGTATTTGACGACGACCAGCGCCCCGGCGAAGCGCTGCAACCAGGGCAGTGCGTCGGCCAGCACGGCGGCCCTGGCACCGGCGCCGACAAGTTCGGCGGTCCGCCGCTCTTCGACAGGTGCGAATGGCCGGGTCACGTGGAGTACGCCGAGTTCTCGTGGACATAGGCATGCGAAAGGTCGTTGGTGCGAACGGTTGCCGTCTCGGCGCCGGCGTGCAGATCGATGACGACCCTGGCGGCCCTGGGCGAAAGGTCCACTGCGGAGCGGTCTTCACCGGCGGCGCCGGCCCGGCAGATCCAGATCCCGTTGATGGCCACGTCTATCCGGTCGGGGTCGAACTCGGCCCGGGTGGTGCCGACCGCGGCGAGGATGCGCCCCCAATTCGCGTCCCCGCCGAAGAATGCGGTCTTGACCAGGTTGTTGCGGGCCACCGCCCGGCCGACCTCCACTGCATCGTCCTCCGTCGCGGCGTGGGTGACCTCGATCGAGATCTCCTTGGTGGCACCCTCCGCATCGGCCAGCAACTGGTTCGCCAGATCGGCGCACGCCCTGCTCACCGCCGCTGTCAATACATCTTGCCCCGGCCTTACACCGGACGCCCCGGAAGCCATCAGCAGTACCGTGTCGTTGGTGGACATCGCCCCGTCGGAGTCGAGCCGGTCGAAGGAAACCCGGGTTGCTGCCCGCAGGGCCGCGTCCAGCGCGGCAGAGTCGGCCACCGCATCGGTGGTCAGCACCACGAGCATGGTGGCGAGCGCGGGCGCCAGCATCCCGGCGCCCTTCGCCATGCCGCCGACGGTGAACCCGCCGACGTGCACGACAGTCTGTTTGGCGACGGTGTCGGTCGTCCTGATCGCCTCAGCGGCCGCCGGTCCCCCGTCCTCGGCTAGTTCCGCAACGGCCGCGCTCGTCCCGCCGAGAATTTTGTCCATCGGTAGGCGCTCACCGATCAGGCCGGTCGAACACACCGCGACCTGCTGCGGCGCAACGGCTCGCGCCAGCGCGTTGGACAGAACAGTGGCCAGATGCTCGGCAGTGGCGACGGTCTCGGCGTATCCGGCCGGCCCGGTGCAGGCGTTCGCCCCTCCGGAATTCAGCACCACGGCCCGCAGGGTCGGGGCCGGGCCACCGCTTTCCGGGACGGCCAGGATCTGTTCGCACCAGCGGACCGGCGCCGCCTTGACCCGGTTTCCGGTGAACACCGCCGCCGCGGAGAGAATCGGACCGTCGTTGACGACCACAGCGAGATCCGTTGTGCCGGAGGCTTTCAGGCCGGCCGTCACGCCCGCTGCCCGGAAACCGCCCGGCGCCGTCACCCCCGTCGCCGGCCGGACGACCAGTCCCGAATGGGCTCCAGAACTCGGCTCGACGATGGTCACGGCGCCAGCCCCACGGTGCCGAGGCCGAGTGCCTCCGGCATTCCGAGCGCCAAATTCAGGCACTGCACGGCGGCACCGGCGGTGCCCTTGGTCAGGTTGTCCAGCGCCGTCACCACGACGAGTCGCCCGGCGTCGGAGTCGATGGCGAGCTGCAGCAGCACACTGTTCGAACCTGCCACCGAACTCGTCGCCGGCCATTGACCCTCTGGCAGCAGGTGGATGAAAGGCTCGTCCCGGTAGGCCTTCTCGTACACCGCTCGGACTGCTCCGAGGTCGGGTCCCGGTCGCAGGCCGGCGCTGGCGGTGCACAGAATCCCGCGGGACATGGGCACCAGCACCGGAGTGAAGGAAACCCGGACGGTGCAGCCGGCAGCAGCGGAGAGGTTCTGGATCATTTCCGGGGTGTGCCGGTGGGTGCCGCCGACCCCGTAGGCCGTGGCCGACCCGATCACCTCACTGGCCAACATGTTGGTCCGCAACGACTTTCCCGCGCCCGAGGTGCCGGATGCGGCCACCACCACCACATCGGGATCGACCAGTCCGGCAGCCAGGGCCGGCGCAAGGGCGAGGGAGGCCGCGGTCGGGTAGCAACCAGGGACCGCAATCCTGGTGGCGCCGATCAACCGGTCCCGGCCATTGGGCAGTTCCGGCAGCCCGTACGGCCAACTGCCCGGATGCTCGCCCACGTAGAACCGCTGCCACGCGCCAGGATCGGTGAGCCGGTGATCGGCGCCGCAGTCGATCACCACCACCTCGGGCGGCAGCGCCGCCGCCACCTGGGCGGAATGCCCGTGCGGCAGGGCCAGAAAGACCGCGTCATGCCCGGAGAGGACGTCGGAGTCGGTGGGCTGCAGGACAACCGAGGCCAGCGGCAGCAGGTGAGGTTGCTGGAGGGCGAGTGTGTCGCCGACGCTCGCGTTGGCGGTCAGCGCGCCGATCTCCACCCGCGGGTGGCCCAGCAGCAGTCGGAGTATCTCACCGCCCGCATAGCCGCTCGCGCCGGCGACCGCCACCCGGTAGGTGTGAACTGTCATGATCCGAGAATCATACAACACGCTGCATGACTATTCACTGCGGGTAGGCGTAGCCCGATCAGGCTGCAGGTCGAGCTCGAGCGTGCTGCCGCCGGCGGTCGGTGCTATGACACCGGTTCTCCGCTACCGGTTGTCCGACACCGGTTGTCCGACACCGGTTGTCCGACACCGCCGTCAGCACACCAGGGTCAAGAGCGGCACCAGCTGTTCGGCGTCGGTGAGCGAGCCGTGCTGGCCGATCAGGGTCAGCTCCGAGGGAGCAGCGGTGCGGGAGTCGACGAAGACGAATGACTCCGCCGCAGCAACCAGCACATCGCCGACCCGCTCGACGACTCTGGGCTCCACCGGACCGAACCAACCCGCCTCGAACGCCTGCTCCCTCGTGCGGACCCAGGCCTTGGTGCCGACGGCGGCGGCGAGCCTGGCCGCGACATCATCGGCCGCGCCCGCCACGCAGTAGGCCTGGGCGAACCGGCCCTCACCGCCCAGGATTGCGATCCCGTCCTGTAGGTCCGGGCGCGCGGCGAGGTCGAGGCGGTCGCTGCGCGGGACGTCGAGCATCCCGTGGTCGGCGGTCACCACGAGCAGCGTCCGGGCCGGCAAAGACTGGGCCAGTCGGTGCAGGCCGTCGTCCAGGACCCGGAGCCGCCGACGCCAGGCGCTGCTCTGCCAGCCGAAACGATGACCGGCCGCATCCACGTCGCCCCAGTACAGATGGACCAGACCCGGGACAGCCAGTGCCTGGGCGACAAGTTCGACCCGCCGGTGCAGCCGGTTGGCGCCGGCGAAGCGGGCCCCCCGGAAGACCGCGGTGGTGAGGCCGGAGCCCTCGAACTCGGGGTTGCCGATCGACAGCACCGATACGCCGGCTGCCGCCAACTGTTCGAAGACCGTCGGATGGGGTTGCCAGGCGATGGGGTCGACCAGCGGGTCCCACCGCAGTTCGTTGAGCAGCACCCCGCGTGCCGGGTCCATCACCGAATAGCCGACCAGGCCGTGCATTCCGGGCGGCAGGCCCGTGCCGAACGAACCCAGCGAGGTGGCGGTCGTCGATGGGCAGCCGACCCGGAGCACGGTGCCGGCACCCTGCAGCGAGGCGAGAAACGGTGCGTCGGCGACACTGGCAGCCAGCAATTGGGCGCCCAGACCGTCGATCAATACGACGCAGATCCGGTCGGCGGGCGGCAGGTCGACGGCAGGGAGGCCCAACTCAACACCCAGCGCGGCGGCTACCCCTGGCAGTACCGCGCCGAGCGAGCGCGGCCCATAGTCCGGCGACGGCGGTTTCCCGGCGGGCGCCCCCACCGGGTCCCCCGGCGTCAGGCCCGAGGTGCTCGCATCGGTCACCCGCGGGGGGCCGCCGTCGCGGCCGACAACACCCGCGCGAAGGCGACCGCGTCCGCAAACGCGCCCTCACCCTCGGCGTCCGCGCTGATCCGGAGCGAAAGGTCGTCGCCGGTGAGGGATCCGGTGTAACCGTGGTCGGCGTCGCACTGCGGATCGCCGCAGGTGGCCGGTTCGAGGTCGACCCGGGCGACGGCGCCCCAACCGATGGTCAGGGTCAGCTCCCGGCCGAGGCTGCCCGCGACGTATTTCTCCGGAGCCGGCACCACATGGGTGACCATGACCGTCCGGACGGCCGACAGCGGCACCGATTCGCTGGTGGCGATGCCGTGGGCGTCCTCCCCGTGCTCCTCGTCGCCGCCGTGATCGTCGGCGTGCACGAAGATCAACCTCGACGGGGTCAGCGCGACGACGGACAGGTGGCGCCGGACGGATTCGGCGTCGAAGGTCGTCTCCAGGTGCACCAGGTGCGACTCGACGGACTCACCGGCGAGCGCGATGTCGAGCACGTCGGTGACGAAGGCTGGGTAATACCCGGCTTTGAGGACTTTGCGGGCCAATTCGGCGGGCAGTTGGAAGGGCATGCGCCCATCGTGGCACTTCCAACGCCCCGACCGGGCCGGGCATCCACCTCTGGCCACCGCCCGGCCCGACGGGTCAGCGCAGGGTTGCCCCGGTCCGGGCCGCCGCTTCCGCCAGCGCGGCGTCCCGCACCGCCACCGCTTCGGCGGCGGTCAGCGTGCGGTCCGGGGCTCTGACGACCAGCGAGAAGGCCAGGGACTTGGCGCCGGAAGCGAGTTGATCGCCGGTGTAGACGTCGAACAGACGCAGCGATTCGAGCAGATCGCCGGCCCCGTCACGGAGCGCGTTGGTGACCGCCGCGACAGCAACCTCGGCCTGCACCACCACTGCGAGGTCGAGATGTACCGGCGGGAACGGTGAGATATGTGGCGCAACTTGGACTTCGGCCGGCGGCAGGGCGTCCAGGTCCAACTCCATGGCCGCCGACCGGGGCGGCAACCCGAGCCGGTCGATCACTTCGGGATGAAGTTCGCCGGCAAATCCGACCGGCCAGTCGCCGAGCCGGATCCCGGCACATCGGCCCGGGTGCCAGGGGCGCTGATCGGCTGCCACCATGCGGAACTCGACTCCGGCGATCCGGCCCACCTTCCTGGCCAGTTCGATGGCATCGGCCCAGCCGCCGTCCCGGCCAGGGCCCCACCAACCGGGACGCTCAAACGCGCCGGCGAACACGGCAGCAACGTGCCGGGGCTGGATCGGCAGGCTGGAGTCGAGCACCACCAGTTCGGCATTGGTCGGTCGTCGGTCCACCGGCAACACCGGCGGCCGCGGCGCGTTGCGGCTCGGCAGGAAGACAAGGCCCAACTCGTACAACGCCAGGTCCCTGGCGCCACGGGACAGGTTGCGACCCAAGGTGTCCAGCAGACCCGGCAGCAGAGTGGTCCGCATCGAGGGTCGCTTCGTGTCCAGCGGATTGGCCAGATCGGCGGTGAATCGGCGGATATCATCGGCCGCCAGGCCCAAGGCGTCGAAGTCGGCCGACCCGACGAACGGGAAGGACAGGACCTCGACCAGCCCGGAGGCGGCCAGATCGGCCGAAATCCGGCGCTCCCGGCGCTGGCCCGGGGTGAGACCGGCCCCGGACGGGGCCAGCGGCAGCAGCGTCGGGATGCTCTGGTAGTCCTCGAGTCTCGCGACCTCCTCGACGAGATCCGCGGCCCGGGCGAGATCCGGCCGCCAAGACGGTGGCGTCACCTCCAGCGACGATTCCGTTGCCCCCGGCCTGACCGCGCAGCCGACCTGCACCAGTCGCCGGATGATCACGGCCGGTTCGTAGGGCCGGCCGGCCAGCCGCTCCGGCTCGGTCAGCGGCAGCGCGATGGGTCCGCGCACGGGTAATCGGCCGGCCGCAGTGGACCGCCCGGCGATCCGGCCCCCGGCATAGGTCACCAGTAGTGCGGCGGCCGCTTCCGCTGCGGAGGCGGCGATCTCAGGATCCACTCCGCGCTCGAACCGGCGCGAGGCCTCGCTCGGGAGCTTGTGCCGCCGTGCCGTGCGGGCGATGACCGCCGGATCCCAATTGGCAGCCTCGATCACCACATCGGTGGTGGAGGGGGAGATCTCGGTCGATTCGCCGCCCATCACCCCGGCCAGCGAGATGGCGCCCGACTCGTCGGCCACCACCAGGTCATCGGTCACCAGGCTCCGGATGGAGCCGTCGAGCGTTTTCAGCGTCTCGCCGGCGGTGGCCCGGCGGACGGTGATTGCGCCGCCTATTCGCCCGGAATCGAAGGCATGCAGCGGCTGACCAAATTCGAGCATCACGTAGTTGGTGATATCGACGGCCAGCGAAATGTTCCTGATCCCGGCCGCGTGCAGTCGTCGCCGCATCCAGAAGGGTGAGGGCGCCATCGGATCGACGCCGCTGACCCGGACGGTGACGAAACGGCCGCACCCGTCGGCATCGTCGATGGTCACCGGCCAGCCGGGATCAGGCCGGTCGGGTGCCGGGCCGCCCGCCGGGTCGTCGAACGAGACATCAAAGGCCGCAGCCAATTCGCGGGCCAGGCCGCGGATCGAGAGGGCGTATCCCCGATCCGGCGTGACCGCCAGCTCCACCACGGCGTCGTGGGCGCCGATCAGATCCCTTGCGTCCACACCGATCTGCGCGTCGGCGTCGAGCACCAGAATCCCGTCGTGTTCGGTGCCGATGCCGAGTTCCCGGACCGAGCAGATCATTCCGTCGGAGAGATGCCCGTAGGTCGTCCGGGACGCGATTGCAAATCCGCCGGGTAGCACGGCTCCCGGCAGCGCGACCACGACCCTGTCGCCCACTGCGAAGTTGGTTGCGCCGCAGATGATCTCGCGAGGGTCGCCGCCCCCGCCCGGGCCGTGGCCGGCCCCGACGTCAACCGTCACGAACCGGATCGGCTTCTTGAAGCCGGAGAGCTCTTCGATGGTGGACACGCTGCCGACCACCAGGTCCCCGGTGGTGACCGGTACCCCGACCACGTCCTCAACCTCGAAGCCGATGCGCAGCAGCGCATCGGCGATCGCATCGGGTCCGGTTCCGGTCGGCAGCGCGACATGTCGGGACAGCCACTCGAGGGGCGCCTTCATGACCTCAAACCTCCGTGGAGAACGCCGCCGTGAAGCGGACGTCCCCTTCGATCAGATCTCGCATATCGGGAATGTCGTTGCGGAATTGCAGGGTCCGTTCGATGCCCATGCCGAAGGCGAAACCGGAGTACTCCTGCGGGTCCAACCCGCAGGCCCGCAACACATCCGGGTCGACCATTCCGCAGCCGCCCCATTCCACCCAGCCGGGCCCGTCCTTTTTCCCCTCGAACCAGACGTCCATCTCGGCGCTCGGTTCGGTGAAAGGGAAGAACGACGGCCGCAGTCTGGTCTTGGACTGCGGCCCGAACATCGCCCTGGCGAAATGGTCCAGGGTGCCCTTGAGGTGAGCCATCGTCAGGTGACGGTCGATGGCCAGACCCTCTACCTGGGTGAAGACCGGCGTGTGGGTGGCGTCCAGTGCGTCGGTGCGATAGACCCGGCCGGGGCAGATCACGTAGATCGGCGGCCGGCGGGTGATCATCGTGCGGATCTGGACCGGCGAGGTATGGGTCCGAAGTACCAGCCCGGAGTTCTGCCCATCGGATTCCGGTCCGTTCGCGACCGAACTCTGCGCGCCCGTAAAACCCTTGACGTAGAAGGTGTCCTGCATCGCCCTGGCCGGATGGTCCGGCAGGAAGTTCAACGCGTCGAAGTTGTACCACTCGGTTTCGAGCTCCGGACCCTGCGCGACCTCCCACCCCATTGCCAGAAAGATGTCGCCGATCCGTTCCGTCACCGTGGAAATGGGGTGTCGGCCGCCGGTAGGCAGCCGGTCGTAGGGCAGCGTGACGTCGACCCGCTCCCGCGCGAGCACCCCGGCGTTGCGCTCCGCGGCGAGTTCGGCCCCGCGGGCGGCAACCGTCGCTGAAATGCGCGCCCTGGCGGCCCCCACCAGCTGCCCGGCAGCGGCTTTCGCCGACTTCGGCAGGCCGCCGATGGCCCGGTTGGCCAGGGCGAGAGGGCTCTTGTCCCCGGCGTGGGCGAGTCGCACAGCCTTGAGCGCGTCCAGATCCGGTGCCGCCGCGATGGCCGCTGCGGCGGCCGCGGCGGCGGTTTCCACCTCGACAGCGTCGGCCGGATCCAGGGGCGGGGGGCCGGGGGGGGTGTCGGTCTCGGACATGGGGACCTTCCAGGCGGGTCCCGGGACATCCGGGACTGGGGACGCGACCCAGCAGCGAGGCGGGGAATCGAGACAGGAAACGAGAAGGGGAAACGGAACGGGAAAGTCGAGGCGCCCGGTGCCGGGACCTGCGCGCAGAGCTAGCGGCGGGCCCCAGCAGCGGGCTCGCTGAATTGCCCGCAGGGTAGGCCGCTACGCATCACCAGAGCATCGTCTCACGGCCCCCGCCGGGGTACCGCGCGATCCGGCCGCCGGCACTCCCCGCTGAGCGGCCGCCGGCTCTGGTTCGGCCCAGGGCCGATCGGACGTTAGGGTCCGGCGATGTCCTTCTTCTCGAACGTCATCGATGTGCTGCGCCCGGCCATGCGGGCAGCGCGGAGCGGACGCGGTCAGCGGCCGGGTCGGGCCGCCACTCCCACCAGTGCAGCCCCGCAGCAACCGTCCCGGCAAGCCGACCGCGGTACCGCCGGCGACCGCGGTACCGCCGGCGACCTCGGCACCGCCGAGGGCCTCTCGCCGGGCCGGCTCGGGCCGGAAGCAACGGCCGAGGTCGACCCCGGGGGGGTCGGGCCGGTCCGGATGACGTACACGCCCAGCAGGGACGGCGACCCGGACCCCGGTGAGATCGTCTGGACCTGGGTGCCGTTCGAAGAACACGACGGCCGCGGCAAGGACCGGCCGGTACTGGTGGTCGCGGCCGAGGCGACCGGCACCTTCCTGGTGGTGCAGCTGACCAGCAAGCGCCACGACGACGCCGAATTCCTACCGGTCGGTTCGGGCCAGTGGGACCCGGAGAACAGGCCGTCGTGGGTCAATCTGGAACGGGTGCTCCGGGTCTGGCCGTCCGGCATGCGCCGCGAGGCGGCCGCACTCGACCGGCAGCAATTCGAGCAGGTGGCGGGCCGGCTCCGTGACCGGTATGGCTGGAACTGATCCCAGAGAAAATCGGCGCCACAAACCCCGAATATCAGCCCCCGGAATTGCCCACCGTAGGCGCTCAGCCGGCCTGGATGTCGGCAGTCGGATCGGCAGGCCCGGGGCCGCCGGACGCAGGTGTCCGTTCGGCCCGGTGCGCCCGGGCGCTCGCATAGAGGCAGATGGCCGCAGCCGTGGCCAGGTTCAGTGACTCGGCGGCGCCGTAGATCGGGACGTTGACCGTTTCGTCGGCGGCGGCCAGCACGCCCTCCGGCAGCCCGTGCGCTTCGGAACCGAAGATCCACGCAGTCGGCAGGTCGAGAATGCCGTCGTCGGTGGCGGTGTCGAGATCGGTGCCGGCAGTGCCGGTGGTCGCCAGCAGCGAGAGGCCGGCTGCCGACAACTCCGCGAGAAGCACCAGCGGGTCGGCCGAATGCGCGATGGGCAGGTGGAACAGGCTCCCGGTGGACGCCCGGACAGCTTTGGGGTTGAACGGGTCGACCGAGTGGCCGGCGAAGATCACCGCATCGGCTCCCGCCGCGTCGGCCAGCCTGATGATGGTGCCCGCGTTGCCTGGGTCGTTGGTCTCGACCAGTACGGCGACCAGCCGGGGCTCGGCCGCGAGGACGTCCCCGACCGAGGCGTCGACGATCGCGCACCGGGCGACCAACCCTTGGGGCGAAACGGTGTCGGACAGGGAAGCCGCGGCCCGTTCGGTCACCTCGGTGACCTCGATACCGGCGGCGAACGCGGCCCTGACCAGCTCTACGTGCCGGGCGCCGGCCGCCTTGGTCATGTACAGCTCACGGACCACACCACCCACCCGGGCTACTGCTGCAATTGCCTCGGCCACCGCCTGGGCGCCCTCGGCGAGGAATTCTCCGGCCTCGGTGCGACGGGGCCGGCGGAGAAGTCGGTGTGCGGCCGCCACCCGCGGCGACCGTTCGGTCAGTGCGCCGTCGCCGGCGTCCTGCACCACCTCGGCTGTCGCGGCGGAGTTGCCCGGCGCGGTCCGTTGGCGGTCGACGGCGGCCTGTTCGGCGCGCCGGCTCCTCGGCGTGGACCTGGTTTCGGGAGCCCAGGCCACCTTCTGACCGGCGGCCCGCGCCGGCCGCCTTGCCGCGACCTCGCCTGCCCGGTCGCCGCTCCGGTCGATGGGCACACTGCGCCCATCCGAAGAAGCAGATCGCCGCCCCGTCGACGGAGCACCGCTCCGGGCGGTGTCCGCGGCGGGGCGGCGACGTGGCTCATCGCGGGGAGTCAGGCTGCGTCTCCGGCCTGGGCGCCGACGGGCAGCTCGGCCTGGTCATCGTCGTCGGCACCGTCATCGGCATCATCATGGGAGGCTTCCGCAGCCCTCTGGTCGGCGACCGACGGGACCGCCTGGCGGGCCAGCACGACGAGGGCGGCGAACGCGGCGTCGTCGTGCACGGCGAGCTCTGCCAGCACCTTGCGGTCGACCTCAATGCCGGCCAGCTTGAGGCCCTGCATGAACCGGTTGTAGGTCATGCCATGCGCTCTGGCCGCGGCGTTGATGCGGGCGATCCACAGCTTGCGGAAGTCGTTCTTCCGCTTGCGGCGATCGTTGTAGGCGTAGTTGAGCGAGTGCAGCACCTGCTCTTTGGCCTTGCGGTACAGCCTGGAGCGCTGGCCGCGGTAGCCACTGGCGTGCTCCAGAATCGTGCGACGCTTTTTGTGGGCGTTGACAGCCCTCTTGACGCGTGCCACGGGACACCTGACTTTCTACTTCGAAGGCCACGCGAGAGCGTGCGCCCAGGGAAACCCTTGAGGAATGGAGCGGGGAGATCGGGGGCTAGATACCGAGCATCTTGCGAACGCGGGGGACATCGACGGCGGCGATGTCGTGCGAGCCGTCCATCCGGCGGGTGCGCTTGGTGGACTTGTTCTCCAGGTTGTGCCGTTTGCCGGCGCCCTGGTGGGTGATCTTGCCGCTGCCGGTGATCTTGACCCGCTTCTTCATCCCGGAGTGGGTCTTCTGCTTTGGCATGACGTCCTCATTGGCTCGTGCGGAATGACTCCGCGGTTCGATTGACAGTTGGTGGTGCTTACCCCGGGCGTTGCTGGGCGGGACGGGCCGTTCGGTACTCCTTGACGGCGGGGCCATTTCTCCGGCGCTGTTCCTCCGGGGCCATTTCTCCGGCGCTATTCGGCGGCGGTGCTGCTGCTCGGCGCCGCGACGGGTCGCGGTTTGGTCTGCTTGTGCGGGGCCAGCACCATGATCATGTTCCGGCCGTCCTGCTTCGGTGCGCTCTCGACGAATCCCAGTTCGGCTACATCGGCGGAAAGCCGCTGCAGCAACCGGAATCCGAGCTCGGGCCGTGACTGCTCCCGGCCCCGGAACATGATCGTGACCTTGACCTTGTCCCCGGCCTTGAGGAACCGCACGACGTGACCCTTCTTGGTCTCGTAGTCGTGCGAGTCGATCTTCGGCCGGAGCTTCATTTCCTTGATGACCGTCAGTACCTGATGACGACGGGCTTCGCG
>JBBRDH010000094.1:0-20666 GCA_038204125.1 Mycobacteriales bacterium
CTGACAGCGACGTCGGGTCCCCTCCGGGCTGGAAACCTCGCTCAGCCCTGCGGCAGCGCCGCGTGCCCGGCTGTCTGGCCGCCGTCCACGACAAACTCGGCTCCCGTCGAGAAGCTCGATTCGTCGCCGGCGAGGTAGACGACAAGATTCGCCACCTCGGCGGGTGTGCCGAGTCGGCCGAGCGGGCCGATGATCGAGCTGAAGTCCGAGCCCTCGGTGGCGGGCGTCAGGGTGGGTCCGGGGTGGACGGAGTTGCACCTGACGCCGAGCGGCCACAGTTCCAGGGCGACCGACCTGGTCAGTCCGCGAAGGCCGAACTTGGACGCGTTGTAGGCGTGCCCTCCGGCGTTGCCCACCAGTCCGGCGGTCGACGAGATGTTCACGATCGCCGACGGGGCCGCCGCGACGAGCGCGTCGCGGGCGGCGCTGATGCCGAGGAACGGGCCTGTCAGGTTGATTGCCAGCACACCGTTCCACTGCTGCTCGTTGAACTGCCCGAGGTTGCCGAACACCGCGACGCCGGCATTGTTCACGAGGACGTTCAGCCGTCCGAAGGTGCTGACAGTCAGGGCGACCGCGTCCTGCCAGTCCTTCGACGACGTCACGTCAAGGTGGGTGTAGGTGGCTCGCGGCCCGAGTTCGAGGGCCAGAACTTCGCCCTCCGGATCGCGGATGTCGCCGAGGGTCACGCTTCCGCCCTCCGCGACGATCGCCCGGGCGAACGCCTCGCCCAGTCCACGGGCGCCGCCGCTGATCACCGCCACCTTGCCGTCGAGCCGCCCCACGTGTTCCGCGGAGGTCGGTGGTGTCACCGAAGGTCCGAAAGGATGTCTTCTGCCACAGTTTTCAGCTGGCCGTGTGCGACCTCGCCGAACTCGTCGTCAGGGAGGGTCTGGGTGAAGAACTCCCACGCGAACCAGTCGAGCTCGCCGTGCCCGTAGAGGCCGCGGAGCTCGCCGAGGCCCTCGTGCACCTGCTCGGCCGTGCCGCAGATGAGGTCGCCTCGCTCGATCATCCGCTGGGTGAGCGCGCGCTCGTCCGCGGCGTGGTACATGCCGGGCCCGTCGGACTCGTTCCGGTACATCTGCGTGATGCCGAAGTTGCTGAAGAAGTGCTGGTTGAAGTAACCGGATGTCCGTGCCGCGAGGTCGAACGCCTCGTCGAAGGTGTCCCCGACACTGACCTTCCCCACCACGCCGATGTTCTCGCCGGGGGCGAGGTCCCGGCCGGCCTCTCTCGCCTCCTCGCGGTAGAGCTTCGCCATCGCAACGGTGCGCTCGCGGTCGCCGAGGAGCATCAGCAGGGTGTGTCCTCGACGCGGCGTCGATCACCGTCTGCCGGGAGCCGGTGGTCGGGATGAATACCCGGGGGACTGTGGTCGGCTTCGGCACGACGCCGATCCGGTGGATCGTGCCGTCCTCATCCACCTCGTCGGGACTGCCGTAGCGGCGCGTCCACGGAGCGAGGGGCCAGTGCTTGATCCCGGTCGCCGGATATGGCGCCTGGTAGTGAGGCCCCGAGTGGTTGAAAGAATCCTGCTGCCACGCCTGGAGGACCACCTCGAGGTACTCGTCGTAGATCTCGCGGTTGCGGGCGTCGGACACCGGATCCATCGGCGAGGACGATATTCCCTCGGCCTGGCTCAGGGTCTGCATCCACCTGGTCTGGTATCCGCGGGCGAAGGTGACCCCCACCCGTCCCGGGTACATGTTGTCGAAGAGCGCGAGGTTCTCTGCCGTCCGAATCGGGTCCGAGGCGCTCAGGACGATCGACATCGGCACGAACATGAGCCGCTTGGTGAGCGCCGCGAGCTTTGCATAGAAGAGCAGGTTGTTCGGGATCGACTCGCCCCCTCCGTCTGGAAGTGGTGCTCGGTCGTTCCGAACCCGTCGTACCCGTACTCGTCGCACCAGAGCGCGATCCGCTCGCAGCTTGCCAGCATCCGCTGGTACAGCGCCGGGTTTCGGGCGACCGGCCGCAGCGCCGCGCGCTCGTCCGGTGTCACGGGGATCGCCGAGCTACTCCACACCAACGTCTTCAATGGAACTCCCTTTGTGGCAGTGGACTTGCGGACGCCGCTGCGCAGGTTGACGACGGCGTATGCTCTTCATCATAACAACATGCTAAAGCTTCTGCGGCAGCACCCGGTGAGTCAGGCGACCCGTCGTTCCGTGCCGGGTTCGGCCGGCGCCACTCGGGCCTGAATCGACCCGATGGTTCGCCCGGACATCCACAGTATTTTGTTATGTTATTTGCTCCGAAGTCTGCTAGCGTGACGTCGAGGACGCAGCGACCGAGGTGAGAAAGGTCGATTGCGGCGACAGGTCGGAGGCATCAATGGTGTTGCGCACTGCGAACGGGGAACCGGGTGGGATTCTCCTGGTAGTCGAGGTCGCGCGCGATCGAGTCGTAGGGGCTGTACACACTGGCGCCCGGGTCTACGACGATCTCCCGCTCGGTCAGGTTCCGCGCCACCGCGTCGGCGATGCGCTGCTCGACGTCCAAAGCCTCCCGGAGCACCTTGCGCACTTCGGCCGTCCCGTCGACGTCGCCGCCGACCACGCGACCGTCCGGAGCGACGAAGTTGTGGGCGAGAGAGAGCACCTTCGGCTCGATTTCGAGCAGGCGCAGCAGACTCGCCCGATAACCGACCGGATCGACGTACGACGGAAACCTGTTGAAGATCCCGCCACCCAGCTGCACCGAGTCGCCCACGAATGCGCGACCGGCCTCGCGCAGCCAGTAGGTCAGTGCGCCGGGGCTGTGTCCCGGGGTGGCGAGGACGTCGACCGTCGCCCCGCCGAGGTCGATCGTCTCGCCGCCGGACAGGAGCAGATCGGGTTCGGCTTCGCCACCGAGAAAGTAGTCGAGTTCGGCCGGCAATTCGTTCGCCCGCTCTGCCCCGAAGTACAGGGTGGTGAACTCCACGAGTTCGTCGGAGTGGGCGGTGCGCCGCCGAACGACCTCGGCGCCGCAGCAGTGAACGGCGATGCGGGCGGCCCCCCCGGTCGCCTGCTTCGTCTCCGCGACACCACCGGCGTGGTCCGGGTGACCGTGCGTCAGCAGGATCCAACGGATGTCCTCGATCCGCCGCCCTTCCTCCACCAGCGAAGGTCGGATGACGAGCTCGGGTGACTCGGCGATCGCCGTGTCGACCAGGGCCGGTTCCCCGGCGTCGATGAAGTAGCTGTACGCGACGAACGAATACACCGGCGCCGCCATGGTGATCACCGCCGGCCCGTTCATGCCGCGCCCCCGTCAGGTCCTGATGCACGACGTGAACCGCACCGGCAAGCGCGTGCCCGGGCCGAGATCATGGCTGGCACGGGCCCGCCGGGACAGCTCCCCTGATCGATCGCCATCATCGGCCTCGTCCCTTCGGTGTCCGTGGTGGGGCGCGATCCTGGGTTCTGTGGGAATGGCTGTGGAACTTGCTGCGCCCCTAATTGATGTCTCGCGTCATATTAACATATTGGTATAGTGTTCACCCTGCTTGCTGAGCCCGCGAAACCCCAACCCCGCCGATATGGGTCTTCTAATGCCCGGTTCGTCGTACCGGTGCGCCAGTTCCCGACGGGTTACCATCCTGTGGCGGAGCGGCATGTCGAGGAGGATCGTGAGAGTGAACGGTCGTCGGGTGGTGCGTCCGGGTGACCGAGAGATGATGACGTCAGGCCTGGACCGAGCGGTGGGCGGTCGCTTCGGCGGATCGTTTTCGACTCGCCTGAGCTTCGCTGTATGCCACGGGTGAGCGGGGTTCTGGCGACGACCGCGATTCCGGGCAACCTGGCGCCGGCCGGCCGCGGCGGGGGCGAGCGGACTGACATCCAGGCCTTGCGGGCGCTCGCGGTCGGGAGCGTTCTGGTCTTCCATCTGTGGCCTGATCAACTCAGCGGCGGGTATGTCGGCGTCGATGTCTTCTTCGTGATCAGCGGCTTCCTGATCACCTCACACCTGCTGCGGGAGGTGACCAGGACCGGCCGGATCCGGGTGGGAACCTTCTGGGCCAGGCGGGCCAAGCGGCTGTTGCCGGCGTCGCTACTGGTGCTGGGGGTGACCACGGCAGCCGCGGCGGCCTGGGTGCCGGAAAGCATGTGGAGGCAGTACTTCAACGAGGTCATCGGATCCGCCCTGTACGTCCAGAACTGGGTGCTGGCAGGTAATTCCGTTGACTACCTTGCCGCGGACAACACCCCGTCCCCCGTTCAACATTTCTGGACCCTGTCCACCGAGGAACAGTTCTACCTCGCCCTGCCGCTGCTCGTTCTGCTGTCGATCGCGATTGCCCGGCGAACCCGGCTACCGGCGCGCCGAGTCATCACCGTGGTCGTTCTTGCCGCAGTGTCCGGGTCGTTGACGTACTCCATCGTCTTCACGAGCACCGGCTCTCCCGCTGCGTACTTCTCCACTTTCACCCGGGCCTGGGAGTTCGGTGCCGGGGCCGTGCTCGCGCTGGTCGGGGTGCGGTTCGCCGGGCGCGGCCGGCACGTCATCGCCGCCGGCGGCATTGCACTGATCGTGGTCGGCTGCTGGACCTTCAACAGCGCAACCGCGTTTCCCGGCTATGCGGCCGCGCTTCCGGTGGTCGGGACCCTGCTGGCCATCGCCGCCGGCAGCGAATCGGTGATCGCGTCGGCCGGGCGGGTCCGGCCTGTCCGGTTCATCGGAGATGTGTCGTATGCGATCTACCTCTGGCACTGGCCCATGGTGGTCCTCATCCCCTTCGTCACCGGGGTCCCGTTGCGCTTCCAGGACAAGATCGTCATCGTGGTGCTCACCCTGCTGTTGGCCTGGGCGAGCACCACCTTCATCGAGAACCCGGTTCGATTCTCGCCGCAACTGCTGGGCGGCGCGAGGCGTCCCCGGGTGGTCGCTGCGTGGTCGGTCAGCGCCATGGTGCTCGTGGTTCTGGCAGCCGGAGCACCACTGGTCGTGCATGCACATCGGGTCGCCGCTCAGCAGGGCCTGACGGTTGATCTACTGGCGTCCAGATCGGCATGTCTGGGTGCGCAGGCGATGGACCCTGCCCTCGCACCGTGTACGAATCCCTCGATCAACGGCACGCTGGTGCCGGCCCCGGCGGCCGCACAGCAGGATGACAAGAACCGGCACGAGTGCTGGGGCACCCGGAAGTTCTGCAGCTTCGGACCGGCGCAGGGCTGGAAGAAGCACCTGTTGGCGGTGGGTGACTCGCACAACAACGCGTACATGTCCGCGTACCAGGCGATCGCCGAGCTCAACGGCTGGCGGATAGACGTGACCGGCACCGGAGGTTGCTATTGGACCACGGCCAGCCGGAACCGAACGCCGAACCGCGAGGCCGGTTGCCTGGATTGGCGCGGGTGGCTCGAGAACTACATCCTCACTACCGGTCCCTACGACGCCGTCATCACCACCCACTCGTCGCCGACGGTGATGCTGACGGTGCCCGGCCAATCAATGGAGAAAACCATTTCCGACGGCCTGGCGGCTGCCTGGAAACCCGTCGTGGACGCCGGTACCTCGATTATTGCGATCGTCGATCACCCCGCAGTTTCGAAAACCGACTTCGCGTGTGTCGAATCCGCGGGACGGTCCTCCCCGGACGGCTGCGCCATTCCGCGGTCGGTGGCGATGGCGCATTTCGACGGGAGCAAGCAGGCGGCTCAGGGTCTGAAGCGGGTGCACGTCGTGGATCTCACCGACTTCCTCTGCACCGCAACACTCTGCCCACAAATTATCGGCCACGTCGTGGTCTATCGCCCGGACACCCACCTGACCGCAACTTTTGTCGACACTCTCGCCCCTTACCTCAACCGGAAAATTGTCGCCGCTCTGCGGTGACCTGCGTCTTGTGCTGCGTTTCATGGGCAATGCGCTCATGGTTTCAACGCGGGAGTTGTCAGGCAGGCCGGGGCCCCGGGGCAAAATTGAGGCTGCGATTTCGGCGGGGGCCTTCAGGTGACCTTCTCAGTTCTGGAGGTGGAACTCGCCGACCAGTCCGCTCTGTCGCAGTTGGCCCATCGCACTGTGCACCTGCGACTGGTCGCCGTCGTCGGGTGACGTGAGCCAGGGCCGGATCCGGTGGGTGTGGCGACGAGCTCGCCCGGCCCGCCGGCAATCCGATGGTCAGCGGTCACGTAATTCCCCAGGTGTGAGGGTTGGTCCGTCACGTAATTCCCCACCCTGTTTCGTCATGTAATTCCCCATGGGGACGACGGCGTGGCGGTGTCGGCCTGTGACCAGGCGTACAAACCTCCGCTGGCCGCCCGGCGGAGCCGTGGATAGCCTGTGCGGCCACCAACCTCGCCGAACACGATCACCTCACCGGCCAAGCGCACTGCCCAGCGATGCGCTGCGACGTCGACCGCGCCGGGGCGGCTTCCGACGTGACCAACCGCCCACCTGCGCGGGGAGTAACGAGATCGGTGTTGGTCGCCGCCGAAGAGTAGGTCAGCGGACCCGGATCTCGACGTCGTGGCCGCTGGAGCGGGCCAGTTGCGTGTCGCGGGTCAGCACTGGGCACTGCAGCGCCTCGGCGAGGACCACATACGCGGCGTCGTAGGCGCTCAGGTTGTCTCGAAGGCTGAACGCCCGTAGGCGCAGCGGCGCCGCGCTGGGCCAGCGCTGGATGGGCAGCGCATCGAAGTCGGTCAGGGCATCGCGGGCCCGGGCGGGGGTGATGTGGTTGCGCCGAGTCAATCCACGCAGGGCGGAGACGACCTCGAAGTCCAGCAACGTAGGGGCGTGCAGGTCTTCGTCGGCGAGGGCGGCACGAAGATCTTCGCTGCCGTCGACTGCGGTCAATGCGTCGACCACGGCCGCGCAATCGACGACGATCACCCGCGCTGTCGGGAAGTCTGATTCTCGTCCCGCTCGTCCCGCTCGCCACGCGCGGCGGCAATCACGTCGGTGGCTGAGGCGCTCGCTCGCTCGGCACGTTGCGCGGCCCTGTCGAGCACTTCGGCAACAGTGGGGCGGGCGGTTTCCCGCTCGATGATGTCGAGCAAGAAGGCGTTGAGCGACTGGCCACGGGCTGCCGCTCGAGCCTTCAACCCGCGTCTGGATTCCTCGGGCACATCTCTGATCTGCAGCAACGAGCTCACATATGCAGACTACCTCAACAAGTATCCGTTTTGGATGAATCTGAGTCGGTCAGCTCCTCTCAGGCCATGCTGAGCCCGGCCGTTCAGGTCCGACCGAAGTGCTGAGTGGCCGAAGGCGCATCGGTGAGGTCACGTCCTGCCAACATCTCCGCGGCCGTAGCGATCTCCGAGACAACTCCGCGCTGCTCCGCCTCGACCGTGCTTCTCACCTCGGCCATACCAATGAATCCGCGAAGTGATCGTCCTCGATGGCCGAACCGAGGTCGCTCGGCATGAAAGATCAACTCGCAAAGGCTCTCAGATCCCGGCACTGGATCACTACCTGGAGGTCCTGAGTTACAAGCCCGGTGCGCTGCCCGGCGCGACCGCCCTGGTGCAGGCCCGCGCGAACGGTGCGTTCACCACTACCAACGAAGCGTTCTGGGCCGTCGCCCGCAAGACGGGTGGGGACAGCGCCGGCACCCGGGCGTTGATCGAGATACTGCTGATGCACCGGCACATGAACCACGCCACCGTCGTCGCCGACCGGCACGCTGCGTTGTCCGTCGGGATAACAACGCCGATGTCGTCGCAGTGGAGGCCCGCAAGCACCGGGCAGGAACGGGCGGGGCCAACCGATTGGAACATTCCGAAGTTCACGCTGGGAACATAAACATGGTGCCGTCACTTTGCGTCCACTGGAGGTAGGTCTTGCCGTCGGGCGTGATCGCTATTGCCTCGAATCCATTGCTGCCTGGTATCAGGCACAAGGTAACGGGGCTGCTGGCCCCGAAGCTGCCGAGACGGGCGTTCCATCCGCCGAGGGGTCGGGGGCCCACTTCCGTGACCCCGGCAACGGTCGTGCGCTGCGCGAGGAGCGCCGTGGGCAGATGCATTCGGCAGACCTGCATGTCCGACTGTCCTGGGGGCGAGCTCACCGCAGACCTGGCGGACCCGGGAGCACTGCCGTGGATCGACGTTGCTGCCGCAGGTGAGGCAACTGCGGGCGAGTGGTGACCGTGAATAATGGCGAGCGCGGCGGCAGTTGCACCGCCGAGAAGAAGCACCGCAGCTGCCGCTAGCAGCGGCCAGAAGAGGCGAGTACGCGTGACCTTCGGTTCTGCTGGTCCCCGCTTCGCCGATTTGGCTACCGCGGCCGCCGACGGCGATCGACTCGCCATCCGTTCCAACGTTCGACGCAGATCATCCTCATCCATCAGATTTCAGTCCTCCACCAAGGCGGTACGAGCGGCGATGCGTAGCTTGACCAGCGCCTGAGAGATGTCGGACCGGACCGTCGCGGCCGTGCAATCCAGCAGTTCAGAGATGCGGTCATCTGGGAGATCCAGGTAGTAGCGCAAAACGATGGCGGTCCGCTGCTGTTTGGGCAGCAGGCCCAGGAGTCGTTCCAGCTCGTCGCGGTCATCAACTGCAGCGGTCCGATCAATCACCGGCCCATCAACTGGGGTGCCCGAACGCGTCAAACTTACATGACGAAAAGCCCAGCTGCGCTTTTCCGATATAAACCGGTTCGTCACAATCCGGCGTACATAGCCAAGAGGACTGGATGCAGCATCGACCTGTTCCCAATGAACCTGCACTTGCATCAACGAGTCGGCCAACAGATCGTGAGCAGACTGCCGATTACCGGTCAGGGCCGCCGCAAAGCGCGTGAGACCTTCCAACTCTTGCAGGCAGAAACGCTCGTAGCAATCCACCTCGTCTCCCATCCCGTCGACCCTTGCTCAAGTAGACGTCTGTCGATCCGCGTTTGTGCAACCGCCAAGCGAATTGGTTCCTGCCGACGGTCGACCACCGCCAGGTCTTCTCGACCCCGTCTTACTACCGACGGGCGAGTATCCGTCCACGCCTCTTTCTAGGGCGAAGTAGACGACGACCAGTCTGGCAGCCAGGTTGGCACGCGCGAAACAAACACTCACATCTGTAAAGAAGCCCCCAGTGATCCATCGACTTGACCATGCGCAAGGACCGTCATGTGGGGCCAGCCAAGCCTGACGAGGTGGGGCCAACGAGCCCTGATAATTTTAGAGTTAGTGAAGTCCGATCCGTTAATTTGGGGTCTGAAAAATACCCGAAAGATTTTTGGATGCAGCGTCAACCGACTCACCCACCGGGTGTGGGGAGGACTGGAATCACCGCCAAAGGATCACGCAAAGGAGTCTTCCACAGTGCCGCCCGGGAGGTAACGGCCTTTCAGGCCGGCGGCTGAAGGCGCAAACTCGCAGACAGCAGCATGTCGCCGCGTGTTCCGCCGAACTCGATATAGCTGCGCAGCAGGCCCTCCCGCTGGTATCCGGCCGCTTGTGCCACGTGGAGGGATCCGACATTCCACGGTTCGACATATAACTCGATCCGATGCAGCTGTGGGATGGTCCACCCGAACGCCGTCACCGCCTGCAGTGCGTTGCTCGCCACGCCCCGACCTCGGTGAGCTGATGAAACCGAGTAGCCCACCGTCGCCCGGCCGGCCGATAAGTTCTGCAACCACAGTCCGATCGAGCCGACTGCGCGGCCGGACCCGGCGTCAGCGATCGCGAACGACAACCCCAGGCCCTCCGCGAGGCGGCCCCGTTGCCGGTCGACCCACTCCGCGGCTTGCTGATGGTTCGGAAATGCGGGAAGGGTGCCGATCAGGGGGATGTAGGGGTCGCTGCCCATCTCCACGGCAAGATGAGCGTCCATTTCGCTGAACTCGCGCAGCACGACCGAACCCCGGGTCGGGGGTGTCGTCGGCCAGCTCGGCAGCTCCACCGTCATGGGTGGCATTGTCGCCTGCATCAACGGTATTGGCGGGAGGCAGGTCCACACCGGCGGGCCGGCCGCCAATGCAGCTTCGACGTCGCTGGAAAGTGATGTGATGTTCGCCGGCGCTAATGTTGATCCGGCGGGGTGCCGGATCATTCTCGACGGCGCGGCTCGTCCGACGACTTGGACGCCAGGGGATCTGGAAGAGCTGATCTCGCCGCACACCGGCCCGGAGACGATGCGGTACCTCCGAGTCCACCCGTTCCGCAGCAGGATCGACTTGCAGTGACCCAGTTCCGGGCATCGTTGCTGTCGCCAGTTCGGTGCCCGGTTTCAATTGATCAGGGGCTGGTGCCGCCGCCGGTGATGAGCCAGTCGCCGCTGGGCTGGCGATGCAGGTCGAGGAACCACGTCGTGTCACCGGCCGGTATGGATCCGTCGCCTCCGGTGGTAGTGATCGTCATTGCGAACACCGCCTCATCCGGTGAAGGCGTGGCCGCCGCGCCGTCGATCCGGTAGTCGAGCAGACGCAGCGAGCCCGCGTGGCACAGTTCGGCGTTCCCGGGCTTTCCGTCCACGAAGTATCGGTCTGCGACAGTGCAGTCGCGAGCCTTGACGGCGTCCAGGTAGCGGGTCACGACCGTGCGCTGGGCTGCGGCGGTCACGGCATCTGGGGCGGGCTGCGTGTTGACCGCGGTGGAGGACCGGGGGCTGCCGGTAGGCCTGCCCGGCCGCTCGGTAGCTGCGCTGCCGGGCGCCGGGATCGCGCTGCTCACGACCGTGGCGACAGCTGACTGCGCGAGACCCTGGCCGGACTGCGCCCGCACCAGCGTCGCGGCCGGTGCCAGCATCGCGGCCGGGGACAGCCGCACCGACGCGACCAGCGCCGCCAGGTCCGCTGCCGACAGGTGCACGTCCCTCGGCGCGCCGGCGATCGCAGTGGCGCCGTCGCCCAGATCGGCCCAGGCCGCCTGAGTCTTTGTGTCGACGTGCGCGATGGTGTCCCCGACGGTGACGGTGAGGGAGTCTGTGGTGGGTAGTGCGTTGAGCTGGCTGGTGGGGATGTTCATCACGGCGGCCGTCAGGCACCGAGATGCCGGCTGTTGGTCGGTGGTCGTCTCACTGCTGCTCCTGGACCCGTTCGGGCCGCTCGACCCAGATCCCGACGACGAGCTGCTGTAGCTCGGGGTCATCGGGTCCACGCCCTTCGGACACAGATACACGCTCGCTCCGATGTCGGCGACCGCCGGCCAGGAGTTCACCGATGAGTCGATGGTGAGACCGGCCGGCGTGAGCCCGATACCCACTGTCCGGTTGAGCAGCTGCGGCTCGTCGGCGATGCCTGCGGCGAAGTCCCGCAGTGCGCCCTTGTCACCGAGACCGGCGGCCCAGACGTGGATCCAGCGCCCCCCGGGAAGCTTCCAGGTGATCCGCTGGCCGGCGGGGAAGCCGAAGTCATCGTTCGTATCGGCCGGCGCCGTGTCCAGGGTGGCGGTGTGCCCAACAACGGTGATATCCCGGCGGGTGACTGTCACGGTGATCAAGCCGTTGGGGCCTACCGATTGCAGCTTCTCATCGCGCTGGTCGGTGATCGTATAGCCGGCGGTCGCCGGGCTCGATCCTCCACCATTCCCGGACTGCGGGTGCGAGCCGCCGCTGCTGAAGTTCGAGTCGCCAGCGGCGGTCGGGTCGAAGAATGAAACCGCCAACCGGCCCGGGGCGGACATCCACACATGCCCGGACAGGCCCTTCGGTGGGATTGCCGTCACCGGGGTTGTCATTGCCTGCAACTGGTGGCGGACCAGCTTCGTGTCCGGAGGCAGCGGGACCGCCGGCACGGTGACCACCGGTGTGGGCGCAGCGGGCCCGGCCGAGCGGTGCCTGAGCAGGGACCCGGCGATCCCGGCGCCCCCCGCGAGCACCACCACAGCGGCCGCGGCGGCGATCAGAGAGGTGGTGCGGCGACGCCGGGCGTGTGAGTCGATGCGGCCGGCCAGCGCTCCGCGGACGTCGGCGTCGGACGGCGCGCGATCAGCCAGGGCGCCGAGTTCGGCCCGCAGGTCGGTTTCGGTGTTCATGAGCCCTCCTGGGATCGGGTGCGGGCAGGAATGAGGTTGAACGCCCCGGGCCGCAGGGCCGCGGCGGCCGCCGGCAGCCCGACCTTGTCCACGCTGCCGGCCGAGCTGAATGTTGCGTCAGCGAAGGGGTTCTCGTCGGCCAGTGCGATACGCAGCGCGGCAAGTCCTCGCGAGATCGCGGTCCGCGCCGCCCCGGCGGTGATCCCGAGTTCGGCTGCGACCTCGTCGTTGTTGTGCCCGAGGTAGTAGCGCAGCACGATCGCGGCGCGTTGTCGGGGTGGAAGTGCCGCCAGCAGATGTAGGAGGTGATTGCGGTTGTCGACGGCGCTCGCCGGATCGGGCAGGGGGACGTCCGGGAGTTCCCCGGTGCGCGTCGGCCGGATCATCCGCACCGACCATCGGCGCTTCTCCGACAGGAACTGGGAGGTCACCATCCGGCGCACGTACGCGGCCGGGAATTCCATTTCCCCGATTCGGCACCAGCCGGTGTGCGCGCGCACCAGCGCGTCGGCGAGGACGTCGTGCGCCCGGTGCGGGTCACCGGTCAGCACCGTCGCGTATTTCCGCAGCCCGGTCAGTTCCGAGTTCAGGAACTCCTCAAAGGTCATCGTTTCCTCACCGCCGCCCCTTCGCAGGAAGATCTCACGTACTCAACGCGGCTCGAGGCCGATCCGCACCACCCAGCACGGCAGAGTCCCTCGATCACCATCACCGAGAATGAACTGTGCTCTTTCGCGATCGACGTCTCGGCGAGGCGGGCGTTGCCTTGGACGCATTTGAGTGTGCGGCTGAGGACAACCTTCGGGGTTGCGCACCCGGCGTCGGCGAATGCGGCCCCAGGATCGCTTTCGCGCACCGACGGATCCGTTTCCCACATCAGCATTGTCTGGTGAAGCCTGGACACGCTGCTGCTCAGGGAGCATCGCTCCCGGGTCAGCAGACCCTCATCGACGAGGCGCCGCGACCGATCGGGGAAGATGTCAGAAGGGCTACCCTCTTCGGATTGGACCTGCAGGACGCGGAATTGCAGCGGTTTCCCTAAGACGATGTGCTCAGAACGAGAAGCGAGCGGTCGCCGGGCACTTGACGGTCGGGTTGATCGCGCACCCCGGGCGTGGCTCTCCAGCGTTCGGCCTCATGTCGTTGCACAGCGTTTCCAACCGGCGCCCACCGCTCGGGTGCCGTCTTTCCACCAGCAACTGCTCCCTGGGAGATGCCGATGTCCGACACGACCTGCCACATGTCGATCTCGCTCGACGGCTTCGTCGCGGGACCCGAGCAGAGCCGGGACGACCCGCTGGGCAAACGCGGCCTCGAGCTGCACAGCTGGCATATCGGCGACCCGCGCGCGACCGAAGCCGACGCAACGGCCAACGGCTGGTTGATGCGCCCTCGCGGTGCCTACGTCATGGGCAGAAACATGTTCGGGCCGATCCGCGGTGAGTGGGACGAGGCGTGGGACGGATGGTGGGGATCCGAGCCGCCGTACCACGCCCCGGTCTTCGTGCTCACCCATCACGCCCGCGAATCGATCGAGATGGAGGGCGGGACCACCTTCCACTTCGTCGTCGAGGGGTTCGACGCCGCCTACGTGCAGGCACTCGAAACGGCCGCCGGCAACGGCGTGGACATCGCCGGCGGTGCTTCGACAGTTCGGCAGGCGCTCAACGCCGGCGTGATCGATGAACTCACCCTCGACATCGCACCCGTCCTGCTCGGCAGCGGCGAGCGCCTGTTCGACGGCGTCGAGACCTTCGGCTTCAAGCCCGTCGAGGTCCTCCACTCACCGCTGACCACCCATGTCCGTTACCGCAGAGGCAGCACCGGCTGACCAGCAACTGCCTTTAGCCCGTCTGGATCGAGCACCCCGAAACGGCGTCTTGTCACGACCGTCGCGGCCGGTGCGTGGCCAGTATGAAGGCCAGGCCTGGAGACCGAGCGGCGATCCGCGGCCAAACGCAGGACGAGGTCGAAGCGAGCCACCATCTCCGTCGGCCGACCCGGATACGGCCCCCGACTGGAATAAATTCCGGACAGGGCATACAGGACGGCCGATCCAATAAGCCCACCGCGTTGCTTGCGACCGAAAGCGGTCCACGCGCCGTGCGGTTACCGGGCAACATCGAATTGGAGGGTAAGGGTATGGGTTGCAGTCTTGGCCGTGGCCTACCGAATTCATTTGTTGCGCGGAGCGAGTGCGACCTCGTTGCCTTGAATCCATGCATTGGCCGGCATGCTTGCATCAAGCCCGGCCGGTGCGACGATGACAACTATTGGTGGGGGCCAGGTCCGCCGTACACGGTCCGTCGACGGATGCAAGACTGATCCTGATCCGGTGGGCATTCTGCAGCGTCACGGCAGTCGGCAGTGGTGGACATGTCCCGCTGCCCCACGTAGTCAGGACCAGCTGATCTGCGCTACTCCAATGTAGTAGCGGCATCGGAGCACCGTTCTTGCCCGTTTCGGGGGGCTGCATCGCGGTGGTGGATCGGGTGTACTTGAGGGCCACGGTGGCGACCCTGTTCGACCCGCAGCTGCCAACCGTCACCGCCCATGGCCGGCGCACTCAAGTTTCTCGGGTGGCAACGAATCCAGGACTGTCTTTGAGTGTCCAGCCGTTGGCCTTGATGGGGCTGTGCCGCCAACCCCTTGTCGGTGGCTGACACATTTGCCGCAATCCCACAAACGACGATCGCACAGCCATGGTCGACGTTCTCAGCGACGGTGGTCGCGTGCGTCGGCAGATGACCGGCCTATGGGCACGCCGGACACCATCCCGGTTTTCGGACCGGTCGGCTCGGTGTTACGAGATGCTGCCGCGCGGCGCTACCCAGTGGCTCTTCACAATGATCACCTCGCCCGCGACGTCGAAGTCGGCGTCGTAGTGCACGACGGTGATTTGATGCTCGCTCGCGAGCACGGCGGTCAGCAGGGCGGCGATCCCGACCGCGCGGTGTCGGCCGGTTCGGGCGAGGGCGCGCTGCGCGTCGAAGGCTGCTTGCCAGTGATGATCCTCGGTTGCCAAGTATTCGTAGGCCTGGCTCCGGTCAGCGCGGATCTGCTCATATTCGGCGGGGCTGCGTGCGCTGTAGAGCGCTTCGGCATCCAAGTTGGCGCAAGTTGCCACCACCCCAGCCTGGATCAAAGGCACCAGTCGCGCAGCGACCACGGAGTGTCGCATCCGGGCGGCGGCGCTGGTGTCCACCAGGTAGCGCGCTATCAGCGCCACACGACGGACCGGGCCTCCGGATCCGGCAGTGACTCGAGGCCGCCATCGCGTAACCAATCAATCTGCCGCGCTCGCGCCGCTGCGTGGGCGGCGTGCTTCAACGCGGTGCGTACCGTGTCCGACACACCGGTGGTCTGCAGCTCGCGCTGCGCTTCGGCTAGCAGATCGTCGTCCAACTCGATCAGGCGCTTCGTCATCATTGCCTCCATATACGTTCGGCAGCCGAAGCATATACCCGACGTGTGTATCCGAACCCAGGACCGCAGATTGACACGCCATCCCGACCCGAAGGACGCGCCGTTCCAGTCAGCGATTGGCTTTCTGTCCCGGTCTTGGCGGGTCGGTCACGGCTCAGTCAGTGTGGGGCGTCGAAGTGATAGAAGGCTGTGAGCGTGTCGATCCATCTGTAGTAGCTCGGGCGCTTCGTCGTGATTGGCAGGTATCGATGGGCCTTGGCTGGTTCGGTCTTCTGGTCGATCAGTGCGCTGACCTACATCACGAAGATCGCGGTGCAGTCGTGACGGGCGACTCGCCCGGCTTCCAAAGATCCTCTGGATTGTGTTGAGCGTGGGTTTCGTTGTTCTCAGCGGAGTTTGTTGGTAGAGCGTCGCCGGGAGCGCGCCACGGGTCGGTTCGAAGTAGAATGATCGGGCAGCCCAGAACATCCTCGGCGCGCGGAGTGAGGCCAGGTCGAGTTCACTCGACCTAATGCCCTAACCCATTCGGACGCCGCCCAGTGGATGACCGCTTTACGAAAGGCGAAGATTCTTTTCCGACCGGTTGCAGTTGATCCTCAGCTGGTCGGGGCCGCTGAGGATGCGCTGGTGAAAAAGTTGACCTGCGGCCCTGGGTGGTGGGCCCACTGGGCCAGATCGAGCCCGGCCACCATCGAGGCGATCAGCGCCGCGTAGCGGCCGGGCGGTGAATAGATCTGCAGGGATCCGTCGTCCAGTTGCCACAAGTGGCTGACCGCGGAGGGTTGGCTGCCGCAATATCCCCACTCGTGGATACCGGCGCGACCGGCCACGTCGATGGGGTTGTGGTCGTCGGTGAGGATGTCCTTGCTGGAACCGTCGACGCACTGATCGAAGAACGGCGGCTGGGGAAGAATGTCGGTGTGTCCGAACCAGCCCGGCACCGCGATGTCCACCCGCACACCGTCGCATGGCGCGGCGGGCTGGGCGGCTACGCAGATGTGGACTGCGGTGGCGTTCGAGCTGGTGACCCCGGCTCGCCACCCGATGGGAACGGGGAACCGGACGCCGCCGACATCGGCAACATTTCCGCTCACCGTCACTTGCGTCGCGGCGGCGGCGGTGTCGCGGTAATGCAAAACCAGCACTCCGGCTGCCAGCACCACCGCGACGGCGGCGGCAGCAGCAGCGGGCAGCAGCCACCGCGTCGTGCCTGACCGTCGCTGCCCGGCTGTTCGCAGCTTGGCCACACCTGCGGCCTGTCGTGGGACGGTGATGTCGATACGGTCGGCGGCGGCGGAAAGCGCCTGCTGCACCCGCTGGATCAATATCTCGTTGCTCATCGCAGGTCTTCTTTCAAGGGGGCGAGTGCGCGCAACGCCCGGTAGGTGGACGTGGTGACGGCGGCCTGGCTGATACCCAGCGCGGCGGCCGTTTCGGCGATGGATGCCCCGCTGTAGTAACGCAGCACCAACACCTGGCGCTGTCGGATCGGCAATCCACCGATCCCGGCCAGTAGCAGGTCGAAGCCCGCCGCGCGGAGGACGATAGTTTCCGCGGCTGCAATCGGTAAGGGTTCAGCTGGTCGGTGGTTGCGGACGGTTCGGCGACGCCGCAGCGCCGATTTGGACCGGTTGGCCACCGACTTCCGTAGATATGCCAGGGCTTTGCCCGATTCGACGGTCCGCTGGCGGATGAGCAGTTCTGTGAACGCGTCCTGGACGATCTCTTCGGCCAGCTGCCGGCTGTCGGTCATCAACGCGGCCATCCTGACCAACGAGCCGTACTGCTCCCGATACAACTCGTCCATCAGCTGCCCGACCTGCGCGGCCTCGACCCTCACCGGCTCGGGCGGCCGCACCTGAGGTCTGGACAAGTTCATACCGGCTCCCTGCCTATGTGGCGCAGCTCGCCACCAGTTCGCTCTGACACTGGGTAGACGCCTAGCGGCTCAAAACCTCACTTCCTGACTTTCCAAAGGCACGCCGAGCCAACAGACACGCCCAAGATCACGATCGCCGTTCGGGGATCAGGTTGCAGTGGAAATGGCTCTGCTCATTGAGGGCCCGTGCGTCGAAGCGCACCTGCTCGTGGAGTGGTGTCGGTGCCAGCATGGCGGCGTGACGACGACCTACAGCGGTCATCTACTCAGCGTTACCAAAAATGACGGTCCCAAATCGCTGTGCTTGCAGGCGATGCTGTTCGACGAAGACGGCTCAGCAGGGCATGAACCGTGGAGGACGCACGCCCACGCATGGTTCGACCGTTTCGTCGACGACGCGAGCTGCGCTCGGTTCGGCGACGGGACCAGGCTCGTCGTCGACGTGATCAACGGGGCCAAGGTCATCGACGCAGATCGTGTTGACCTGAACGCACCTGTCGGTGGTCGGGCCAGGGGAGGTTTCCCCGTGGCTCGCACCCGTCCAAGCGGACGCGGCGGTTACCCAGGCTGCGCGCCGCTGTGGCCGGTCTGATGCTCGGCTTACGGTGCGCCGGTAGAGCGCTTGGCGCCTGATCTCCCGGGCTCGTCGTGACCCACGGCTGGAGCGGGCACCTCAAAGCCGGTAGAGCGCAAACCTCGCGTCGGAATGGATGCCGGGCTGTCCCTCGACGAGGCCTTCGCGCCGGATCTCGCCGACGGGCCGCATCTGGAGCCGTCGCATGACTGCTTGCGATCGGTGATTGTGCACCTCGGTGAACGCGACGATCGTCATGCCGGGACGGTGTTCGGCCGCCCAGGCGAACGCCGCCAGTCCGATCTCCGTGGCGTAACCGCGTCCCGCCAGGGCGTACCGCACAGCCCAGCCGAGCTCGAGAACTGCCTCGCCGTCGAGGTCGAACAGGCTGAACCCGCCGCGGCCCACCAGTGCACCGTCTTCCCGGTTGCGGGCCATCCACTTGCCGACTCCGTCTTTCGCCCAACGCCCGGCCATGTCACGCGCCCAAGCCTCGATGGTCACCCGGCTCCACGGACCGGTCCAGAACGCCACGCTCGGTTCGCCGTGCAGCACAACGAGGTCGGCGACGTCTTCCGCCAGTATCGGCGCCAGGACCAGCCGTGGGGTCTCCACGGAGTCAGTCGGCGATCGGGTCACTGCCCCATCCTTCCAGAGATGACCCCAGCGAGGCAGCGGTCGAATACGTTGCACCCAAGCCGATCTCGCTACCGTGACCGTAGTACGGACCGAGAAGTCCTCCGATCATCAGCAGGTCGTGACGCCGTCCGTCAGAACGTGTTCCCCGCCTGCACGAGGTAGCGGGCAATGGTGTCGAGTTCCTTCTCGCTGAATTGGGCGTTGATCTGTTCCAGGGTGTCGCTGTGCTGGCCGTAGCTGCCAACGATCGGTCTGATCTTGTCCATGACGAGTTCGATGTTTGTCCGCCGCCGGTCTGCGGCGTCATGGGTGCGCCGGAGGTAGCCCGCTTCTTCGAGGCGGTCCAGCACGCGCGTGACGGTGCTCGAGGGCAAGCCGGATGTTTGGCTGAGTTGCTTCGGCGTGCGCACGTCCTCGCGCAGGACCAGCAGGTGGAGGGTCTGCAAATCGGTGACCGGTAAACCGAACTCACGCGCGATGCGCTCGTTGCCGAGGACGGCGTTGACCAGGGCGCTTTGAAAAGCGCGTTGGATTCGGAGGCTGCTCGGGCTGGACAATGCGGCCCTCCTGGGCATAGTCTTTCCGAATTGGGATCATCCCGAACTGGGAGCAAACGAATCTGGGAAAATCCCGATCCGGACACTACCGGGAGGAATCCGACGACGTAGCGGGCGTGCTGCTGACGAGGGGCGTGCTCGCACTGGTCCACCCGCCCGCATCTACGCGCTCGTCATCATCGGATCTGTGGACAGCCCCACCATCGCCCACTTGCCAGCTGTCAAGACCACCGATGGGAGTCAGCGAATGTCCACGGCCGGCCAACTGCCGGGCTGGCTGAAACCAGCCAACCGGATCGTGACGTTCCTCCATCGCCTTGGCGTGCCGCTCGGAACGATCCACATCATCACCGTCCCCGGACGCACGACGGGCCAACCGCGATCGACACCTGTGTCGCCGTTGACAGTCGCCGGACGACGTTATGTGATCGCCGGCCTCGCAAACTGCAGCTGGGCCAGGAACGCCCGCGCCGCCGGCCATGGCAGGCTCAGCAGGGGCCGCGCTCATGATGACATCGACCTGATCGAAATCGTCGATCCCTCGATACGCACACAAGTCATGACCGCGTTCCCCACAGAAGTCCCGCACGGCGTGCAGTTCTTCATCCGCATCGGAGTGGTCACCAGCGCCGACCCTGCCGCCTTCGCCGAAGCCAGCGACAAAGTCGCGGTCTTCGAAATCCGCCCTACAGACGGTTTCGCCCACCCTCCACAATCCGAGGCCTGTTGACATGAAAACACTCTGACGCGGTGTCCGGCGCCGGATCGGCTCCCGGCCGGCTCGGCGAGCGATGCACTGGCCTCAGCCCTACCGCTCTGCCTACAATTTCGACGGTGATCATCCGGGAGGCCGAGGACCAGGATTGGGCCGGAATCTACCCATTTTTCTCCGCCATCGTCGCCGCGGGTAGGACCTACGCCTACCCCGAGCATCTCTCGCTCGAGGAGGCCCGTCCGTTATGGATGGAGCAGCCTCCGGGCCGCACCTCGGTGGCCGTGGAGGGCGACGTCGTCGTGGGCTCGGCCAAGATGGGCCCGAATCGGCCCGGCCGCGGCTCGCACGTCGCCACCGCCAGCTTCATGGTCGATCCCCAGCAGGTCGGGCGCGGCGTGGGCCGTGCGCTGGGGGAGGAAGTTCTGGCGTGGGCTCGTTCAGCGGGCTATCGCAGCATGCAGTTCAACGCGGTGGTGGAAACCAACGCCAGCGCAGTACATCTGTGGCGGGCGTTGGGCTTCCAGATCCTCACCACGGTGCCGGAAGCGTTCGACCACCCGGAACAAGGACTGGTCGGGCTGCATGTCATGTTTCAGAGCCTTACTCCCAACGAGCCCACGAACCATGCCCAGGATCGGTCGCCGTCCCGCTGACAGATACCCAATCGAAGTCCGGGATGTCGGAATGGGCTATCAAAAAAGCCTTGCTGCTGTGGTCGATTGAGGTTCGGCTTGCCAGACCAGCGCAATCGAGTACCAGCAGTCGATGACCGCGGGCCTGCAAGTGCGCCGCAGTAGTGTCGGCTTCAGTCGATTGTCAATCGAACGAACCCGTTTGTGTTCATAGGGATCGGATCGACGGCTGGTTTGCCAATCGTTTCGTCGTGCACAGCGAGTTAGCCGCCACCTTCGGTGAGGGCTCGGGCCAATCCTATCATCGACCGGGCTTGGGTCGTGCTCCTCCATCAA
>JBBRDH010000095.1:0-20413 GCA_038204125.1 Mycobacteriales bacterium
CGCCTTGATCAGCGTCTCGATGATGCCGACCAGCGAGTAAAGGCCGGACAGCCCGAGCGTGATCAGGAAGACGATCGAGAGCTCGACCCTGATGGAACGGCGGGTGTCCTGGCGCGGCGGCAGGAATTGGTCGAGAGCGGCGGGAGGCGTTGTCATGACCACGCCAGGGTAGGTCGGAAAGTTGAGGAACCCCTGTTCGCCCGGGAACGCCCCGCCCACCGAGGCGTCCTACCCTCGTGCGGCTCCTGCCGATCGGTGGTTGGCATGCCCGATTCGGCGTGCTGGTGGCGTCATTCGCGGAATGGCTTCCCGTTGGGTGCCGCTGTGTGCACGATGATGATGAGAACCTCTGACGCTTCGCCGGTCCGACAGCAGACCCGCCGATGCGGCAGTGCAGACATATCGCGGAGGATTTGTGAAACGACCGTCCATGTTTTCCCGAACCTCGATCGCGGCCATCGGGGCCGGCCTGGCGGTCAGCCTGCTGCTGTCTGCCTGTACGTCGGCGTCCTCCGCAGGCCCGGTGACCATCACCAGCCAGACCACGGTGAGCGGCAAGGCCGGCTCATCCGCCCAGCCGACGACCGGGAATTCGACCGGTGCATCGGGTTCGAAGTCGTTGCCCGGTTCCTCCTCTTCCCCCGGGTCGTCAGGGGGGTCGACAGCAGGCCCCACCTCCGGCGCGACCGGCTCGGTGCTGCCGCCCAATGCCCAGCCGGACGGCTTCGTGCCGACCAAACTCAAGCCCGGCGAGAAGCCGCCGCAATTCATCGTGGTCAGCTTCGACGGCGTCGGCTGGCATGAGAAGTGGCAGTACTGGATGGACATCGAACGCAAGGTGCCGTTCCACTTCACCGGCTTCCTGTCCGGCACCTACATGCTCAGCGATCAGACCAAGACGAAGTATCAGGGCCCTGGCCACAGCCCGGGAAAGTCGTCCATCGGCTGGAACTCCCCCTCCGAGCTCCCGGTCGAGATCGACGACCTCAACAAGGCGCTGGCCGCCGGCGATGAGATCGGCACCCATTTCAATGGTCACTTCTGCTCCGGCGCCGACCCGAGCGGGGCCGTCTGGGATACCGGGAACTGGAACGACGAGCTGGATCAGTTTTTCGGTCTGGTCAAGAACGTGAATGCCAACAACGGATTGTCGGCCGGCACCAGGCTCAACCTGACTGCCGACGAGATCAAGGGCGGCCGAACCCCCTGCCTGGAGGGACACATCGAGAATCTGTTCCCGGCGATGAAGGCGCACGGCATGACCTACGACTCGACGTTCACCCGGCGCGGCATCGGCTGGCCGACCCAGTCGAAGGAGTACAAGATCTGGCAGATGGGAATGGCGGAGTTCCCGATCCACGGCACCACCCACTACCAGATCACCATGGACTACAACTTCTACTACACCCAGGAGAACGCCAGCTCGAAAGGGGTTTCGGCGCAGCAGAGCGCAAGCGACTCCGCCCAGGTGCTGGCGACCTACCAGGACATGTACAGCGCCGCATTCAGTGGCAATCGCGCTCCGCTCATTCTGGGTAATCATTTCAACTCCTGGAACAACAACGCCTATTCCGACGCCATCGGCAACTTCGTGCTTGCCAACTGCGGCAAGCCGGACACCAAATGTGTGCCGTTCCGCGACGTGATTGCCTGGATGAATGTCCAGGACCCGGCGGTGCTGGCCAAACTCCAGGCGCAGGCGCCTGCGGCAGGCTGATCCCGGCGGGTAGGCGAAGCGCCCCTCGGACAAAGGGTGGGGCAGCGCAGTACGGAATCATGCAGCGCAGATGGATGGTGGAGGCTTTGTGAAACGAAGGTCCTTGCTCTCGCGAACCTCGATCGCGGACATCGGGGTCGGGTTGGCGGTCAGTCTGATGCTGTCGGCCTGCACATCGGCGTCCACCGCGGGCCCGGCGACCGTCACCAGCCAGATCGTCGTAAGCGGCAAGGCTGGTTCGTCCGCCCAGCCGACGACCGGAAGGTCGACCGGTGCCTCGGGTTCGAAACCGTCCACCAGTTCGTCGGGCGGCCCGTCGTCTCCAGGGCCATCACGGGGTTCGACAGCGGGCACCACTTCCGGCGCGACGGGACCGACCACGGGCTCGGCGCAGCCGCCGAACGCTCAGCCGGACGGCTTCGTGCCGACCAAACTCAAGCCCGGCCAGAAGCCACCGCAGTTCATCGTGGTCAGCTTCGACGGCGTGGGCCGGCACGACAAGTGGCAGTACTGGTTGGACATCGAACGGAAGGTGCCGTTCCATTTCACCGGCTTCCTCTCGGGCACCTACATGCTCAGCGATCAGACGAAGTTGAAATATCAGGGCCCAGGCCACAATGCGGGTCGATCGGACATCAATTGGAACTCGGCGTCCGACCTGCCCGCCGAGATCGCCGACATCAACCAGGCGCTGGCCGCCGGCGACGAGATCGGCACCCACTTCAACGGTCACTTCTGTGGCCCGGGCGGCGGAAATGACTGGAATACCGACGACTGGAACAACGAGCTCGACCAGTTCTTCGCTCTGTCCAAGAACGTCACCGCCGACAACGGGCTTCCGGGCGGGACGAAGCTGAATCTGACGGCCGGCGAGATCAAGGGCGGCCGGACCCCTTGCCTGGAAGGTGGTATCGCCGATCTGTTCCCGGCGATGAAGGCGCACGGCATGACCTACGACTCGACGTTCACCCGCGGCGGGATTTCCTGGCCGACCCAGTCCCGGCAGTACAAGATCTGGCAGATCGGAATGGCCGAGTTCCCGGTGCACGGGACCCTCCCCGACACATCGCCCGTTGACCCTTCGAGGCGGAAGAATCATCGCCAGATCACCATGGACTACAACTTCTACTACGACCAACATAACGCCTCCAGTGACGGCGTCACCCCCCAGCAGTCACAGGCGGACTCCGATCAGGTCCAGGCGACCTACCAGGACATGTACAGCGCCACTTTCAGCGGCAACCGGGCCCCGCTCATTCTGGGTAATCATTTCAACTCCTGGAACAACAACGCCTATTCCGACGCCATCGGCAACTTCGTGCTGGCCAACTGCGGCAAGCCGGACACCAAATGCGTGCCGTTCCGGGACGTGATTGCCTGGATGAATGTCCAGGACCCGGCGGTGCTGGCCAAACTTCAGGACCAAGCGCCCGCGGGAGGCTGATCCCGCCACGCAACGCACAGCCCACAGCGCCCCCCGACTCGCTCGAGTCGGGGGGCGCTTTCGTTGCTACGGTGTGCAGGTCAGCTCATCGCTGCATCAGCACTTCGCCTTGTAGGCATCCTTGGTGGTGTCGACGTTGTCCTTGGTGATGATGGAGAAGCCGGTCTGGATCTTCGGCGTGATAGTGCCGCCATCGAGCGCGGCGATCGCCTGGTCCAGGCCATCGGTGCCGATGGTGCCGGGCTGCTGGGCCACCAGCGCCTGCACGGTGCCAGCCTTCAGCGCGGTGATCTGATCGGGCCCAGCATCAAAACCGACGATCTTGACAGCGCCCGCCTTGCCCGCCTGCTTGATACCGGTCGCCGAACCTTCGGCGGCGAACAGGTTGGTGGCGAAGATTCCGACGATATCGGAATCCTTCTGCAGGGCGGCAGTCACCAACTGGGCCGCTGTTGCCGGGTCATTGTGCGAGTACTGGACGCCGAGATCGGTAAAGGTCGAGTCGGCCTTTGCGGCGTCCTGGAAACCCTTGACTCGAGCATCGGTGGTGGAAATTCCGGGGTCGACCGAGATGACCAGGACTTTCCCGCCCTTGGGGCTGAGCTGCTTGATGGCGTCGAAAGCCGCCTTCCCGCCGCCGACGTTGTCCGAGGAGACCTGGGAGACGGCGAACGACGGATCCCCGACGGTGGTGTCCACCAGGACGACCTTGATCCCGGCGGCGGCCGCCGCGGCCAGCGGTGCCTGCATCGCCTTGACGTCGGTCGGCGCGATGAGCAACGCATCCGGCTTGGACTGGACTACGGAATCCAGGATCGGCTTCTGCAGCGTCGGATCGAACTTGGTGGCGCCCTGGGTGTTCACCGTCACCCCAAGTTTCTTCGCCTCAGCCTCGATGCCGCACTGCATCGTGATGTAGAAGTTGTCACCGGCCACCCCCTGGACGAAGGAGACCTTGTAGTTCTTCTTCGCAGTGCTCGGAGCGCCACCACCGGCGGCCGAACTCGACGCCGAACCCGAACCGGCCGGGGCGCTCGATGAGCCCGCCGTATCGGCCGCCGAGGACCCGGTTGATGACGCCTCCGATGATGCGGCCGACGACGCGGACGACACCGCCGACGAGAGCACCGAAGATGCACCGGAGGCCACCGAATCCGCTGCCGAGGTGATCGACGAGAGGGCCGACGAGGCGGCGGCCGCGGGTTTGGATGATGAACACCCAGACACCACGACCAGTGCGGCTATCGCACCGGCTGATGCTTTGAGGAGGATGGACCGCTTCATTGCGCTTCCTTTCACTGTTTCCGACTCGACCTGCTGCCGAGGCGACGGGACTTTGCGCCACGCAGGGCTGCGGCCCGGCGGGTTTGATCGATGTAGACCGCGGCGATGAGGACAACGCCGACGGCCACTCCCTGCCAGAACGGCTGGACGCCGATGATGACGAAACCGGACTGCAGGACGGCGGGGATGAAGAGGCCGACGATCGTGCCGAACATGGATCCCTCGCCGCCGAAGACCGACGTCCCGCCGATCACGACCGCAGCGATCACGTTCAGATTGGTCAGAGATTGACCTGCGATCGTCGTGGTTCCGAATTGGGCAAGGTACATGACGGCACCGATACCGGACAGAAACCCGGCCAGCGCGTACACCGAGATGAGGTGTCGGTCGACCTTTACCCCGACCCGCCTGGCCGCCTCGGCATTGGAGCCGATAGCATAAGTGTAGCGACCGAACTTCGTGCGATGCAAGGTAACCCCACCGAGAATGACAACGATCAACGCGATGAACGGCAGGGCCGGGATCCCGAGAAACCTGGTGTAGATCCCGAAATCAGACAGCGTATTGGTTGAATCAAGGGTGATATTGAGCCCCTTGGTCAGCACCTGGGCCAGACCCAGTGCGGCGGATAGTGTCCCGAGGGTAACGATGAACGGCGGCACTTTTGCTTTCGCAACAAGATAACCGTTGAGCCACCCCCAGGCCGTACCGGCGGCAAGTCCGGACAGCACCCCGGCGGTGATGACCCCGCCGCCGCCGCCGCCGATTGCCTCCATCACTTTCGCCGATATCACCGAGGCGAACACCAGCACCGATCCGATGGAGAGATCGATACCCGAGGTGATGATGATGAATGTCATCCCCACCCCGAGTACGGCCAGCACCGAGATGTTCTGACTGATCAATGAAAAATTGCCGCCCGAGAAGAAGCGGGCGCCGCCCTTGATAGCGAAAAAGGCCACAATCACCACGAGGACGCCGAGAATCCAGACGGACTGGAGGTTCGCCAGCCGCTTCAGAAAGGTTTGCTGCTGCTCCGCGGGGTCCTTGACGGGCGTGGTTGACGTCGGCGTGGTGGTGGTCATGCCGCTGCCCCCTTGTCGACATCGAGGGCGCCGGTCATCGCGCCGACCAGCTGCTCGACGGTGGCGTCCTTCGCGTCGAGAGTGGCGACCCGGCGGCCCAGCCGCATTACCTGGACCCGATCGGCGACCCGGAGCACCTCGGGCATCGAATGCGAGATCAAAACCACTGCAATGCCTCTGTCCCGTACCCGCTTGATCGTCTCCAGGACGTTGTGGGTCTGGACCACCCCGAGCGCAGCAGTCGGTTCGTCGAGGAACACCACTTTGCTGGCCCACGAAATGGCCCTGGCGATCGCGATCCCCTGCCGTTGCCCACCGGACATCGAACCCACCGGCGACGTCAGCGACCGGACGGTCGCACCCAGTTCGTCGAACGAGGCCCTTGCCCGCTTGCGCATCTCGCGGTTGTCCATGAAACCGAGCTTGCCGAGCAGGCCCTTCGCCGGGAGTTCCCGGCCGAGGAAGATGTTCTGCGCCGGATCCAGATGCGGGGCCAGGGCGAGATCCTGATAGACCACCTCGATACCCAACGCCGAGACCTGCTGCGGCGTGGTCAATTTGATCTGTTGGCCCTCGAAGAACACCTCCCCCTCGTCCAGGTCGAGGTTGCCGGAGAGCGCCTTCACCATGGTCGACTTTCCGGCGCCGTTGTCGCCGATGAGAGCCACCACCTCGCCGGCGTTCACGTCGAAATCAGCGCCGTCCAACGCGCGCACGTGGCCGAAACTCCTTGACAGGCCGCGTGCCTCCAAGATCGGAGTCACTTTTTCACCACCTCCGTGAAGGGGCGCGCACGCCCGTCGATCACCTGTACCAATTTCTCCAGCCGCCGTCTGCCCTCGTCGGCGAGAAACGCCTGCCTGGCGACCCGATCCATTCCGACGGCGTCCTTCCAGATCGAGCGGCCGGCGATGAAGCCGCTGGTACCGCCCTCGTCGCAGGAGATCCGCAGCGCAGCGGCGAATTCGTCGAACGGCACACCGGCGGACAGCACCGCCCACGGCACGTCGAGAACGGCCGCGAGCCGGCGGCACCCGGCGGCGTCGACGGGATATTCGATCTTGATCAGATCCGGCCCGAGGTCGTTGATGGCGACAGCGGCCTCGATGATCCGGTCGGCCCGCTCGCGGTCCGAGGCCGGCGCCTCACCGGCCAAAGGGAAGATCAGATTTTCGATGACGCTCGGAATGCCGCCGGCCCGGCAGTCCGCGACCACTTGGCGGACCACGTCTAGCACCTCAGCGGCGGTGTCCGGCTCGCCAGCAGCAGCTCGCCGGTCCATCCGTAGCTGCACGAAGAACTTCAAGGCATGCCCGCCCTGATCGATGGCCCACCTCGCGTCCAGCGCCGGATCGCGGTGGGTTCGCGGCTCGCCGTTGACGGTACCGCGGATCGATGGTTCGGCGGCCAGCAGCACACCGACCTCAGGCCCGGTTGCGGGAAGCTCGGCGACAGCCGGGATACCGAATGTCGGGTCGAGCAGGAAGCCGGAAGCGGTCCCGCGCAACGCTTCTACCGTGTCAACCTTGATCTCGATGAGTTCTCGGTCTGACGGATCGGCGATGCCGGCGGCGACGAACATCCGTTTGAGGGTGTTTCGCTGGTCCATCGCCACTATCGCGAAAGTGGACTGTTCGGTAGCGATGCCGGCCAAGCCGGCCCGTGCCGCGGTGGCGCTCGTGTTCATGGTCGGGCTGGTCACTTGGCTGTCTCCAGGGGGCTCGAACGACGCGGCGGTACGGCTGCCGCAGGTAGCGCGACGCCGTCGGTCGGCATCGCGGTGAATCGCGCGGCAAATTCGGGTGACGGCCCGATCGGGGACCAAATGCGGTCGCCGGCCGGATCTCCGGAGGCGGCCATCTCTTCGGCGACCGCGAACGCATGGGCGGCAAACATTGCCGCCCCGAAGGCGCCGGCCTGTGAACGGTCGGAGAACCTGACGTCCGGCAGTGAGTCGATCTTGGATCTGCGAACCGATTCCATCCGCATCCAGCCGCCGGCAACCACCGCGGAGGTGGCCGGCCCGATCTCGGCGGCCATCAACTCGAGGCACCGGGCCGCCTCCTTCACCCCATGCCCGACCGCTGTCAGCCATAATGCCGCGGGGCTGACGTTGTCAGTGGTCACGGTGATCCGGAGCGCCCCGTCGTCGTTGGCGGCGCCCCACACCCGGATGCCGGCGAGGCCCACATCATCCGGCCCGGCGCCGGCCGACGAATCCGCCAGCGCGCAGGCCGCGGCGTCCAACCGATCGCGGTGTTCTGCGGTGGCAACGCCCAGCAGATCGACGGTGCGGCGCAACAACAGTCCGGCCTTGGTCCCGCCCAGCAGCAGCCGCTGCCCGGCCAGGACGTGGTGAACGGAATTGACGCCGCCGAGAGCCAATCGCCGCCTGGCCTGGAAGTCGACGTTTCCATCGACCGATCTGACGAGGGCCTCGGCGGTCCCGAACGAGTCGAAAACGGTGTCGGCGGCCGTCACTCCGCAGCCCACGGCGGCCACCGGATGGTCGTGCCCGGCCACTGTCAGTACCGCACCGTGCAGCACCGCCGGTACCGACCCGCCGGCCGCCCGGCCCAGGGGCGTGCCGGCCACCACCAGGGGCGGCACCAGTGACTCATCCGCGCCGATCGCAGCGAGCGCCTCCGGCCACAACTCGCCGGACTCCTGGTCGAGCAGACCCGTTCTCGCGACCAACGAGAACTCAGCCGCCCGCCCGGCGCCCAGTCGATGGGCGACGAACTCCGGCACGCTGAGCCATTGTCGGCCGGGCAGAGATGTGCCCTGCTTCCGCATCCAGGCGAGCTTCGCGAGGGTGGCCAGGGCCGACACCGGCAACCCCGTGCGGCCGCCGAACTGGTCGAGCAGATCGCTGTCCAGGGCGAGCATCTCGTCGCCGCCCCTGGGATCGAACCAGGCGATCAGCGGGTGCGCCGGCCGGGAGTCGGCGTCGAGCAAAACCCCCGCTTCGGCCATTCCGGTAATCGCGATGGCCTGCACACTGACCGCCCCGACCTGTGCCCCGGCCGCGTCGACGGCCCGCTCGAGCAGCTCGAGCACGGTGCGCGCCAACAGCTCGGGATCGGTGTCGGTCCAGGTCTGATCTCCGCTCGGCGACGGGTGGCTGCGCCACCGGGTCGGCGTCGAGACCGCGGCGATTTCGGTGCCGTCGGCGGTGGTGGCGAGCACCTTCGAGTCGGAGGTGCCGATATCGACGCCGAGCATGAGGCCTGTCGTCATTCGACCTGCCCGAAACCTGAGGATTTCCGACCCGATGACGGGGGGACCGATGACGGGGGGACCGATGACGGGGTGACCAGTGACACCGGGGCCAGTGACGCCGGCCATCCGGCCCCGGGCCGGCAGGCCAGCAGTTCGACATCGCCGGTGACGGACCAATCCCCGAACGACGCCGGAACGGCGAACACCTGCCCGCGCCGGACCGGGACGTCACCCTGCGCAGAGGTCATCGCGCCGGTCCCGGCCAATGCCACGGCAACCGCAAACCCGGCCGGTGTCGTTGGCGCCGTGTCGGCTGCCGGGGCAAAGAGATGGAGTCGGAAGAACGGGTCGGCCGCCTCCGGCAAAAGCCGTTGCGGGTCGGCACTGCGCCCGGCGGGATCGGTCTGCCGGACCAGTGACTGCACCTTCGCCGGTGAAAAGGCGTGGTGATCGAGCGCCTTGAGCGCCACCGGCATCCCCAGGTCCAGATGGGATTCGTCCCGGGTCGCAGTGGTCACCGACCATTCCAGAAGAATCGAGAAGTCGGTCGGCTCCTGCACTTCGGCGACGAAGACGCCCTCGCCGATGGCATGCGCGGTGCCGGCGGGGACCAGGATGCCGTCGCCCGGCTTGACGGTCAGTCGATGCATCCTGGACAGCATCCATTCGGAGTCCTGCCGGTCGACCCGCTCGCTCAGTTCGGCCGGGTCCACGTCTTCGGTGAAACCGAGCCAGACCGAAGGTGTGTCGCCGGAGGTGGCGAGCACGTACCAGGCCTCTGTTTTGCCGTAGGGGCAATTGAGATGGCTGGTGGCGAACTGCCGGTCCGGGTGCACGTGCACGGGCAGTCGCTGCGCGGGATCGAGAAGCTTGACCAGGATCCCGTTGTCACCGGCCGGACCATCGGCGCTGCCCATCCAGCCGACCGGATCGGCAGCGATCAGGTCGCGCAGCAAAGTGCCGTCCGCGGTGCGGCTCGGCCCAACGCCTGGTTCGCCGGCACGCGAAGTCGTTGCGGCCAGCCATTCTTCGGGGCGACGGGGTGAAGGCATATCGACCCCACGCAGTTCGGCGATTCTCTCCCCACCCAGATAGAAGTGGTCGATGATGTTGGGCGGCATGACTATTGGTTGCACGGTTGCAGTTCTCCTGATCCTCTGGGGACTATCTGCAGGTTCAGCACTATGTCGGCCGGCGGGTCCGCGCCGCCGGCGAGGCGGGCGAGCAGTCGGTCGACGGCAGCCTCGGCAATGGGCGTCGGATCCTGGTCGACGATGGTCACGGCCGGCTCCAGGGAATCGGCGAGGGCGAAGTCGCCGAAGCTGACCAACGCGATGTCGGTGCGCCGGCCCTGGTGCAGCGCCCGCACCACGCCGAGGCTGGCCCGCGGATTCGAGGAGAAGATCGCCGTCGGCGGATCCGGCAATGCCAGCAGCGCCATGGTCGCCGCCGCCGCCGTATCGGTTTCACCGCAGCCGGTGCGGAGCAGCAAGTCATCGGGGTCGATACCCGCGGCGGCGAGGGCGTCCAGGTAACCCAGGCGCCGCTCGGCAATGGTCGACAGGAATCCGTTGTCGCCGATGAAGGCAATCCGGCGATGGCCGAACGTGACGAGATGATCGACCGCCGCCCGGGAAGCGTGCCGGTCCTGCACCACAACGGTGTCGTAACCCGGCAATTCCCAGCCTCTGTCGATCAGGACCACCGGGACACCCGCGGTGGCGTCCCGGATGTAGGAATGGTCGTCGCCGATCGGCGCAATGAGCAGTGCCCGGACGTGCTGCTGGGCGAGTCTGACGACCTGGCCGCGTTCCCGGGCGGCCGACCGTCCGGTCGAGGCGATCAGCACGCTGATGCCCTCGGCGAGCATGCGTTCTTCGATGACCGACACCAGAGTGGCGAAGAACGAGTCGGCGATGGAATCCACCACGACCCCGATCGCGTCACCGCTGCCGGTGCGCAGCGAGTGGGCCACGGCGTTGCGCACGTAAGCCAACTGGGCCACGGCGTCGAGCACTCGCTGCCGGGTGGGATCAGTGACCTGATCGGATCCGTTGACGACCCGGGAGACGGTCTTGATCGAAACCCCGGCGACGCGCGCGACGTCGTAGACGGTCGCCCGGCCACTCAACGCGGGTCCGGTTCGGCGGGCACATTCGACGGCGGCAGCGGGGCCGGGCCGATGATCGCGTACAACTCCGCGGCCCGCTCCCGGTGCAATCGACCTCCGGTGCCCGTTTCACACGACGCCGATCCGGCGGCCATCCCCGCCCGGACCACCTCGACGTCGGATCTGCCCTCGAGCAGGGCCAAGGAAGCACCGGCCGCGAAACAGTCGCCGGCGCCGATCGGGTTGACCAACCGGACGGCCGGCGCCGGCAGCCACCAACTTCCCTGCGCGCTGCACAGCGCGGCGCCTGCAGCTCCCGCGGTGACCACCGCCCGTCTGGCGCCGGCGGCGTACAGGGCGGTGGCAGCGGCGCTCGCCCGCTGCGGGATGTCTCCTCCCTCGTCCTGCACCTGCTCCCCGATCGTCCCCAGCAGCATCGCCTCGGCCTCGGACAGGTTCGGCGACACCAGGTCGGGCCTGGACGCGAGGGTCGCCGCGAGCACCGCAGGGGCCGCGTCAACCATCACCGGAAGGCCGGCGGCATGAGCGATGTCCACCAATTCCCGGTAGCCATCGACCGGGACGCCTGGCGGCAGCGAACCGCAACACAGCAGAATGTCGCTCGGCCGCAGCGAACGGGCCACGTTTTCGGTGTACTGGTCCCACCTTTCCTCATCGATCTCGGGTCCGCGGCCATTGATGACGGTGACCCGCCCGCTGTCCTCGAGCAGCACGCTCGCGACGCGCAGCACGCCGGGCACCGGTACCGCGTGCAGTTCGGTGCCGTCGTCGGCGAGGAGTCGGACCAGCCGGTCGCCGTCGTCATCCGGGAGGAAACCGATCAGCCGGGCGGATGAACCCAGAGCCAGGACTGCCCGCGCGGCGTTCACGCCCTTGCCGCCCGCGGTGGTCACCGTGTCGGTCGACCGGACGACCGAGCCGGGCACGAGTTCGGGCAGTCGAACGGTGATGTCCAGGCAGAGGTTGGGTGTTGCGATGAGCACGGTCACCTCCGGTCCGCCCTGACAGCGTTGTCATTTCATCCCCGCAGCCGAATACACATCCTGGGCAATAGTGGGTCCACCACCGGGATGAGCAGTGATTCAGCCACTTTGGCGGGCGCTGACAGCGTTGTCAACACCCGGTGCAGTCACGTTTTGATAACCCGGCGGTTACCCGATCGGGCTCGCCAGCCCGCTCGTATGCTCGACACCGTGCCGTCGGCTGCGCGGGGCGGCTAAGAATCGGCGCGCGAAACACTGGCGAGCAAACGGGGGGAACGATGGCTGTTGACCGCAGCCGGTCCGAGATCCACGGCCGGCCCATGCATGGATCCGATGCTGCATACGGGCCGCCGGACGAGGACGAGATCGCCGCCGACAGCGACGAAGGGGACGCTGATCAAGTGAACGCTGACCAAGTGGACTATGACGAAGTGGACTACAGCGACGATCATGGGTCTGCGGTGCCGCTGCGCAAGCCGCGTTTTCCGCGGCGGGCCGGCATTGTCATCCTGGCCTCCGTGCTGGCGCTGCTCGTGCTGCTGCCCGGCCTGATCGGTGTCGTCAGCGGATTCTCCAAGGCCGACGGCGGACACGTCATCGTGGTCCGCAACGGCGGAATGTTCGACGACAACTCGATCAGGCAGGTGATCCAGCCCAATTCCGGGCTGACGTACACCGGGTTGTGGAGCAGCGACCACCCTTATCCGTCCAGCCAGCGGAACTTCAAGGTGAGCGGCAGTAAGGACGCCGACTCCAACGAGGTGATCAACGTGCCGACAAAGGACGGTGTGCTGGTCGGCGTCGAGGGCACCTTCTATTTCACCCTCAATACCGACCAGAAGGTGCTCGAGGACTTCGACAACAAATTCGGTACCCGCACCTACCCGGCCGGCGGGAAGGCGTTGCACGCCTGGGAGGACGACGACGGCTGGAACGCGTTCCTGTCCTTCACCATCGGCAACCTGGTCCAGAACGCACTCCGGCAGCAGATCGGCGACGTGACCTGTTCGGATCTCGTCGCCTCCTGTTCGCTCGCGCAGAACAACGCCACCCTGGTGGTGCCGACCAACGGTAAGGGCAATCAGACGATTGCCCAGGTCGAGCAGGCCGTGAACAAGGGCTTCACCGACAATGTCCAGGCAATTCTCGGTGTTCCGATCCTGGTCAACGTGCAATTCGCGCTGAGCAAGATTTCGCTCCCGGAGAACGTCCAGGCCGCGATCAACGACGCACAGGCCGCATTCGCCAGCGTGACCAAATCTCAGGCGGGCCTGCAGTCCGCGAAGATCGACGCGCAGACCAACGCGACCAAACAGCAGGGCTACAACGCCTGTTCGACGTGCGCCGTCATCGACGAGCTCAAGGCGCTGCCACCGGGTATCACCACCTACGCCCCCGGCGGGGGCTTCGCGATCACCGGCCAGTCGGCGGCCGCGCCCGCAGCCCCGAAGAAGTAGCAGCCATGCGCGTCGTAGGTGTCGTACTGCTGTTGCTGGTGTTAGCGGCCATTGCGGCACTGATCTGGTACGGAGTCAGGAGTTCCGCGGCCGCCTCGACAGCTCGAGCGGTCCAGGCCGCCCGCTGGAAGCGTCGCCACGGGGTCATCGGGCCGGAGACGGTGTGGTGGGTGGTCCGGGAGGCCGACGACGGGCGCGGCAACCGGTGGGAGGTCGAGCGCACGAAAGTTGCTTCATTCCGGACGGCTGACCCGGACTTCCACCAGCTGTTCCTCGACGCCGAACAGCGAGCCTTCGACATCGCCGCAGACTACAACCGGGCCCTGGAAACCAGGGACTGAACCCGGCCGGAGGCGCAGGTCCGGGCCTTGTCGGTGGGCCGCTGTCGCTGGCAACCGATCAATGGCAACCGATCACTGGCAACCGATCACTGGCGGCCGATCACACCGGCCACGTCGCCGGGGGTGTGGCGTCGGCGCGAGCCCGGCAGCACCGGCACCGCGCTCTGCGCCGCGCTGGAAGTCAGTGCCGCATCGAAGAGCTCATGGGTGGCCAGTGCCTCGGCCGGGGTGGCGCAGCCGAAGGCGTCCCCGAGCTCGCCGGCCCGCTCGGCGAAGTAGGCCGCCCACATCTGCAGCAGCGCATCGGTGAACCCGAACTCGAAAATTCCTCCGGTGACGGTTGGTTGGGACGATTGGCTGCCCGTCATCCGTTCTTCCCACACCTGTTGTCCGTCATGAACTTTCGCTATCCGCAGAGACTGTGGATAGCGGGTGCTGAACTCGACGCTGCCGTCCATTCCGGCGACCCGCATCCGCCAGGTATTCATCTCACCGGGCGCGATCCGCTTGGTCAGCAGTGTCAGGGGCAGGTCGCCGCTCGCGCTCGACGCCCTGGTGGTGAGGGTTGCGTTCTCGATGGTGTCGCATGGCACCTGGCGGCCAGTGGCGTCGGGGCGGGTCGACACCAATTCCTGCAGCTGCGCGAAAACCGACATCGGCTGCCAGCCCAGGCGGAGCGGCACATGGGTGACGTGCATTCCGAGGTCACCCATCACCCCGATCTGGCCGCAGTATTGCGTTTGGCGTTTCCAATTGATCGGCTTGTCGACATTGAGGTCCGAAGAATGGAGGAAGGCGAACTCGGCTTCGATCAGCCGTCCGACGCCGCCGGCTGTGACGAATTTGATGGCCTGCTGAACTCCGGGGAAGAACGGCATCTCACTGCTGCACCGGACGAATGCCGACGAAGAAGCCAGGGCTCCGATGATCGCGGCCGACGCGCCGGGGTCGATACCGAACGGCTTCTCGCCCAGGAAATCGACGCCGGCGTTGATGATGTCGAGATAGACGGCTTCGTGGAGGTGATGTGGGACGGCGACGTAGAGCACATCCACCGCGCCCTCGAGAAGCTTCCGATAGTCATCGGTCAGGGTTTGCACGCTCGAGACCCGGCGGAACCAGTCCAGCGCCTGCGGATTGACGTCGCAGACGGCGGTCAGTACCGGGTCGACGGAAGACTGCTGCAGCGCCGACCACCGGCCGATCGTGCCGGCCAGTTCTCGTCCCATCAGGCCGGCCCCGATGACACCGACCCTGACCTGCTCCCGAGTGCTCATCGCTGCCTCCCCACCATGGCGAGAGCCTGTTCGACCGAGGCGTTCTCGTGCAGCACGGCCATCAGCGCCCGGGTGATGCCGATCGGATCGCCGTGCTGGATGATGTTGCGGCCATAGACGATTCCTGCTGCGCCCTGGCCGAGGACATCGACGGTGCGTTGCAGCAGAACATCATTGGCGACCCGGCCGCCACCGCGCAAAAGCACCGGGATCCCGCCCGCCACCTCGATCACCTTGGCGTAGTCTCCGATGTGGTCGGTCGGGTCGGCCTTGATGAGATCGGCGCCCAGTTCCACCGCCTGCCGGACCAGGGCGGTGATCCGCTGGAGGTCTCCGTCCACGAGATAGGCGCCGCCATCGTTCCCGGCCTTCATCACCAGGGGTTCGACCATCAACGGCATCGCCACCTTCGTGCATTCCGCCCTGAGCGCAAGCACATTCCGAATGCACTGTTCCCGCAGTTCGGGCTGGCCCGGAATATCGAAAATGTTGACCACCAGGCACGTTGCGTCCAGTTGCGCGGCCGTTTCGACCGCGTTGCCGATCGCGATGCTGAACAGCCGGGCCGGAAGGTCGGCTCCGTACACGTTGGCCACATCCGACCGGAGAACCAGGCTCGGCTTGAACCGGCCCGGGCGGCTCTGCAGCAGGCGGGCCTGTCCGATCGTCAGCTGGATTGCGTCCGGGGCCGCTTCGACCAATTTGTCGATCGCGGCCGGGAGATCGCTGATTCCGCTCAGGAAGGCCGGTTCACCGAAGAACCCGTGATCGACCGCGACGTCGAGCAATCGGCCCGATCGGGGGTTGAAAAGGCGATTCAACCGGTAGGAGATCATGGTTGCAGGACCTTTCGGATCGGAAGTTGACCTTGCGGATCATGTCAAACCCGGTACGTCGCCTGCCCGGGGGATTCGACGCGGGGATTCAACGCGGGGATTCAACGCTGGCGTTCGACCGGGGTACCGGACCGGCCGTTCGACGGGGGTTGACTGAAATTTGAACCGGGGGATCGAACGGGGGCGTCCGACCGGGGCGTTCGACCGTGCACCCCAACGGAATTTGGGCCTCGGGCAGACTTGCCCGGTGTCCAAGCGAACTGTTCCGACCGTATACGTGGTTGCCGGGCCGGCCGGCAGCGGCAAGAGCACGCTCGGTCGGGCGCTGGCCAGGCGCACCGGCGCGGTGCTGCTCGATCAGGACGTGGCGACCAACCCCCTGATGTCGCAGATCGCGACGCTGGTCGGGGCGGGCCAGGACCTGGACCATCCAGCACTGCGCGGTTCGGTGCGCACGGCCCGGTATCGATGTCTGGTGGACATCGCGGTCGACAACCGTCGACTCGGCCGGTCGGTGGTGATGATCGCGCCGTTCACCGCCGAATGCGCGGACGCCGCTGCCTGGTCGGCGCTGGTGGGTCAACTCAGTCCGGCTCGGGTCATCCTTGTCTGGGTGTCGGTCGACCGGGATCTGGCGCTGGCCCGCCGCCGGCGTCGGAACCTCTCTCGCGACAGCGCGCTGACCGCAGAGGCATCGCTTCCGCCGCCTGTCCCGGAGCCGGTGGTCCACTACCTTCCGGCAGACGGCGCCGCGGACCCGACCAGCGAAGCCACCCGGTTGATGGCGGAGATCGAGAGGGTGGTCCGGCCGGACGACGGTCGTGGTGCCGCGGCGGGAGGGTGAGCCGGACGTGGTTGATGTCCGCGCCCGTCGGCATCCGGCCGCCGTTAGGGTGGGACGCGTGACGGAGCGGTGGGCCTTTCTCGGGCCGGAGGGCACCTTCGCGGAGCAGGCCGCCGCGTTAATGGTCGGGCGGGATCGGAGCGCGGGCAGTGTCGACCTGATCCCGTCCGTCGGGGTGTCGGCGGCCCTGGCCGCCCTGCGGGACGGAGAAGTCAGCGCGGCGTGCGTCCCGCTCGAGAACTCCGTCGAGGGTGCGGTGCCGCTGACGCAGGACGAATTGACCCACGGCGATCCGGTGATGATCACTGCGGAAGCGTTCGTGCCCATCACGTTTCATCTTCTGGTCCGCCCGGGGACCGGGTCGGCCGATATTCATACCGTCGGTTCCCATCCGCACGGCCATGCTCAGGTCCGTGACTGGTTGGGGGAGCACCTGCCGCTGGCCGAGGCGGTGATGACGAGTTCGACCGCGGCCGCCGCAGCGTCTGTGGCAGCCGGTGAGTTGGATGCAGCGGCCGCCGCGCCGGTGGCCGGGGATCGTCATGGGCTTGTTCCGCTGGCCACCGATATCGGCAGCGGGGTGGGAGCCGTGACCAGGTTCGTGCTGGTGCGCCGCCCCGGACCACCGCCGGCACCGACCGGCAACGATCGGACCTCGCTGATCGCCTCGGTGGACAACCGGCCGGGCAGCTTGCTCGGCGTGCTCAGCGAGATCGCCAACCGGGGCATCAACATGACCAGACTCGAATCACGCCCGACCCGAAATCTGCTGGGAGAGTATGTGTTCCTGATCGACACCGATGGCCATATCGCGGAGCCGGCGATGGCCGACATGCTGGCGGCGTTGGTACGTAGGTCACTGCTGATGCGGTGGCTGGGTTCCTATCCGCGGGCTCTGGGCACCAATGTGCCGGCTCCGGCGTTCGCCACCCCGGAGGCCTATGACACCGCCGCACAGACTGTTTCGCGGCTGATGAGCGGAGATATCGGCTGATGCGGCTGTTCCTCATTCGGCACGGACAGACTTCGTCGAACGTTCTCGGATTGTTGGATACCGAACCGCCGGGGCCGGGATTGACCGATCTTGGCGTCAAGCAGGCCGCCGGCATTCCCGGACAACTCGTGGGTGCGCCGATTGTCGCGGTGTTCTCCTCCAGTGCGACCAGAGCGCAGCAGACCGCGGCGCCGCTTGCCGCCGAACGGGGCCTGTCAATCAACGTGCGCCCCGGCCTCCGCGAGATCGCCGCCGGTGATTGGGAAATGGCCGGTGACGACGAATCGGTCCGCGGGTATCTCACCCTGATCGGCAGTTGGATGGCCGGTCGACTGGGCGAACGAAGCCCCGGTGCGACGGGCGAAAGCGGACACGACGTTCTTGCCCGCGTCGACGAGGTGATCTCGGAACTAGAGGCCTATTCGAACGGCCAGGAGTCCATGATCGCGGTTGTGGCTTTTGCCCACGGCGCCGTCATCAGGCTGTGGTCGTCGATCAGGGCCAAGAATCTCGACAACGAGTTCGGTGCCCGAGGCCCCCTGCACAACTGCGGCATCGTCGAACTCGACGGGTCTCCCGGCGACGGTTGGGAGGTGCTTTCCTGGACGGGCACGCCCGTGACCAACGGCCGGGCGGTGTCGGCGGTAGCGGCGGAGCCTGCCGCGTCGTCCGATGTGGGGGGGCGCGGTCCCGCCGCCGACGAGGACCCGTTTGACGAGCCGATTCCGGTCCCCGACTGATCGGTACGCCAAGCTGTTGGTGACCGACCCCCGCTCGATCTCCGATCAGGTCGAGCCCGAGCTTCTACTGGAGGATCGATGTCAGCGCCCGCCGCCCTGGTCAAGGGTCAGAACGCTTCGCTCAGCGAGGCTTCCGTTGTGGTCACAGTCGAGATCTCCGCTCCGGTAGACCTGTCCGCGTTGCTGGTGACCCAGGCTGGGAAGGTGCGCTCCGACGACGATTTCGTCTTCTTCAATCAGCCGGAGGCGCCGGGGGTCCGCTGCCGGCAGCCCGCATCAGGCCAACCGGGCCGGATCGAGCTCGATCTGCCGCGAATCCCTTCGGACATCGACCAGGTCCGGGTGGTGGTCGCGCTGGCCGACACCCAATCGCGATTCGGGTCGTTCCCGCCGCCGGTCGCTGTGGTCACCGGATCGTCCGGTGCGCCCATCGCCAGCTACCAGGCAACGGGCCTTTCCAGCGAGAGCATCGTCATTGTGGTGGAGGTGTACCGGCGGAGCGGCGGCTGGAAGGTGCGCGCCGTTGGTCAGGGCTATGCCGGAGGCCTCGCCGCCCTCATCACCGACCACGGCGTCTCGGTGGATGATCCGGGTGAGGCACCCGCTGCCCCGCCCGCTGCCCCGCCAACTGCACCGCCGACTGCCCCGCGAACTGCACCGCCGACTGCCCCGCCCCGACCGGCTGCACCTGTTGCTTCCGGGTATCCGCCGCCGGCCGCTCCGATTCCGCCCGCTGCGCCGGGCTATCCGGCGCCGGCGCGGCGCCCGGTGAACTTTCCGCCGCCAAGCGGACCCGCCGCTAATTTCCCACCCCCCGGCGGCCCCGCAGCGAACTTCCCACCCCCCGGCGGGCCCGCCGCCAACCCGCCGCCCCGGACGGGCCCCCCACCACCGGTCGCCCTTCCCGCCGGCGAGGTGTCGCTGGTGAAGGGTCGGTCGGTGAGTCTGCTGAAGGGACAACGTGTCTCACTCCGCAAGGAGGGCGGCGTCGCCCTGACGCGGGTTCGCATGGGTCTGGGTTGGGATCCGATCAAGAAGCGCGGAATGTTCGGCGGCCGGGAGGTGCAGATCGACCTGGACGCCTCGGCCCTGCTGTTCGCCGGGAGCCAACCGGCGGACATCGTCTTCTACAACGGACTGCGTTCGAAGGACGGATCCGTTCAGCACATGGGAGACAACAGGACCGGCGAAGGATCCGGCGATGACGAGACGATAGCCGTTGACCTGCAGGCGGTCCCAGCACAGATCACCACCTTGTTCTTCGTCGTCACCTCATATGAGGGCCAGACGTTCGAGCAGGTCGAAAATGCGTTCTGCCGCCTGGTGGACGCTGCCAACGACGGTGAACTCGCTCGCTACACCCTCGGCGGTGGCGGGAATTACACAGCAATGGTGATGGCGAAGGTGTTCCGGGAGGGCGGTTCCTGGAAGCTGCAAGCAATCGGCGAAGGCATGCAGGCCCGGACGCCGCGGGATGCTGTGGGTCAGCTTGCCCGTTTCCTCTAAACCGGGCGAGGCTTGTCCCGAAGTCGATCCGACGATGACTCTCAGCCCAGTTCGCTCGCCCACGGCGGGTTTGCGCCCGCCCGTGAGCAGGTGATGGCCGAGACTCTCGACGCGAAGATGAGTGCGGCCTCGAGGACTGCCATGCCCAGTTCCTCGAGTCGGCCGCCCAGCTTTCCCTCGACCGCGAGGTAATGCAGCATCCCGCCGTGGAATGAATCGCCGGCGCCCACCGTGTCCACCAGTGTCGTCGGCGCGATCGGCACCCGCACCTGCTCGCCGCGCAACGAAGCGAATGCACCATCCGCACCGAGGCTGACAACCGCCAACGGGACGCCGAGTTGGTGCAAATGGGCGGCCGCCTGCTCGGGAGTCCAGTCCGGCCAGAGTTGCACGAGGTCGTCCTCGGAGAGTCGGACGATGTCGGCCAGCGCAGCCCACCGGTCGATCACCGACCGATAGACCTCCACCGGCACGAGGAGGGTCCTAAGGTTCGGGTCGATCGAAACCGTGAGTATGGACCTGGCCCGGGCCAACAGGTTTTCGATGACCCGC
>JBBRDH010000096.1:0-20342 GCA_038204125.1 Mycobacteriales bacterium
GGCCCGCGGCGACGGCGCCCCGGCGTCGCTCGGCGAGCCGATCGGCTCGGCGATCGATCGGGCCGACCTCATCGTGGACGGGCTGTTCGGCATCGGCGCCCGGTTACCGCTGCCGGTCGATATCGCCGAGCTGGTCGAGAGGGCCAACGGGGCAACGGCTCTGCGAGTCGCGGTCGACGTGCCGACCGGTCTGGCCCCGGACAGCGGAGTCGCGCCGGGTGCGGCCTTCCGGGCGGACCTCACCGTCACCTTCGGCGGGATGAAGGCGGGGCTGCTGATCGGCGACCGCCACGCGGGCCGGGTGACGGTCGCCGGGCTGGGTTTCGAACCCGCCGCGGAGGTGGCGTCGGTGTTCAGCCTGACCGACCTCGATGTCGAGGCGATGCTGCCGGCGCCGGGCTCCGCCGACGACAAGTTCTCCGCCGGCCTCCCAGGAGTGGTCGCCGGGTCAATTGGCTATCCGGGCGCGGCGGTGCTGTGCGTGGGCGCGGCCGTCCGGACCCGCCCGGGCATGGTCCGGTACGCCGGGCCGCAGGCGGCCGCGGTGCTGGCCCGTTGGCCCGAGGTGGTGGCCGGCGACGACCCGGGCACCGCCGGCCGGGTGCAGGCCTGGGTGGTGGGTCCCGGGATGGGCACCGACGCCGCGTCGCTGACCCTGCTCCACCCGGTGCTCGACTTCGACGGCCCGGTGCTGATCGACGCCGACGGGCTGACGATGCTCGCCGGCCGGCCGTCGCTGCTGGCCGCCCGGGCCGGCCAGCCCACCGTGCTCACCCCGCACGATCGCGAATTCGCCCGGATCTTCCCCGACATCGACCTGGCCGACCGGCTCGCCGCGGTCCGCCGGGCCGCCACGGAGTCCGGGGCGACGGTTCTGCTCAAGGGCCACCGGACGCTGATCGCCGAACCGCACGGCCGGGTCTTCGTCAACACCACCGGCTCGCCCTGGCTGGCCACCGCCGGCTCGGGCGACGTGCTGTCCGGGATCATCGGCTCGCTGCTCGCCGCCGGCCTCGAACCCGTGATCGCCGCCGCAGTCGGCGCCCACCTGCACGGCCGGGCGGGGGAGCGGGCCGCCGCCGACCAGGCCGCCGGCGCCCAGCAGCTGTGGGACCGCATCCGGGTGCCGGCCCGGTGAGGCCCTCCAGTGCAGCCGCCCCACCAGTCGATCGAAAGGTGGAAACACCTGCTGTGCACGGAATCCGGGTCGAGGCGGTGGTCGACCTCGGCGCCGTTGCGGCCAACGTCCGGACGTTGTTGGCGGTCGTCCGGCGAACCAACCCGGCGGCCGGCCTGATGGCGGTGGTCAAGGCCGACGGCTACGGGCACGGGGCCGTCGAGGTCGGTCGGACCGCGCTGGCCAACGGCGCGACGGCCCTGGGTCTGGCCACCCCGACGGAGGCGATGGCGCTCGTCGACGCCGGCATCTCGTCGACCGTGGCGGCACCGCTCGTCGCCTGGCTGTGGCTGCCGGACGAGGACATCCGCCGCGCGATCAGCTCGGGCATCCAGCTGGTCGTCTCGTCGGTCCGGCACCTTGTAGCGGTCGCGGCGGTGGCGTCGGAGGGGCCGGGCGGCAGTGCGCGCATCCACCTGAAGATCGACACCGGCCTCGGCCGGAACGGCGCCACCCCGGCCGACTTCGCCGACCTGGCGGCTGCGGCGTTGCGCACCCGCAGCGTCGAAGTGGTCGGCCTGATGAGTCACCTCGCCAACGCCGACCTCCCCGACGACGGCTCGGTCCGGGAGCAGATCGAGCAGTTCAGCTCGACCGCCGACCGGCTGCAACGCTCCGCCGGCCACCGGCTGCAGCTCCATCTGGCCAACACCCCGGGCACGCTGCAATATCCGGACGCCGTCTTCGATCTGGTCCGCTGCGGTATCGGGGTCTACGGCGTCAACCCGTTCGAGCCGGGCCAGGCACCGCCGGTCGACCTACGCCAGGCGATGACCCTGCGGGCTTGGATCGCGCTCACCAAGCGGGTGCCGGCCGGTCACGGAGTGTCGTACGGGTTGACCTACCGGACCGCCGCTGCCAGCACGCTCGCGCTCGTCCCGGCCGGTTACGCCGACGGGGTGCCGCGCTCGGCCGGCTCGAGCGCGGAAGTCCTGCTCGCCGGTGGCCGCCGCCGGATCGCCGGCCGGGTCGCGATGGACCAGTTCGTGATCGACTGCGGCGACGACGAGGTCGCGATCGGCGACGAAGTGGTGCTGTTCGGCCCGGGGGAGCGCGGCGAGCCGACGGCCGCCGAGTGGGCTGCGGCCTGTGGCACCATCGGCTACGAGATCGTCACCCGGATCGGTGTCAGAGTCCCGCGCCGGTACCTGCCGGAGCCCGAGCCGGAGTGAACCGGCAGGAGGAGCAGCCCCGTGAGTACCTGGAGCAAGGTTCTCACCGGCGTCTCCATCGCCACCGGCGTGCTCGGCGCGGCAGCGCTGGGTGGAGTGACCGCTCAGCGGGTGGCCATCCGCCGTTTCCGGGTCCCGGGCGAGGCTGACCAGTCGGGATACGGCGCGCTGGAGGCCGACCGGACCTACGCCGTGGCGGCTCCGGACGGGGTGATCCTGCACGTCGAGGAGGTCGGAGCCAAGGACGCGCCGCTGACCGTCATCTTCTCCCACGGCTGGACGTTGCGCTCCGGCTCGTGGCACTTCCAGCGCCTCGGCCTGGCCGGCCCCGGCTTCGGAGACGCAGGCAACGACCCACCCGCTGACCCGGCGGCCGACACCGCGCGGCTGGTGTTCTTCGACCAGCGCTCGCACGGCAAGTCCGGAAGGGCCGATCCGGCCCACTCCACGATGGCCGATCTGGCCGGTGACCTTGCCGCGGTTCTGGAAGCCTGCGCCCCGGTCGGGCCGATCGTGCTGGTCGGGCACTCGATGGGAGGGATGGCCACGTTGGCGTTCGCCGGGTCGCACCCTGACCTGGTCAGCGGCCGGGTTGCCGGGGTGGCGCTGATCTCCAGCTCGGCGTCGGAGTTCACCACCGCACAGGTGACGCGGGTCCTGCTCGGCGGGAACAGTCCGCTGTTCAAGGTGGCGAGCTTCGCCGCGAACCACTACCCGCAGTGGATCGAACGGGGCCGCGCGGGCAGTCGGGACGCGGTGTGGCTGCTCACCCGCACGCTCGGTTTTGCCAGACCCGACGTTGCTGGTGAGCTGGTCGACTATGTCGACGAGATGATCTCGGCGACCCCGGTCGATGTCATGCTGGACTTCGCCCCGGCGCTGATGGCGCAGGATCAGACGGCCGCGCTGTCGGTGCTCGCCGGGCTCCCGGTGGCGGTGATCTGCGGCGACGCCGATCGGCAGACTCCGGTGTCGCGCTCCATGTTCATCGCGCAAAAATTGCCGGCCGCCGAACTGCTGATCATTCCGGGAGCCGGCCACCTCGCCATCCTGGAGGCGCCCGACGTCGTGAACGCCGCGTTGCGCCGCCTGTTCGTCAGGGCGCTCGAGCGCGCATCTAAAAACAGGCAAGCGCCGGTGCCGATTCCGTCTTCGTCGTCCGGGGGCCAAGCCCGGATCGAGGGGTGAGCGGTACTTCGGCGGTGGTACTCACCACCGTCCAGGACACGCTGGCCTTCGGTCGCGCCCTGGGCTCGCGGCTGCGGGCCGGCGATCTGGTATTGCTTGCCGGGACACTCGGCGCCGGAAAGACGGTGTTGGCCAAGGGGATCGGCGCCGGCCTGGGCGTGTCGGGCACGGTCATGTCGCCGACCTTCGTGTTGGCAAGAGTTCATCCGGCCGGACCGTCCGGGGTGCGACTGGTGCATGTCGACGCCTACCGGCTCGAAGGGGCGGTCGAGCTGGACGACCTCGACCTCGATACCGATCTCAGCGACGCCGCGGTCGTGGTCGAGTGGGGCGCAGGGGTCGCCGACCAGCTGTCGGACACCCGGCTGCTGATCGAGTTGGAACGCCGGGATGACGATACCCGGCTGGCGACACTCCATCCGGTGGGCGGCGACTGGGCCGCCCGGGCCGCGCAGGCGTTGGCCGAGCTGTCGGGCGTTCCGCCCGAGCCTGGTTGATCTTGTCGGGCTGTCGACTTCATCCGGTGAATAACGCCCCAATCGCACGTTAGCCGTCAGCAGAGTTGAACATTATCGCGCTGACGGTCGGAAGGCAGCCGTGACCGACCAGACGAGGATCCGGGACATTTTTGTCCGATTGAGGGCCAGAATCTCTCGGCAGCGGCCTTCTTGGGAGCCTTCTACGGTTGATTCCAGGTGTTCACCTGGTTGATGATGTCGCCGAGGATGTGATCGAACAGGATTGGCGATGGCTCCGACCGCCTGGGGATGTGAGGTGGTGGGCTGCGTTCTGCTCCCGTGACGTCCATTTGGACTTCGATAGCGGCAGCCGATCGGCGAAGCCGGATTTTGAACCAGGGCTTCCGGGAAATGTTCAGCGTGGCGCAACAATAGGCCGACTCCGCCCGATGAATGAAAATCGGCCGGGCTGAGAAGCCGCCGTAATAGGTGTTGTCGATCATTGCCAGGGTTGGCCCCAGGATGGCAGGACAGGATCATTGGGACAATCTGGTCGAGCAGAAACGTGGACTGGAGCGGGTCCGAGCTACCGAGACAACGCTCCCACTTTGGTGGCGCCCTTCGACTTCGCTGATTTCGCTGCCTTCGGTGCCTTGGCGGCCGGGGTAGCTGCTGCGACCTTCGCTGCCCGAGCCCGACGCGACGCAGGTGTCTTGGCGGCTGGAGCCGCAGTTGCCGAAGCGGCTGCGGCCGCGTTGGGTTTGCCACTGCTGGCAGTGCTGGGCTTCTCAGCAGTGGCCATCCTGGGCTTGACCCTGGCCGCGCCACTGGTGGGTGGGGGCGCAGATGCGGGCGGCGGGGTCTGCGCTCGCGCGACAAGCTCCAGCAGATCGGCAACCGCTACCACGCCGCCATCCATGCCCTGTTGCGTGGCCAGCCGTTCCATGATACAGCGCCGGGCCAGCACAGTCGCCCCGATGTTCTCGTCGAGGGCGGCGTCCTTGAGCGCCGCGAGCACGGAGATCGGCAGCCGGATGGACATCGTCGTCGTACCGGTTGCGTGGCGGCCGTCGTCGTCAGTCCACTCGCCGGTCTCATCGGCGCCGTGATCAGCGACATCGTCGGCCTTGATCCGGTTCAGCTGTGCCTTCGTGAACGGTGTACCAAATGCCATCGCTATCAACCCTTCCTGCTACGGCGCCGGAATTCGGCGCGGTCACTGTTGTCCATGTCGCGCGCCGTGACCAAGTAGGCAGTGTCGACGCCCATCTGGCGAAACGACGACCTACAGACGCCGGCCTTCATGGGACTGCCCGAGGATTCGGTTGGTGCCTGGACCTTCACCGGGACGGGTGAGTATCGGCGGGGTGTACCCTCGACCGCTTCCTCCCAGGTAACGCCGTTTCAGCAGCGACGTGCTCCTCGATCGACGGATGCCACCTCAGCTCCAGGGGTCAACTGTATCGCAACCTGTAACACAGTCCGCGGCCGCGGGGATCCGTCAGCACAGAATGCCAACCACGACGTCATTGTTTGCCCGGTTGCGGATGTCGCTGCGGAATACCATCGTGATCCCCCGTGGGCAAGGCCAACAACGCGACTATCCCGCACCCAACTCAGCCAAAGACAAGGTACTTTCCCGGCTTACCGCGCTCAAACAGCTCGAACTTCAGGGCCAGATTGGTGCAGGTGATGAGATCCAGTTGCTGCTGAAACTGCTCACTCGTGATGTAGACGGCTCTCTTGAGCTCCCATTCGTCGTTGAACCAAGCACGGAGCGCGGCGAGAAGACGCTTGTCCATTCCCGTCTCCATCTGGGACCGCCGAGCCCAGAAGAAGATGACGGCTTCCACGTCCGCCCACTCGTCGTCACCGACTGGAGTCACCGTGGATTTCACGAGGAATGTGGCGCTGATGGGAAAGACGTAGACGCAACCCAGGCACCTTGTGCCGTCCGGGTCGAGCACCGTGTACGTGAACGCGCGATGCGCAGCATGGCGTTGTTCCAGGCCGGTGAGATCTGTCCGATTCGCCTCCACCGTGAAGTCGTCCTCGGGCCACGTCGACTGTTCCCATAACCGCAGGTACTTCCGCGTTTCCATCACCGCGGCGTAATCCGCCTCCGCGTCGTCAGCAACGATCGGACGTAAGACAAACTCTTCGGTCCTCAAGCCAGCGGGAACGGGCTCGTCCGAATCGGTGAATGACACTATGCCTCCGTCGCCAGGTACCCCTCCCTCAGACTACGATCGCCGCCCTCCAGCGGGACTCCCTACCGCTGTATGGCTGCGGTAGATCGTCCAGCGGTGGCCGTCCCGCAGGGGTCCGGTGTTCAGAGGGCCCCGATCGTCTTGCCCGGGGGCGGCGACGTGGTGTTGTTCGGCGCGGAGAAGGTGGACCGTCCGACGCCCGTCAGGTCAGCCAGTTCCGCGGTGCTGTGCTTCCCGGATTCGAGTCGCGCCACCAGGTGTGCCTCCTGACGTAGGTTGAGCTTGGCATGCTTGCCCGCAACCGGGCACCTGAGTGCCTGTCGTAGGGAGGCGTCCGCCCGTCGCCCTCAAGCCGACGGCAGCTGCCGTAATCCTGCGATGAGCAGGGCGACCATGCGGTGGGCGTTGTAGCTGGTGTCGCCTCCGGGCTCGACGCCGATGCAGAGGTTCCCGGCCGCGTGCATGAGGCTGAGGGCGTCGATGTCGGGGCGGATCTGGCCGGCGCCGACCGCGGCGTCCAGCAGCGAGGCGCAGGCCGGAACCAGCCGGTCCAGGAAGTACGCGTGCAGGGCCTGGAACCCGGAGTCCTCGGACCGCAGGGCGCCGGCGAGTCCGTGTTTGGTGACCAGGAAGTCCACGAACTGGTCCATCCACTGCGCCAGTGCGGCACTGGGGGTCGTGGTGTCGGCAAGGAACCGAGGAGCGGCTGCCGCGAGCGCCTCCACCTGGTGGCGGTACACGGCGACGACAAGGTCGGCCCGGGTGGGGAAATGGCGGTAGATCGTGCCCATGCCGACCCCGGCCCTCGCGGCGATCACCCGGACCGGGGCGTCGACGCCGTGGGTGGTGAAAACTGCGGCGGCGGCGTCGAGCAGCGCTTGTTGGTTGCGGCGGGCGTCCGCGCGCTTGCGCGCAGGCGGCGGCGTCACCGCGGCGTCCACCTCCGGCACTTTGGATCCTCTCGTCGCGGTTGCATAAGCGGAGCGCTGCTCCGTATAGTGAGTGGAGCAACGTTCCGCTTTCATCATCACATGAGGAGAAGCCATGCACTACCGCACGCTGGGCCGGACGGGCGTCCAGGTCAGCACCCTGTCGCTCGGTGCGATGAACTTCGGCGCATCCGGCCGCACGACGCAGGAGAACGCCACCGCGATCGTCGATGCCGCGCTCGAGGCAGGGGTGAATCTCATCGACACGGCGGACTTCTACAGCCAGGGCGAATCGGAGGTCATGGTCGGCCGGGCCATCGCCGGTCGCCGTGCGGACGTGGTGCTGGCCACCAAGGCGTTCCTGCCGATGGGCCAGGAACGCAACCACCGCGGTTCCTCCCGCCGCTGGCTGATCAGCGCGCTGGAGGCCAGCCTGCGCCGGCTCGGCGTCGAGCACGTCGATCTGTATCAGGTGCACCGCTGGGACCCGAGCACGTCCGACGAGGAGACGCTGTCGGCGCTGACCGATCTGTAACGGGCGGGCAAGATCCGCTACTTCGGCTCATCTACATTTCCGGCGTACCGGATCGTCCAGGGCCAGTGGGCCGCACGAGAGCACCACCTGGGCCGGTACGTCACGGAACAGTTGAACTACCCGATCCTCAACCGCGGCGCGGAAACCGACGTGCTCCCGGTGACCGAGCAGTACGGGCTCGGGGTGCTGGTGTGGAGCCCGCTGTCGTCAGGGTGGCTCTCGGGTGCGGTCCGCGCGGGCCAGCAGATCACCACGCACCGGTCGAACGTCGTCCCGCAGCGTTTCGACCTCGACGTCCCGGCGAACCGGGCGAAGCTCGACGTCGTCGAGCAGGTGGCGAAGGTCGCCGCCGATGCCGGGTTGACGATGATCAAACTCGCGCTGGGGTTCGTGACCGGCCATCCGGGGGTGACCAGCGCGATCATCGGCCCGCGCACGATGGAGCACCTGCACTCCCAGCTCGCGGCCGCCGATACCGTGCTGTCCGCGGACGTTCTGGACGCCATCGACGCAATTGTTGCACCCGGCCTTGACATGTCCCCCGATGAGAAGATCGACACCCGCCCGTCCATCACCGACGCCTCGCTGCGGCGACGCTGATGCCCACCACGGCACAGCCGAGCTTCGGGATCATGACCCCGCCGCAGAATGTCGGCTACCACGACATCGTCCGCGTCTGGCGGGAGGCCGACGACATCCCGACGATCGCGCACGCCTGGCTGTTCGACCACCTGATGCCCATCGGCGGCGACCCGAACGGCCCGGCCTTCGAAGGCTGGACGCTGCTATCAGCGCTGGCCGCGCAGACCCGGCGGCTCCGCATCGGGATGCTGGTCACCAGCAACCGGTTCCGCCCGCCCGCGATGCTGGCCAAGATCGCCGCGACGGTGGACGTCGTCTCCGGTGGGCGACTAGATTTCGGCATCGGTGCCGGGTCCCGTCCCAGCGCCCCCATCGCCCGGCGAGAATACGAGGCGCACGGCCTGCCGTTCCACGACGCCCAACACGCCGTCGGGGCGCTGGCCGAGGCGCTCACCGTCATCACCAGGCTGTGGAGTCAGGACGACCCTTTCGACTTCGACGGCGACTACGTGCATCTGAAGGGCGCGTTCGGCAACCCCAAGCCCCTACAGCAACCGCACCCGCCCATCGTGATCGGCGGTGGCGCCACCCCGACCCTCCGGCTGGTCGCCCGGCACGCCGATGTCTGGAACTTCCAAGGCGGCGACATGGCCGACGGCGCCCGTCGAAGCGCAATCCTGGACCGCCTGTGCACCGAGATCGGGCGCGACCCCGCAGCCATCACCCGTTCGACCAACGTGCCGGTCTCCTACGACCGCCCCGCCGACACGCGCACCGGCATCGACCAGGCCCTGGACGCCGGATTCCGGCACATCGTGCTCATCCTGCCGTCTCCCTACCCCAACAACATCGCCCAATGGGTCACCGACCGATTCATCACCCCGACGATCTGAAACTGCCCGACCCAGCGCTGTTCATCGACCGCGGACGACGACCACAGGGGTTCCCCTGCGGCAGCGGACATTTGATACCGCCCGCTCGGCAAGGACGGGGTGATGCAGTCACTCTGCAATTCACCCGCCAGTTTGTGGAACGCTCCCGGGATGAATGGATGGTCCTGGTGCTGTCAACCCTCGATTCGTAGATATCCAGCAGATGGTCAGCCCCGCGGCGGACGAAATAAATGGCCATCGGAGGAGGTTTGGCTGCCGAGAACCGTCAGGCGGAGCGTCGGCGCCAGCCGATGACCAGCAGCGCAACGCCGATCAGCGCCAGGATGGGCCCGATGATGGCCCAGAGCGTGACGCCGGTCATCGGACTCCCGTTGACCACCCCGAGGCCCTGCAGGAAGAACAGCAGCCCGAAGATCACCAGCACACCGCCCCCGGCCAGTAGCGCGTTGGTCGCCGGGCCCCCGGAACGTGTCGGCCGCGGCCGCCGTGTCGGACCCTGCTGGGATGGCTGATTCATGGCTAGCTCCTTGGAGAGTTCGGTTTCCCTTGCATGTTCCTCCGATGTCGACGCGCAGGTCGACCCGGGAATGGCGGGTACGAACGGCCGTCCCACATCACGGCAAGGTCAGCTGCGGGTGGGCGTGCTCGCCCTGACGACGACGTCCCCGCCGACCGCCACCACCGTCGGCTCGGCCAGGGCATCGTGATCCAGGGCGAGTTCCAGCGCGCGGCGGCCGATCTCGACGAGCGGCAGTCGAACGGTCGTCAGCGATGGGCGCACGTCGCGCAGGGTCGGTATGTCGTCGAAGCCGGCCAGCGCCATGTCCTGCGGCACCCGATAACCCTGTTCCCGCAGCGCGGCCATCCCGCCGACGGCCATCACGTCATTGACCGCGAAGACGGCGTCGACCTCGATATCCCGGTCGAGCAGCTCGGTCATCGCCACATAACCGCCGTCCCGGGTGAGTTGCGTCCCGATGACGTTCTCGTCCGGCAGGACGTGCCCACAGTCGGCCAAGCCGGCCCGGAACCCAGAGAGCCGCTCCTCGCTGGTCAACACCGCCTCGGGGCCGGCCAGCACCGCGAAGCTGCGGTGGCCCAGGCTCCACAGCACCCGGGCCAGCCGGCGGGCCCCACCGGCATTGTCGAGTGCCACCGTGTTCACCGGCAGCACGGGTTGCCCGATCGCCGCCACCCGACCACCGGCGGCGGTGATGCCGGCCAGCTCAGCTGCGAGTCGGCGCTGGGTGTCCTCGTCCGCAAACCTCGAGCCGGCCAGGATGACGGCCCTGGCTCGCTGCCGGCGGAGGGCTTCGACATGCCGGAGTTCGTTCTCCGCGTCCCACATGGTGGAGGCGATGGTGACGATCAACCCGCGATCTGCGGCAACCGCCATCACGCCGGAAGCGACCGAAGCGGCGAACGGATCGGCGATATCGTGCACGATCAGGCCCACCGTCGCAGTCGTGCCGCGAACCATCGCCTGCGCATTTGCGTTGGGGGAGTAGCGCAATTCCTCGGCGGCGTGCAGCACCCTGGCCTTCAGGGCCGGGCCGACCGTCCGGCCGGCCGCGCCGCTGAGCGCCCTGGATGCAGTCGCCAGCGAAACGCCCGCTGTCCGGGCCACGTCGGCCAACGTCACCAGCTCCGCCACCTGCGCTCCCGTCGCTGACCGTTTCAGGTCCGATTATCGACCCTATCCGCCCGATCGTCCCGAATCGGAACATAACGTGGCACCGGCGGCGCCACCATAGGATCGTCGGGTGCTGGTCCTGGCTCTCGACACCTCCACTCCCACGGTCACGGGGGGTGTCGTTGTGCTGTCCCTGCCACATGAAGTCGCCGCCGGATCGAAGCCGATCGAATTGCTCGCCGAGCGGATGGTCACCGATCCGTTCGCCCATGCCGAACAGCTGATGCCGTTGGCTCAGGCTGCTCTCGCAGCGTGCGGGCACCGGCTCGCCGACCTCGACGCCATCGTGGTGGGGATCGGGCCCGGGCCGTTCACCGGGCTGCGGGTCGGTATCGCCACCGCCCAGGCCCTCGGGGACGCGCTGGATGTTCCGGTCCACCCGGTACCCTCCCACGACGGGGCGGCCCGCCAGTTCGTCGGTCGGGGAAGCGTTCTCGCTCCGTTCCTGGTGGTCACCGACGCCCGGCGCCGCGAGGTCTACCTGTCCGCCTATGCGGCAACGGGTTCGCGGGTGCTCGGACCGGTTGTCGTTGCACCCGATGCTGTCCCCGAGCTGCTCGGGGAAAACAGGCTGCAGCCCAGCGATGTCGTCGGAGCCGGGAGCGTACTGCTGGCGGGGGTGCTGGCGGCCCGCATCGTCGGTGAACTGACCGCCGACGGCAGCGGGACGGGTTCGAGATCCGCAGGTCTGGTCACCGCGGCTGCGAAATCGTTGCTGTCCGGGGTGATTCCGGGCGCGTTGACCCCGCTGTATCTGCGCAGGCCGGACGCCTCGGTGCCCGGCGCCGCGAAATCGGTGCTGCCACAACCAGAATCGGCTGCCAGCCGATGAAGTCGAATGCGCCTGACGAGGCCCGGACCCGCCGGTCGTCGGGCAGTGAGATTGCCCGGCCGGCCGCGGCGCGACCAACCCCGGAGAGCCCAGAACCACTGCGCTGGTGGCACATCGGACAGCTCGCGGACCTCGAACAGACGCTGTTCCCGGGTGACTCGCCATGGACCGCTGAAATGTTCTGGGCCGAACTGGCTGCCGGGAACTTTTATCTGGCTGCCGTCAACCATGACGGGCAGGTCATCGGTTACGCGGGAATGGCAATTCGCCAGGACGAAGCGGAGGTGCAGACGATCGGGGTCCGGCCGGCCGACCAGGGCCGGGGTCTGGGTCGAAACCTGTTGTTGGCCTTGCTGTCCGAGGCGGCGAGCCGACGGGTACTGCTCGACGTGCGGACCGATAACAAACCGGCGATCAAGCTGTACGAATCAGTCGGATTCGTCGTCATCGGAATTCGTCACCGCTATTATCAACCCAGCGGGGCGGACGCCTACACCATGGAGCGCACCTGTGATATCTGACGGCGTGGCAGATCAGTCCGGGTCGACCGACCTGTTCGCCCCGGTACGGCTCGGCCCGGGCGCCGTGGTGCTGGGCATCGAATCCTCCTGCGACGAGACCGCCGCCGGGCTGGTGCGACTGACTTCAAGCGCGCCGCTGCTTCTCGGCCACCTGATTGCCTCGAGCTCCGATCAGCACGCCCGCTTCGGTGGGGTGGTGCCGGAGATCGCGGCTCGCGCCCACCTCGAGTCGATGACCTCCACGGTGCGCGGCGCATTCGCCAGGGCGGGGCTGAGGCCCGGCGAGGTGCAGGCCATCGCGGTGACCGGCGGGCCCGGCCTGGCCGGGTCGCTGTTGGTGGGCGTGGCCGCGGCGAAGGCGTACGCGGCGGCCTGGGAGGTCCCGTTGTTCGGGGTCAACCACCTGGCCGGGCACGTCGCCGCCGACACCCTCGAGCATGGCCCGCTGCCCAGCCCCACCCTGGCGCTGCTGGTTTCCGGCGGGCACACCCAGCTGCTGCAGGTGGACGATCTGGCCGGCCGGATCACCGAGGTGGGCAGCACCGTGGACGACGCCGCCGGCGAGGCCTACGACAAGGTGGCCCGGCTGCTCGGCCTGGGCTACCCGGGCGGCCCGATCATCGACCGGCTGGCGCGGGAGGGCGACCCCGCTGCGATCCGGTTCCCGCGCGGCCTCACCGGGGCCGGCGACGCGCCGCGTGACTTCTCCTTCTCCGGTCTCAAGACGGCGGTGGCCCGGTACGTCGAGTCGCTGACCCGCCGCGGTGCCGCCGTGCCGGTCCAGGACGTGTGCGCCGGATTCCAGGAGGCGGTGGCTGACGTCCTGACCTCGAAAACCGTTCAGGCGGCGGTGGATCTCGGCATCGGCACTGTCGTGATGGCCGGCGGCGTGGCGGCGAACGGTCGGTTGCGGAACCTACTGCAGGAGCGGTGCGCTGCCGCGGGCCTCACCGTCCGGATCCCCCGGCCTGAGCTGTGCACCGACAACGGCGCGATGATCGCAGCCGTAGGAGCACACCTGGTTGCGGCCGGAGCCAGGCCCTCGGGCCCTTCGCTCAGCGGCGATCCGGCCATGGACGTCGCCGCCGTCCTCGCCGCCTGACCGGCTCGTCAGGGGTCCGATACGCCGGACGTCTCGCCGACCGGCAATTCATGGTTCATGGTGGACCAGTCGCAACGAATCTCGTCAGGAGCTGTCATGGACGCAACGCAGCGCGGCACTCCGGAGGCGCCGGCCGGGCCACCCGGTCGGGGCGGCCAGGGTGGTGCGGGGCTGCTGGAGAACGAGGCGGCGGCCGCGTTCGTCACCGGGTTGCGTACAGCGCCTCCGCCTGCTGTCGGTGATCTGATTTCCGGTGCCCTGAGAGAGGTGGCGCAGGCCGAGCAGCCGCTGGCACCTGGACCGGTGCAGGCCGCGCTCGCCGCGGTTGCGCTGCTGGTGGCCGGAGTCGCCCACCATCGGGGCGACCCCGAGGCTGCGGCAGCGGTGCTCGCCCCCGCTGTCACGGCCGCCGAGCTGGCCTCCTGGTTCGCGGATCTGCAGGTCGAACTCAACCCGGCCCGGCTGCTGATCGCCGGGCAAGCGGTCGATCGGCTGCTCCTTCCGCAGGACAACAGCTGGCTGCAGGCCGATCGCCAGGAGCCGGACCTGGAACGCGTTCGCCGGCTGCGTGATCAGCTGACCGACGCCGCGCCGGACTGAGCTCTCCCTGCCCGGGCCCGAAAGTCCGCGCACCCGGGTTGAGCCCTGGCACTCTCATGGGTAGAGTGCTAGTCGAACGGTGCAGCGACGGCCCGGCTCCCGCGACGACGGGTCCGCCCCTGCAGCGGTCACCTCGACAGCTGGCGGGCCTTCTCCGGGATTGCCGGAACTTCGGTGGTCACTGGCGAGACCAGCTCTGGCGCAACAACTTCGTGCATTGCCATCGTGCAGGGCACGCCGTGCAGTACATCACTGCAGTAGAACACTGCGGTACAACAAGAACAGTCCGCACACTTGAACCCCAGAAGGGGGAGATCACACCGTGGCGAGCGTGAAGATCCAGCCGCTCGAGGACAAGATCCTCGTTCAGGCCAATGAGGCCGAAACGACTACTGCCTCCGGCATCGTCATTCCCGATACTGCCAAGGAGAAGCCCCAGGAGGGCACCGTTCTTGCGGTCGGACCCGGTCGCATCGACGACAACGGCAACCGCGTCCCGTTGGACGTGACCGAGGGCGACGTCGTCATCTACTCGAAGTACGGCGGGACCGAAGTGAAGTACTCGGGCCAGGAATACCTGATCCTGTCGGCCCGCGACGTGCTGGCCAAGGTCACCAAGTGACATCCGGCGATGCCGACCAGAGCGGTCGACATCGCCCCGCATGAATCCACCGGCGCCCCGGCCATCGCACCCGCGAGGCCGGGGCGCGGGTGTCTGCGGCCCGGTCGTCGACGGCGACGGCCGGTCCGATGCCCCTCAGGTCCGACAAACCATCCGGGACCGCACATCTGAAAGTCAGCCCGGACGAACCAACCGACATGAACCACAGGCGACAACCACAAGAGGACAGGCATAACCATGGCGAAGCAGATCAGCTTCGATTCTTCGGCCCGGTCGGCGCTGCAGCGCGGCGTCGATCAGCTGGCCGACGCAGTCAAGATCACCCTCGGGCCCCGCGGGCGCTACGTCGTGCTGGCCAAGAAGTTCGGCGGCCCGACGGTTACCAACGACGGCGTGACGATCGCCAGAGAGATCGATCTGGACGACGCGGGCGAGAATCTGGGCGCCCAGCTGGCAAAGACCGCGGCCACCAAGACCAATGACGTTGCCGGTGACGGCACCACCACAGCCACGGTCCTGGCCCAGGCGCTGGTCACCGAGGGCCTGCGCAACGTCGCCGCCGGCGCCGACCCGCTCGCGCTCCGCTCCGGCATCACCAAGGCCGCGGCCAGGGCCGTCGAGATCCTCGAATCCCGGGCGACGCCGGTAGTCGGCAATCGGGCCGCCATCGCCCAGGTCGGCACCATCGCCTCCCGCGATCCGCTGATCGGTGACCTGCTCGGCGAGGCGATCGACAAGGTCGGCGCCGATGGCGTGGTCAGCGTCGAAGAGCACGGCGGGCTCGGCATCGAGCTCGAGTACACCGACGGGGTCCAGTTCGACAAGGGTTACATCTCCCCGCATTTCGTCACCGACGCGGAATCGGCGGAGGCCGTTCTGGAGGATGCCGGCGTACTGCTGGTGCGGGACAAGATCTCCGCCCTGGCGGACCTGCTGCCGCTGCTCGAGAAGATCCTGGCGGACTCCAAGCCGCTGCTGATCGTGGCGGAGGACATCGACGGCGAGGCGCTGTCCACCCTTGTCGTCAACGCCATCCGCAAGACCTTCAAGGTCGTTGCGGTCAAGTCGCCGTATTTCGGTGACCGACGGAAGTCGTTCATGCAGGACCTGGCGATCATCACCGGCGCAGAGGTGGTCTCATCCGAGGTCGGTCTCAAGCTGGCCGATGTCGGGCTGGAGGTTCTCGGGACCGTTCGCCGGGTCACTGTCACCAAGGACTCCACCACTGTCGTCGACGGTGGTGGCGACAAGGCGGCGGTGGCCGACCGGGTCGCGCAGATCAAGAGTTAGATCGACAATACCGATGCCGACTGGGACCGGGAGAAGCTGCAGGAGCGGCTGGCCAAGATGGCGGGTGGGGTCGCCGTCATCAAGGTCGGCGCGGCCACCGAAACCGAAGCCAAGGAGCGCAAGCACCGGATCGAGGATGCGGTGGCAGCGACCAAGGCGGCCGTCGCGGAGGGCATCATCGCCGGCGGCGGTTCAGCGCTGGTACACGCCGCTCTGGAGCTGGAGGCTTTCGAGGCCGGGCTGTCCGGCGACGAGGCGACCGGGGTGGCAATAGTCCGGAAGGCATTGCGGGCACCGGCCTTCTGGATCGCCGCCAATGCCGGACAGGAAGGTTCGGTGGTCGTCAACGCGATCGCCGAGCTCCCGGTGGGCCAGGGCTACGACGCCGCCGCGGACAAGTACACCGACATGGTCGCCGCTGGAATCATCGACCCGGTCATGGTGACTAAGTCCGCGGTCTCGAACGCCGCCTCGATCGCGGGCATGGTCCTGACGACCGCCAGTACGGTCGTCGACATCAAGGAGAACGCACCGAGGCAGGCCGGCGGCGGACATCACGGGCACCAGCACTGAACGGATTCCGTACCGGAATGGTCAGGCAGGAATCCGTGGCACGGGCGGCAGGTAGGAATCCGTGGCACGGAATTGGCTGGTAAGGATCCGCCGCCAGGATCCGCCGCCAGGATTCGTCATCAGAAATCCGCTGTCGGGTATCAGCAGGCAGTGACCAGCAGTAGGCATTAGTTCGTCCGGCGCTACTGCGCGAAGCGGGCGGGCCCACCCGGGCCCGCCCGCTTCGTAGTATCCGAGGCAGGTATCGGCGGCAACTGTCGGCCACCAGGTTCCGGGATGTCCGCCCCGGGGCATCACGGGTTGGCCACCGTTAGTCGCGTCGCACGGCAACCACCCATTTGCGCCTGCTCAGATGACGCCGACCTGGTGTTGCCGTTGCTACGTCTGGCCTTCGTTGTGACCGCTTGACTCACCAATGGGGCGAATTATAACCTGATCGGGTGACAGATCGATGTGGCGAAGGGATGACAGAACGAGAACATTCGTCTAATCTCAATCTATGGGGGCAACAAGGGTTCACTCTGGTGCGCTGGGCGGTCGCGTCGTCAAATACGATCGGTGGATCGGTCAATCGACCGATCGAGATGGCGCGCTCGTTCGGCCCAGTAGCCTGGGAACAGCCGTCGGAGCGGCTACCCGACGCGCGAGCGGAGTCCCCGACGGGTCAGCCTGCGGATACGGACATGGCAAAGATCTGGAGCCGTTCTCCCTCGGACAGGCCACCCCAGATTCCGTAGGGCTCGTGCACCTGGAGCGCGTGGGTGCGACATGCCTGCAGGGCTGGACATTTCAGACACACAGCCTTGGCGGAGGTCTCGCGTCGCGCTCTGGCCGGTCCGCGTTCACCCTCTGGGTGGAAGAACAGCGAGCTTGCCATCCCGCGGCACGCCGCGGACAGTTGCCAGTCCCAGAGATCTGCATTGGGTCCGGGAAGACGTCGGGTGTCAGCCATCGTTGTTGCCGCCTCCATCTATCGGCCGCGCCGAGAACCCGGCTGCACCAACCATCACCGATGGCCGCCCCCCGGCGATATCGCGGCGCAGGCCGCTTTCGGAGGTGGGCTCGGTTGCCCTCTGGTCGACTCAGCTGTGATCTCGGCTTCTCTTTGATCTTGACCCTAGATGGCCTGATGCCGGGCATCAAGAGTGTTCGACCGACTACCCACCATCACAATCGCGCAACGTGTCGTCCTGACGTGCCGACCCACCGCCATCCCGATGACTGTCCGTAAGCATCTGACCGTCCACCGCACCACTACCCACCGCGTCGCCAGCCGACCGGTGCGCCTGATCGTGAAAGAAGGCAGTTGTGACCAGCGTGCTGATCTGTGATGAGCGCCGAAGTGCGCGCGACGGTTTGAACAGGGTGATGACGGCGGTGCCCTCGGTGCACGCAATCGACTGCGTCGGAGGCGGCGACGAACTGCTCAGCCGATACGGCCGGGAGGCCTCCGATGTGGTCCTGATAGGGACCCAGCGGGCCCTGACCAGTGGAATAGAAGCGACCAGGAGACTGCTGGCGCTGCACCCTTCGGCGGTGGTCATCGTCTTCGGTTCGCCCGACGACACGGCGTCCATTGCTGCCGCGATCGCATGTGGCGCAAGGGGATTCCTGCGGTGGGACGCTACCCAACCGGAGATAGTCGCTGCCCTGGCGGACACCCTGACAAGTCCCCGGATCCCGTCCCCCAGAGACATCGTCGACGGACAGGCGCAGCTGACCGAACGGGAATTGCAGGTCCTACGCGGAATGAGCCAGGGTCAGTCCAACGGAGAAATCGGCAAGGAACTGTTCCTGTCGGAGGACACCATCAAGACCCACGCCCGCCGATTGTTTCGCAAGCTGGGTGCCCGGGATCGGGCTCAGGCGGTGGCCGTCGGCTTCCGGCGCGGCCTGGTCGCCTGAGTTCGCCTGTCCACACCGCCTGCCCGACACCGCCTGCCCGACACCGCCGCCCGACACCGCCTGTTCGACTCTGCGTGACCACCTGGCCGCAGCAACGGATTCCGTCGTCCGGCGGCTGCCGGACCTCTTTGGCCGTGCCGGGCTACGGATTTCGTTGTTGCCGGGCGGGAGCGACCGTGGCCCGATTACCATCAGTGCCCAACTACCATCAGTGGCTGCGGCGTTGTCGGCCCGAAGTCGGCGGTCACGCCTACGCAACACCTGCCACGGATGTAACGGACAGGCCCTTCATAACGATGGATGAGACAGAGGACGCCCGAGACGGCGTGGCGATCGACTCGATCGTCGCCGCTGCAGCAGGCGGTGACCGGGAAGCCACCTCGGCGGTTCTGGCCTACGTCCATCCTTTGGTGGTCCGCTATTGCCGCTCGCGCCTCGCGGCCGGTCATCGGTCGCTCAACAATGCCGACGACGTGGCCCAGGAGGTGTGTATGGCGGTGGTGACGGCTCTGCCCACCTACCAGCGCGACACCCGGCCATTCCTGGCTTTCGTGTACGGAATTGCGGCCCACAAGGTCATCGATGCACACCGCTCGGCGGGCCGCTCCCGGACAGTCGCCGTCGCCGAACTGCCGGAAGGCCCCAGCAACGAATCCGGCCCCGAACAGCTTGCGGTCGGCGGCTCCGTCGCCTCGACCATGTCCGCCCTGCTGTCGACTCTTCCGCCTGTCCAGCAGGAGATATTGCGTCTTCGGGTCATCGTCGGGTTGAGCGCGGAAGAGACTGCGGACGCACTGGGGATGACTGCTGTTGCGGTCCGGGTTTCCCAGCACCGCGGCCTGGGGAAGCTCCGCGGCATGCTGGAAGGCAATGACGAACTTCGGCAGCAGGTGCTCTGATGGGGTATCTGCGCTCGTCAGAGCCGGACGACATCTCACGAATCGCCGCAGACGACGATTTCCTCACCGCGCTCGGCAACCCGGACGGTGCCGTCGCCGGCGTCGACCGTGTCTGTGCAGGACCCGGGCCCGCCGACTTCCCGCCCGGGCAAGCGGATATCGGCCCGCTGTTCACTGCGTGGCGAGCTGAACTGCTCGATCCGCCGTTCCCGGCCGTGCCGACGGTCGGCCGGGCTGCCGGTCGTATTGCCCGAGGCTCTCACCACAGGCAGCGAAGTTCCGTCCGTCCGGTCGTTGCGGTGGCCGCTGCCCTCTGCGGCCTGCTGCTCGGGAGCGCTGCAGTGAGTGCGAAGACCGCGCAACCGGGGGATGCCCTGTGGCCGCTGACCCAGATGCTCTGGGCGGATCATGCCGACTCGCTCGAGGCGAAGGTGGCGGCTAATAGTTCGCTGAACTCCGCCCGATCGGCGTTGCTCTCCGGGGATGCCCCCAAAGCGCTCGCAGCCCTGACGTCGGCGTCGATGAACGTCAACAAGGTCAACTCCGACGACGGTCAGGATCTGCTGAAGATCGACCTGGAACTGCTGATGCAGCAGGCGAACTCGACATCGACCGAAACTTCTGCCAGCAGCAGTTCGCCGACCGGGTCCCAGGCGACGGTCATCGTCACCAGAGCCGGCCAGACAGTCTTCGTCATCACCACCGGTCCGCCGACCACCGCGGGCGTGCCACCGACCAGTGCCGGCCATGGCGGCGGACAGAGCGACCGGCCGGGCGATGCCGTGCCCGACACCCCCACCGTGCTGGCTACGCCGCCGTTCTTCCCGAATCCACAGACCGATCCATTGCCAGATGGTGTGCTGACGACCGACCCGCTGATTGCCACGACCTCGTCGTCGGTTTTGGTGGTTCCTCCCGTGACCGAGCTCACGCCGACCATCGACCCGGCGACGTCCGCACCGATCTCCACCGATCAGCCCACGACGAGCGCCCCGCCGACCGATCCGCCGCCGACGAGCGCCCCGCCGACCGATCCGCCGACGACGAGCGCCCCGCCGACCGATCCACCGACGATCGATCCGCCGCCGACCGATCCACCGACCGATCCGCCGCCGACCGATCCGCCGACCGACCCGCCGCCGAGCGATCCTCCGACGAGTG